>JACQQK010000049.1 GCA_016207065.1 Nitrospinota bacterium
AGCCGCTTTATCAAAAATACGTTTTCGAAAATAAACCGGAGGGCAAAGAAGCCGCCTAAAATCGTGTAAAATATCTTGACCGGGGAGACCGACTGTAAACACAACTCCTAACTACCGCAGTTTATCTCCTTTGTCGCTACTGCCTAGAGATAAGAGCGTTTCGTGCATTCTCACTGGCGCTTGTCCGATCCCATCATCTTCGATGAACACGGAAAATTCTTTTTGACTTTTATCGTAAGCAATGCGGACACGAAGACGTTTAGCCAATTCGCGAGCATATTTCTGCGGTTTCGAACCGTGGATGCTTGCCTGCATCTTGGGAATTTGGTTAAGCGGCGGTAAAGAAAAATAGTGTACAACTGCTTCGCGTGGACTTTGAGGCGCTGGAGCGCTTGGGTTTTCGATTAGTTCTCGTTGCCGCTCCAACTCGATCAGCGCTTCCATTCCATTGATAGTGCGTTCGGCAATCGGTCCTTCTGGTTCCGATGCCAACTTAATTCGACCAGCATTGCCACGGTCTCTGCCAAGCGGTATCCAGTGAAACTTTCCCTCCACCCAGCCGGTGGTTGGATTGTTGGTGTCGAACACGTAGGCGTTTTCGTCAATTATGGGGAACTGGGAAAGTAGCGATTTGATTGCCTTGACCGTCTTGGCCTCGGTGGCTTGCTTCAAGAATGCCTCAGGTCTGATGTAATCTGTGATATGGGTAGTTTTCATGGTTATGGAATTTGTCTGCGAAAATATTTACCTGGTTGACTGACGTGGTAGGTAACGCGAAGACCGTCCTTTTTACGCCCGACAAGGCCTAAGTCTGCCATTCGGGAAATTGCCCCGGTCCTTTGAGTCGTAAGAAATGTGGCTGTCATTGATCGCTCATCTTGTAACCCAAAACGGGCACGTAGAAAGGAGTCCATTTTCTCCGGCGTACTAGCGCCGCCTTCGATTGCATCAATTATGGCGATATAGGCCGAAACCTCTTTTGGAACAGAGCGCTGGATGTGCTGGATGAGGAATTGAATTTCATCTTTGCTTAACTTTTCATATCCGCTACGAGTCGTGCCATCCAGAATCGGATTCGAGAACGTTGCAAACTGTAAGCCTGCTTGTGTAAGCAAGAGATTTGGATCTTTGGCTGAGTCGAGTCCGGCTAATTGGAGAGCAGATGGCAACCCCATCAGCTTACCCTGCTTCATAGTGCCGACGAATTGGTTTCCGTAGCGTAGCCTACTTTTAGCGCCGCGAGAACCTGTTGATGGGAAGGCGGCCGCAAGAGACTCCTCACGACGCGAGGATCGACGCGCATCGAACATCTGTAGGTAGTCTCCCAATTCGCAAGCGGCGTAAGAGATTTTACCCGCAACTTCATTGATAGAAATGCCACGCTGATTTTCATAGGTAATGTTCAGGAGGGCGCGACACGTTGCCTTGGCGGGGAGAAAACGATTCCACTGGCCGAAAAACCAGTCTTTCGGCCCGATATTTTTATAATTTTCTAGTGAATCGGAGAAGTCCGGCAACAGGAGTTCGTCGTGTGGCCGAGTTTCCTTTAGCTGGAATAACATTGGGATATGACGAGTGACCTGCGGCGAACTTGTAACCTGATGACCCGGGTGCGTACCTTCGTTTTGGCCGTTTTGGACTGACCGCTGTGTAACATAGCCGATTGTCGCAATTTCATGATTCGACATTTGGCGACATTCCTTTACCGCGCGCTGAATTACTTCATAATTCACCAGTGCCATTGAGACAGCTTCTGAAATATCTTTAAACTGCCCCGTTTCGATTAAGGCATCCAACGCACGTTTGGCTTCATGTGTAGCATCAAAGCAAATAACCATATGCATATAATAGCATTTTAAATTAATATGTCAATGTATTAAATTATATGTTAGTATATTATAAAAATTAACATATAAACAATCAATGTAAGGAACCCAACCCGGATATTGCACAAGTCTGGAGGGGAAAAGTTTTGGAGTGCAATGCGTCCTCGCGTTGTATGCAAAGCCGGGCTTGCCCACAGGGGGGCAAATGGACATGCTCGCGAGCCACGCATGGCCGCTCTATTCTGGACTCCCCTATAACTTTTACGATCCGGCCTTTTGTCCAAGGGTCTTGGCGATGAACCGGTCGAGCGTCGCGAAATACGCCTCCCCGCCCGCGATGTAGGTGTCGTTGTGGCCGGCGCCGCGGATGTCGTAAAACTCCTTCGGCTCGTTGGCGGCGTCGTACAGCTTGCGTCCCAGTTCATAGGGGACCAGGTCGTCGCGGTCGCCGTGCAGGAAAAGGACGGGCAGACGGACGCGGGAAATCTTGCTCAGGGAGTCAAACCGGGAGCGGATCAGGCGCGCCGCGGGCAAAATGGGGAACATCTTTTTGGCCATGTCGCCGGCCGAGGTGAAGGCCGATTCCAGGACCAATCCGGCGGCGGGATGTTGCAATGCGACCTCGATGGCGCACGCCGCCCCCAGGGACCGCCCGAAGAGAAAGAGCTTATCGGGAGAAATATTTTTCGTCCCGGTCAGAACGCGATAAGCCGCCCGCGAATCCCGGTAGATCCCTTCCTCGTCCGGTTCGCCTTCGCTCCTGCCGTAGCCCCGGTAATCGAAAATGAAGACGTTGATCTTGAGCCGCCGCAGTTCCAGAATGTTGTCGAGCCGGTGGGAGAGGTTTCCGGCGTTGCCGTGAAACCACAGCAGGGTGGCGGCCGCGTCCGGCCTGGGCACGTACCAGCCGTGCAGTTTGACGCCGTCCTCGGATTGAAAAAAAACGTCCTCGACGCGCAAGCCATGCGCCTGGGGGTCCCAATACCCTTCCGGATATTTGTAGGGATGGAAGACGATCTTCTTCTCCCCGAGGAGTATGAGCGCCGTATAAGCGGCGAGGGCCAGGACGACGACGGTAACGGTCTGTAAAATGATTCTCCCTTTCATCCGATGGGCTCCGGGCGGAGCGCGCGCCGGGGCCGTCTCCTCCCTTTACGTCCCCGGTTTGTCTTTGTCCGCGGAGTTCCGGAAGGGGGCGAACAGTTCCAGCGGGATGGGAAAAAAGGTGGTGGTGTTTTTGTCCACGGAGATGTCCAGCAGGGTTTGCAGGAAGCGGAGTTGCAGGGCCGGCGGGTGCGCGCCGATGATGTCCGCCGCGTCCGCCACTCTCTGGGAAGCCTCGAATTCGCCGATCGCGTGGATGACCTTGGCCCGCCGCTCCCGCTCGGCCTCGGCCTGCTTGGCCAGGGCGCGTTGCATTTCCTGCGGCAGGTCCACGTTCTTGACCTCGACGTTCGCCACTTTCACGCCCCACGGCTCCGTCTGTTCGTCGATGACTTTTTGCAGGTGGGCGTTGATGTCCTCCCGCTTGGAAAGCAGGTCGTCGAGCTGGCTCTGCCCCAGGATGCTCCGCAGGGTGGTCTGCGACAACTGCGACGTCGCGTAAAGGAAGTCCTCCACCTCGATGATCGCCTTGCGCGGGTCGATCACGCGGAAATAGACCACCGCGTTCACCTTCACCGTGACGTTGTCCCGGGTGATGATGTCCTGCGGGGGGACGTCCATGACCACGGTGCGCAGGCTCACCTTCACCATTTTCTGGATGCCGGGGATGACGAGGATCAGCCCCGGGCCCTTGGTCTTCCAGTACCGTCCCAGAAGGAAGATCACCCCGCGCTCGTATTCCCGCAATATTTTAAACGCGCTGAAAATCAGGATCGCCAGAAGAATGCCAAACGCCAGGACCGTATCCATAGGTTTCACTCCTTCTCGATTTTGCGGACTTTGACTTTAAGTCCCTCGACCGACCGGACGACCACCGTTTCCCCCGCCTTGATCGCGCCGTCGCCGCCTTCCGCCGTCCACGTCTCCCCGTGCACCAGGACGCTCCCCACGGGGTCCAGGTCGACCTTGACCACGCCCCGGGAGCCGATCAACCCTTCCGCGCCCGAAACCGGGCGCAGGGCCCGCGACCGGGCCGCCAGGTAGACGACCGACACGGCGATCAACGCGGCGAACGCGACCATGGGGTAGAGGACCTTCCGCGATATTTGCATCGTCGGGTCCTCGCTGTCGAACAGCATGAGCGACCCCAGCAACAGGGACGCGATGCCGCCGATCGACAAGAGCCCGTAGCTCGCCACGTTGATTTCCGCGATGAACATGACGATGCCCAGGAGGATCAGCAGTAGGCCGGCGTAATTGATCGGCAGGGTGTGCATGGCGTACAGGGCCAGGACGAGGCTGATGCCGCCGATCACGCCGGGCAGGATCAAGCCGGGGTTGGACAGTTCGAAGTACAGGCCCACCAGCCCCAGCATCAGCAGAACGTAGGCCACGTTGGGATCGGAGATGATGTCCAGGATTCTCTGCCGCTTGTTCATTTCCCGGACAACGATTTCCCTGCCCTTGGTTTTCAACGTTTCGGTTTTTGTATTGAGGAGAACCTCGCGTCCGTCCACGGCCAGTATGAGGGCGTCCAGGTCGGCGGCGACCAGGTCGATGACGGCCAGTTTCCGGGCCTCCTCCGCGGAGACGGAGACGCTCTTGCGGACCGCCAGTTCCGCCCAGTAGGCGTTGCGCCCGCGCATCTCGGCCAGCGAACGGATGTAGGCCGCCGCGTCGTTGGCGACTTTCTCCTCCATGGCTTTTTGCTGGCCGTCGCCGCCCCCGCCGAGCATGTTGACCGGATGGGCCGCGCCGATGTTGGTCCCCGGGGCCATGGCGGCGATGTGGGAGGCGATGGCGATGAACGTCCCCGCCGAGGCCGCCCGCGACCCGCTGGGGTACACGTAGGTCGCCACGGGGACGTCGGAGTTCTGGATCTCCTTGATGATACTGCGCATGGAGATGTCCAGCCCGCCGGGGGTGTCCATTTCGATCACCACCAGGGCTTCGTGCTCCTTGTGGGCGTTTTGGATTTCCTGACCGAGGTAGTCGGCGACGACGGGATTGATGGGGCCGGAGACTTTGAGGACGACGATCCGGTCAGTTGCTTGCGCCCGAACGGGAAATGTACAAAAGAGACATAAAAACATGAATCCGGGAACAACCTGTCTCAACAAGTCCATAGGCGCGCCGAACCGGATGTTGGGCATGAATTCATTGTTTCATAGGGTTCTCGATAAAGTCAAACCAAAACCAGCGTGCCGCCCAGCGTGAACGCTGGATCCAACGCCGCCGCAAGGCTTCGCCTGGCGGCGGAAACTGCTTCTCGGCGATCGCGTCAGCGTCATCGCCGCGTTGCCTCCGGGGGCGTCCCCGGCGTTGGGAATTTCGGTGCATGCGCCGGGGTTTTAATGCTAGACTTGTTTCCGGAAGGACACTGTCATTTTACTTTAAAGGACGTTTCATGGAATAC
The DNA here is from genome assembly GCA_016207065.1 of Nitrospinota bacterium. GTDB lineage: Bacteria > Nitrospinota > Nitrospinia > Nitrospinales > JACRGP01 > JACRGP01. The sequence continues at coordinate 5,347 of JACQQK010000049.1, forward strand.
AAGACCCTGTTCATCGTGGACCCCGTCAAAAGCGAACGGATCCAACTGGCGAAATTCGTCAAGCACGAGAAGTTCACCATCCTGACGTTCGTGGCCCTCGCCGATTGCTTCAAGAGAGTGGGGATACTGAACCCCGACCTGATCGTCTACGTGCTCCGAAAAGGAAAAACGGAAACTCAACACCTGTTGAGCGTCAAGGACAAGTACAAGAGCGTGCCGTTCATCCTGGTCACGACTCCCGACACGCTGGACGTCAATCTGCTCCAATTGAAGGAAAAGGGATTTACCGCGGCGCACAAGGCGGGCAATAACGAGAAAGTGCGCGAGATCGTCATCGAACTGCTGGCCCCGGACGGGCTGGCCCCGCGCACCGAGACGCCGCATCCCGTCCCGCACGGGTTCCAACCCCTGCCCAGCAACCCCGCTTGACCGGCGAAGACGCGAACATGGGCCCCAACATCACGACCGTCAAGGAAATCCGGATCGGCTCGGTGCGGATCGGCGGCGAGAACCCCATCGCCCTCATCGCCGGGCCCTGCGTCATCGAGTCCGAGCGCCACGCCATGGAAACGGCGGAACGCCTGAAACGGATCGCCGAGGACGCCGGCATCCATTTCATATACAAGTCCTCGTACGACAAGGCCAACCGCACCTCGATCCACTCCTACCGGGGCCCCGGCCTCAGGGAGGGCTTGCAGACGCTGAGGAAGATCAAGCGGGAACTCGGCCTGCCCGTCCTCTCGGACGTGCACAGCGAGGAAGAGGTGGAGCCCGCCGCGGAGGTCTTGGACGTCATCCAGATCCCCGCCTTTCTGTGCAGACAAACCGACCTGGTCGTCAAGGCGGCCAGGACCGGAAAACCGGTGAACGTCAAGAAGGGCCAGTTCCTGGCCCCGTGGGACATGAAAAACGTGGTCCGGAAAATCGAGGAGTCCGGCAACAACCAGATCCTGTTGACCGAGCGGGGGTTCATGTTCGGGTACAACAACATGGTCGTGGACATGCGCTCCCTCGTGCTCATGAGGGAGTTCGGCTATCCCGTGGTCTTCGACGCCACGCACAGCGTCCAGCTTCCGGGAGGCCAGGGTTCCTCCTCCGGCGGTCAACGCGACATGGTCCCGCACCTGGCGCGCGGGGCCGTGGCCGTGGGGTGCGACTGCCTGTTCCTGGAAACGCATCCCGACCCGGACAACGCGCCCTCCGACGGACCCAACATGCTGGAACTCGACCGCCTGCCCGGTCTTCTGCGCCAGATCAAGGAACTCGACCGCATCCGGCTCGGAAAATAACCGGCGTGTCAATCCGGGCGAGTCCTGTCGGCCACGCCGCTACCCCCCATCAAGGGGGAAGGGATAAAGGGCCATTTCCACTGGACACGACTGAAACGCCATGAAGAAATCGACCCTCATCATCCTTGTTTTGACGCTGTGTCTTTCATTGCGGACCGGCCCGGTCCTGGCGGAGGAAACCGGTTATTGGAAGTCCATGCCGCCGACCCCCACGCCCCGCACCGAGGCGTCCGCCGCGCCGTTGGACGGAAAAATCTATATCGTCGGCGGCTTCACCCCCGCGGGCATCACCAACAAGTTGGAAGCGCTCGACCCGCGAACGGGGACCTGGACGGAACGGAGTCCCATGCCCCGCCCGCTCCACCATACCTCGATCGCGGCTGTCGGCGGCAAGTTGTACGTCATCGGCGGGTTTACGACGGGCATGTGGACCCCCGTCGGCACGACCTACGAATACGATCCAGCCGCGGATAGCTGGATGGAGAAGGCCCACATGCCCACCGCGCGCGGGGCCATGGCGGCGACCGTCATTGACGGGAAGATCTATGTCGTCGGCGGCGCCCACAAATCCATGCTCCGCCTCGTCAACACCGGAGCCAACGAGGTTTACGACCCGGCCGAGGACCGCTGGCGCCGCCTCAAACCCATCCCCACGCCGCGCGATCATCTCGCCGTCGCCGCCCACAACGGCATTCTCTACGCCATCGGCGGACGGGTCGATGTCGATTACAACGAGAACCTCGACGCCAACGAAGCCTACGATCCCAAAACCGACGCGTGGACCCAACGCAAACCCCTGCCCACGGCCCGGAGCGGGATCGCGGCCCAGGTCCTGGACGGAAAAATTTACGTGATGGGAGGCGAGTCCGGGAAAGGCACGTTCAAGGAAAACGAGGCGTACGATCCGGGGAAAGACGGTTGGGAAGCCAAGGCGCCGCTACTGCATTCGCGCCATGGGCTGAGTTCGGCGTTGATCGGGGAGCAAATTCACCTTCTGACAGGCGGGCCGAATCCGGGAGGGGGAGGAAGCTCGTTCCACGAAATCTTTTCCCTGAAACCTTTTTAAAAACCAGTCGCTGGAAACGTCCGGGGAGTTTTCGAAAAAGGCAGGCCACGGATTGGGTTTAATCTTGCCCAGATAAACCCAATCCGGTGGAGGAGGCCATGCCAATTCGAATCTTCACTCATGTTAAAGCAACCCCCGTGCCAAAGTAGACACGACCCCGCAAAAAATCAATAATACCATTGTTTTTCAATAAGTTAAAATGCGTCGCGGATTCTCCGTCCGTTCGTCAGTCCAGCGAAAAAGCAGAAAAAAGCGCTCGTCCCGGACAATTTTTGCCTGACGGGATTTTGATGGGCTCTTTAACCCGGATATTGCACGAGCAAAAGAACGGAATCGCTCCCCCTTGTAAAGCCTGTCCCCGCGCAGGCGGGGAGCCGGGCCGGGGGGGGTCCTGCTCTGACCGCAACAGGAGTTTCAAGTCCCCCCTCGCCCCCCTTTGTCAAAGGGGGGCGAGGGGGATTTTATAAAGGGGGACCGAGGGGGATTTCCCAGCTTTCGATTCGAATAAAATTTTCGACTCATGCAATATCCGGTTAGTCGAATCCATTCCTCGCGGACCAGCGGGGAAATAAAACCGAAAACGCGCGCGGAGACGGCTGGGAATCCGCCGCCCCCCGGCGGATATCCCCTTATGTAATCGGGATTTAAAAGCCCAGCCGCCTTGACTGGCCGGACACGGCTGTGTTAACTTCAAAACAAGTCCCCCTTTAGAGCGTCTAACAAAATGAACCAATTGTCTCGACGCTCCAATCGTTCCCCTCCCTTGAGGGAGGGGGCTGGGGGAGGGTGACCCGCGTGAACGCTGGACCCGACGCCGCCTCAGGCTGACGCCGAGGGCGGCCGGCGTGGCGCCGGATGCATTACCGCCCCGGCGCAAGCGCGGGGCGGCATTGCCCACCGGGGGCGTCCCCGGTGTCTTCGCCGCGTTGCTCCCGGGCCTTGCCCGGCGCCTCCACCTGACCTCCCCCCTGCAAGGGGGAGGAAGTTATGGAAACTTCATTTTGTTAGACGCTCTTAGGAAACAACCATGATCATCGTGATGAGATCGGACGCGTCGCCGGAGGAAATCCAGTCCGTCGAGGAAAAAATAAAATCGCTGGGTTACACGCCCCATGCCATTGTCGGGGTGGAACGCAAGGTCATCGGCGCGATAGGAGACGAACGCGGCAAGGACCAGTTGCAAACCCTGGAGTCGTTTCCCGGGGTGGAAGAGGTCATCCCCATCCTGAAACCGTATAAGCTCGCGAGCCGCGAGGTGAAACACGACGACTCGGTCATCGACGTCAACGGCGTCGAGGTGGGAGCCGGGCATTTCGCGTTGATCGCCGGGCCGTGTTCCGTGGAAAGCATGGACCAGACCCGCACCGCGGCGAAGCTGGTCAAAAAAGCCGGGGCCAACATGCTCCGCGGCGGCGCTTTCAAACCCAGGACCTCGCCATACTGCTTCCAGGGGTTGGAGGAAGAAGGGCTGAAAATTCTCGCGGAAGCCAAAAAGGACACGGGGCTTCCCATCGTGACCGAGGTGATGAACCCGCGCGAGGTGGACCTCGTCGCCCGCTATGCCGACGTCATGCAGGTGGGCGCGCGCAACGTGCAAAACTTTTCCCTGCTCAGGGAACTGGGAAAAATCAAGAAGCCGATCCTGCTGAAACGCGGGATGATGACCACGATCAAGGAGTTCCTGATGTCGGCGGAATATATCCTGTCCGAGGGCAATAAGGAAGTGATCCTGTGCGAACGCGGGATACGGACCTTCGAGACCGCGACGCGCAACACCCTGGACATCAGTTGCATCCCCGTCCTGAAAAAGGAAACCCATTTGCCGATCGTCATTGACCCCAGCCATGCCACCGGCCATTGGGACATGGTGGAATCCATGTCGCGGGCCTCGGTCGCCGCGGGCGCCGACGGCCTCATGATCGAGGTCCATCCCGACCCCAAAAACGCCTTCTCCGACGGCCCCCAGTCCCTCAAACCCGAGAAATTCGCGAAACTGGTCGAGAACCTCCGGCCCTTCCTCCAATTGATGGGCAAGACGTTGTAACTCGCTTCACCCCCATCCTTGCAAAGGAGACCGTTGCATAAGTCGCCGGGGGAAACCAAGGCGGGATTCTTCGTCGTCTTCGACTCCTCGGCATGACGGTCCTTTTGTCGCCCTGAGCCTGCCGAAAAGGGCGCATTTTCGTAACGCTTATTTGCGTGACCAAGCGCTAGCGCCGCCGCCCGATCATCGATCGGGGCTTGCCGTCTCCCCGCGCCACGGCTTTCCCTTGACAAGGAACTCCCGGGACAATTCGTCCAGCTTGTCTTTTATCGCCAGGACGCCCCCGGTGGGCAATGCCGCCCCGCGCTTGCGCCGGGGCGGTAATGCATCCGGTTGTTAGACGCTCTTGGATGCCCGCTTGCGCGGACATGACGATTTTTGTCCAAACAGGGGGGTGGGCCCGGTTCAAGACAGCGGGACGGGGGGCGGCAAGCGGATCATTCCTTGCCAGCGTCCTCCGCCGCCTGTTCGATAACTTTCTCCTGCTCCCGCATCTTGTCCTCGGCGTCTTTGAGATTTTTTTGGGCGTCCTTCAACGGTTGGGCGACGTTCCTGCCTCTCTCCTCGGCCTGCTTTTTCTGCTCTCCGCATCCGGATATCGCGACCGCCAGAAACCCGGCAATCAAAACCGAAACGGTCCTCCCGAAAAGATTCACGCGCGTTTCTCCTCTATTACTGGCGTTATCGGGAAAGTATACCACGCCATCGCGCAACGCGGACCAAAGACGGGGACTGACGGGAAAGGTTGGCGGACGGGTCGCGAGGCCGTCTTTTTAAAACGGGACCGGTCAGGGTTCGGTCGGATAAGCGCTGTACCAGGATTCAAAACCGCCGGCCAGGCTGTACACCTCCTGGAACCCCTGTTGCGCGAAATAGGCGGCCGCGCCCTGGCTGGAGATGCCATGATAGCAATACACGATGAGCGGCTTCTCTTTATCGAGGGAGGCGATGATTTCCCTGGCGTTGTTATCGCCCAGATGGATCGCCCCGGGGATGTGGGTCGCCTCATAGGAATCCGGGTCGCGGATATCGACTATTTCCGCTTCCCCGGTCTCGATTTTTTCCCTGGTTTGGTGGACGCTGATTTCTTGCCAGCCGGACATGAGGGTTTTCTCCTATTCGTTACGAATGACTCGGATAATGACAGTATTGATACAGGCGTTCCAAGTTGCGTCTCAAGACGATTACTCGTAGGATGCTCGACAATCCGCCCGGTTGCCGGAAAAATCGACCGGGAGACGACTTGGAGGCGCTGGAAATAACAGCATGGGCGGGAATAAATCCAGCGAATCCCGTATCCTTCTATCTTGAAACCCGTAAACTGTCTGTCCGGAGGAGGGCGAAAAAACATGGACAACAACGGTCATGACTTGAGAGGGATGCGGATCCTGATTGTAGACGACACGCCGGTGAATGTCGACATCTTGCGCAGGATACTGGAGCGGAAGTCGCTCCTTACCGTCATGGCTTCCGATTTTCGAAGCGCCCTAAGCATCGCTACCGGCGATCCTCCGGACTTGATCCTGCTGGACGTCATGTTGCCGGGAGCGGACGGATTCGAGGTGTGTTCGCGACTCAAGGCCAACCCCCTCACCAGGCACATCCCCGTGATTTTTCTTTCCGTCCATACGGATCCGGCGTATATCGTCAAGGGATTTTCGGCGGACGGCGTGGACTACATCGCCAAGCCTTTCAAGGCCAAGGAAACCCTCGCCCGGGTGGAAACCCATCTCCGTCTGAAAAAGGCCCTGGAGGAAAAGGAGCGCCTGCTCCGGAAGGTCGCCGAAAGCGAAAAGATTTACCGGACCATCGTCGAAACCATCCCCGAGATCATCTTCAAATTGGACCCGGAACGGAACATCGTCTTCGCCAATCCCGCCTTCAAGTTCCTGGGGTACGACCCTTGGGAGTTGATATGCCAGCCGATCAGCCGTTTTTTGGCGGCGGAGGACCCGGAAACGTTATTGTCGGCCCTGGCGACCCAGGGCGTGGGCCCTCTATCGACCTCCAACCTGGAAGTGAAAATAAAGAACAACCCGGACTCCGTTTTGGCCGACGCGTTTGAAACGACTGCTTTTCTCGTCGATTCCTTCGGGTTATGGGACGTTCCGGACGAGTGGGTCTTGAAGAAAAATATCGAAAAGAATTTCCTCGGCACGCTTTGCATCGGCAAATTGGCTCGCAAGTGACGCGAAGTCCGGATCCATGTCGCTTCAATGCGTCAGAGCTGAGCGCCTAACATACAAGGGGGAGGTTAGCCCGCATATTGCATGAATCAAAAATCTTTTATCGAATCGAAAGCTGGGAAATCCCCCTCGGTCCCCCTATTTCAAAGGGGGAAGGGAAGATCCCCCCTTTAACAAAGGGGGGCTGGGGGGATTTAAAACCCCGGCACAAATTGTCCCATCCCCTATTTCGACCCGGCAGGCGTTGTCTCCCGGTCCCAAGCGGTCTCCCGCCAATCACCCCCTTTCGTTTGTGCAATGTCCGGGTTAGGCGGGGGTGAAAAGCCGGATCGCTCTTATATATTGTTCAAGCCATGGATAGAGCCGCATTGCCTCCGTCTCGGAGGTTCGGGAGATTGGCGAAAAAAAAACCGCCCGGAGTTTTGCCCCGGGCGGTTTTGCGTTTTCGGGTCAGGCGATGGCGAGGAAGTTGCACGCCTGGTAGCAGGCGTTGCAGTTGATGCACAGGTCCATGTCGATGTGCGCCGGGACCTTGCGCGTGCCGCCGGTGATGGCCCCGGTCGGGCAGGGCTTGATGCACGCCCCGCAGGCGACGCAATCGTCCTGTTTCACCACGTACTTGTACAGGCCCGTGCATTTGGCCGCGTCGCACACCTGGTCGACGATGTGCCGCTCGTACTCCTTGCGGAAATACTTGAGGCCGGTCAGGACGGCCTTGACGGCCGTCTCGCCCAACCCGCACAGGGAAGCGACGTTGATCTCCTCGGCCATTTTCTGGAGCTTGCCGAGGTCCTCGAGCTTGCCGCGCCCCTCGGCGATCCGGTCGAGTATGTTCCTGATGAGGGTGAGCCCCATCCGGCACGGCGTGCACTTGCCGCAGGTCTCGCCTTCGTTGAAGGTGATGGAGAACCGCGTCAGGTCGATGACGCACGCGGAGTTGTCATAGGCGGCGAAGCTGGCCTGGCCCATGATGACCCCGGCCTTCAGCAGGCTGTCGTAGTCGGTCTTGGTGTCGGCCAGTTCCGGGGGCAGGAAGCCGCCGGTGACGCCGCCCACATGGATCACCTTGAGGTCCTTCTTCTTCTGGATGCCGCCGCAATAATCGTCGATCACCGTCTTGAACGTGGTGTTCATGTCGAATTCCATGAGCCCGTTGTACTTGATGTTGCCGGAGATCGCCCAGATCTTGCACCCGGGGGAGTTCTCCGGGCCCATGCTCTTGTACCAGTCGGCGCCGTTCTTCATGATGAACGGCACGGTGGCGTAGGTCTCGACGTTGTTGAGGCTGGTGGGATAGCCCCACAGGCCCTTCTCCGTGGAATGCGGCGGCTGGGCCTTGGGGAACGGCCGCTTGCCCTCGATCGTCGACAACAACGCGGTGGACTCGCCGTTGATGAACGACTCCATCCCGAGATGCAGGGAGACGTCGATGCTGAAATTCGAACCCATGATGTTCTTGCCGAGGAACCCGCGCTCGCGCGCCTGTTCCAACGCCTTGTTCAGGCGTTTCACGGCGATGGCGTAATCGGAGCGGGTGTAGATGATGCCCTCGGTCGCCTGGATGGCGTACGCGGCGATCAGCAACCCTTCGACGACCTGGTGCGGACAGCCCTCCATGACGGAGCGGTCCATGTACGAGGCCGGGTTCCCCTCGTCGCCGTTGACGACGATGAAGCGTTTTTCGGACTCCGCGTTGGCGGCCTTTTCCCATTTCACGCCGGTTACGAACCCGCCGCCGCCCTTGCCGCGCAGGCCGGACTTCTTGACCTCCTCGATCACCTCGCGGGGCTTCATCGAAGTCAGGACCTTGCGGAGCGCCTCGTAGCCGCCGACCTGGATGTAATCGTCGATGTTCTCCGGGTCGATGCTCCCGCCGTACGCCAGCGCCACGCGCTGTTGCTTCTTGAGCGTCTCGTAGTAGTCTTCCTTGGCCGCGGCCTTGGCGAACGCCTTGCCGCCGATGACGTGGTCCTTCAGGATCTTGTCGACCATGTCGGGCTTCACTTTTTCGTAGGTCACCCGCGGCTGGCCGGGGACGTACACGTCCACCAGCACGTCGCGGGAACAGTAGCCCCGGCACCCGACCTGGCCCAGATTGCATTGGCGCTCGCCGAGCTCCACGCCTCCCTGGAGACCGGCGATCTGTTTCTCGAATTCCTTGTAAACGTCCATCCCGCCTTCGGCAAGACCGCTGAGGCTCAGACAGACGGTGATCTTGATGGTCTCCTTGCCCGTTTGCGTACCGGCGGGCGCTTCTTGCACGGCATCCATGCGGAAATTCTCCTCTTGCTGTATTTATTTGAAAATGAAGTTAAATCCGTTCGATGGCGATGTCTGCGCCGTTTGGCGAAAGGAAGCCCCATGGGAAATCCGCGAAAAAAGCTCCCCTTCCAAATTTCTGGAAATTCATCGTTATTTTATGGGGACTAAGGTTCAAAGTCAATTATTGCGCGCAGGATTCCGCATAATTTTTTTGTCCGCCGCGCGGCTTTTTCCATTGCGGTCCGGCCTTGCCCCCTTAAAAGGGGCCCGGCAAGCCTTAAAATCAATGGAAATCAATAAAATTAGCGGTTTGGGCTACTGGAAAGACCGGGCTTGCGGAATAACCGGACGGTAAAACGGTCCTGATGCGTCGCAGACCATGCAATCCAGACGACAGGCTGGCCGGGGACCGCCCCGGGGATGGCCAAGCCCGGATTGCCTTCGATGACGCCCATTCGCCATCCGGCCCAAGCCCATTGGGTCCAGCGGCACGCTGGCCGGGGACCGCCCCGGAGCGGGATGGCCAAGCCCGGATTGCCCTCGATGACGCCCATTCGCCATCTGGCCCAAGCCCATTGGGTCCAGCGGCACGCTGGCGCAAGGACGTTGCTGTATTTTACCTGGGTTTCAGGGGCGGGAGAACGAGGAATGCCGTTTTCCCCCTCCCTTACACGGGAGGGGGAAAACAGAATGTCTCAGGCTTTTGATCGGGTTGCGGGGGCTTGGGCTACTGGTTTTACAGGCTTCTTGTTTCTTCTGAAAAGAGAGG
>JACQQK010000053.1 GCA_016207065.1 Nitrospinota bacterium
GAACATGGCGCGGAACAGGGCCAGGTGGTCCACGCCCTTATGGCGGTAAAAATTCGCGTCCTCGACGGCGATGATGGCTTTCAGGAAATCGGGCGAAATGTCCTCGATCGGGACCGGACGCCGCTCGCCCAAAACGGCGATCCGTTCGCCATCGACGGAATAGATTTCCGTCGGGAGGCTGAGGTTGATCTTTTCCAGCGTGTCGGGCAATTGCGGGAGGTCGCGGCTGAGGACGAGGTAAACCCCGATGCAGGCAAAAACCGCCAGGAGGAAGATTCCCAATGCCGCGAAAAACAGTTTTTCGACGAGAGGACGGGTCAATTCTTCTCCGCGTAAGGCTCTTCATACACGTCCTTGAAAGAACCTTGAGGGTTGTCCAGATCGTTTTTTTCGATCTGGGACAACAGATTGTTCGCCACTTCCAGCGGCACGGGGATGAGGAGGATGTCGGTGTGAAAATCCGTTTCGTATTCGATGCCGAACAACGTGGTCTGGGGATTGGCCTCGAAACTCTCGCTCATGACCCCCAGCCGCGTCACGTGGTAGTTTTTTTCCAGGAACCATTTGGGGTCGGGGAACAGGGCCTTCTGGGTCGCCGGGTCCAACGTCCGCAGGAGCGGCAGGAATTCCTTGATCGGGAAAATCAGGTCTTCCTTGAAATTGGCCTCCTCCAACCGTCCGCGTTTGATCGTGCGCGTGGACTGGACCTCGAACAATATCGAGGCGGGAAGGGAGATTTCCTTGATGGGGTTGTTGGACCCGTCGATGAAACTGACCGCGATCGCCGATCCGGAATTATTCAGGAGGACCCGCCTCCAACTTTGGTTTGCGTCGATTTCCATCAGTTCGAAGGGGGAGACGATGCGGTGCGACCACTGGCCCGGATAGTCGAAATACAAGCGCAGGAACTTCTCGCGGGAAACGACCAGGGAGGAATGCAACGTCTCGAAAAGGGCCCGGAACGACTCGATGGATTCGCTGGACTGCTCCTTCAGGTCTAGGCTGGACAGGATGGTTTGGACCTTGCTCTGGGCCAGGACGCTTTTGCGTTCCTTGTCCCAAACCCTTCCCAGTTGTTGCCGGTGGGGGTTCTGCCATTTCAGATAATGGCCGATTCCGCGTTCGATTACGTGGCCGTACAACTCAAGGGCGGCCGTAACGGCAAACAACAGCAAAAAAAGGACTCCGTTCCAGTAAAACCGGACTCCCGAAATTCTCACCGGATCATCTCACCGTGATTTTATTGATGGACTTGGTAATCAGCTTTAATTTGTCGATCTGCTCCTTCAGGAGCTTTTTGTCGAGTTTTTTGCGCCCGGGTCGGCCTTTTCTTTTGGGCTGGGACGCGCTTCCGGCGGGGGCCTTGGAGACCGCGATTTCCGGAACGCTTCTTGTCGCCTTCTCGACACGCTTGCCGGCCGGAACGAGAGGTCCCCTTTCGACGCCGCGCTTCATCCCCTTGACCGACTTTCCCAAGTCCTCCAAATACCCCGCCTGGGTATGGGGGTCCATCCTCCGGAACAGGGAAAGTATTTTCCGTTCGGAATCGTCGACCGTCACGATCCCCTGGCACGCGGGTTTTTTGAAGACGATCTGACCGGCGCCGAAATTACAGGTCTTCACCTCCGGAAGGTCATGCCGGGGAGGGACCGTCTGCAAGGGCAGGAGGTCGAACTTGCGGATTTCGGCGGTCAACAACCGTTCAAGGGAAACGTTTCCCAGCCGGGCAATCTTGACCAGAACGGAAACGGGGGCGTCCCGCTCGCCCGCCTCGTAACGGACGTAGGTCCTGAACCCGACCTTCAAGATATCGGACATGGCCGACTGCGTGCACTTCAATTCCTTGCGTATCGTTTTAAGGTTTCTAGCCAGAATGGACATTAATCCGTCTCCTTACTTGATTGCATCCTGATATTCATTATACCCAATAGCGATTTTTGTTTTCAAACGGATAATCCTTACGCCCGGCGCGGCGAACGCAAATTGGCCAAGGAGGCGATAATCCGGGAGCGGTTACCGGCGAAGGACCTGGGCGGCTTCTTTCGCGAAATAGGTAAGGATCATGCTTGCCCCGGCCCGCTTGACGCTCAGCAACGCCTCCATCATCGCCCGTTCCGGGTCGATCCAGCCTTTCTCCCCGGCGGCCTTGATCATCGAATATTCGCCGCTCACGTTGTAGGCCGCCACGGGGACGTTGACTGCGTCCCGTACGCGCCGGATGATGTCGAGATAGGCCAGGGCCGGCTTGACCATCACGATGTCGGCCCCCTCCTCGATGTCCTGCAACGCTTCGCGGACGCCTTCGTCGCTGTTGGCGGGGTCCATCTGATAGGACCGGCGGTCGCCGAACCTGGGCGCGGAATCGGCCGCCTCGCGGAACGGGCCGTAAAAGGCGGAGGCGTACTTCGCCGAATACGCCATGATGACGGTGTCGGCGAACGAGGAGCCGTCCAGGGCGCGGCGGATCGCCTGCACCCGGCCGTCCATCATGTCCGAGGGCGCGACGATGTCGGCCCCGGCCTGGGCATGGGTCAGGGCCATTTTGGCCAACAGTTCCAGCGTCGCGTCGTTCAAGACCTTTCCTCCCTCGACCAATCCGCAATGGCCGTGGTCGGTGTATTCGTCGATGCAGACGTCGGTGACCGTCACCATGTCCGGAGTTGCGTTCTTGATCTCGCGCACCGCCCGTTGCACCACGCCGTCGGGGTTGTACGCCTCGGACCCGCGCGCGTCCTTCTTGTCTGGTATCCCAAAAAGGATGACGGCGGGAATCCCCAGCGCCTGGCACTCCCTGGCTTCCTTGACCAGGTTGTCGATCGACAGGCGGAACACGCCCGGCATCGAGCCGATTCCCTGGCGCGCGCCCCTGCCCTCGCAAACGAACAATGGGTAAATCAGGTCGTCTACGGAAAGCTGGGTTTCCCGGACCATCCGCAAAATGCCTGGGCTCTGTCTTAATCGGCGATATCTATGAATGGGAAATGGCATTGCAAGATAGGATAAAAGAATCGGCTCGTTTGAATAAAAAACCCCGGAAAACCGCGTGAAGGAAAGCAAACCACGGATTCCTTCATGATAGCAAAGCGAAAGGCGACCGGCAAGTTATTGAAAAATTAAAAATAAATAAACGTTAGCGCATCTCAAAAGTCCGGGATCCGCCACCCGCGATATATCGTCAGAATATTGACAATAGGGGGAACCCGCAGGGATTTGGGGGCCAACCCAAACAATCGTATCTACTTGGTTTTTAAGCGGTTAAACGCCTCCTCCTGCAAAAACATTCTTTTATTGGCATATATTTTGCTTTATCTTGGTCGATAGTGTATTGACAACGATCAACCTGGTTCGAAAGGCCAAACCCATGGACTCCTCCGAGACCGCCCAAAACAAAGCTTACGAACAATTAAACGGGGCTATCCTGAAAGCCATTACGGCCTCGGAAGAGGTAAAACAAGTCCTGCTTGATTTTCAGAAAAAGAACCTGATCGACCGTATGGCGGTTTTAAACTTAATCCTGAGCCTTGAGGAATTGGAGGCTTTGACGGCCGCTGACAACCCCTGCCGGAAATAAAAGACGGCTGGCTGTCGTAGAGAATGGATCCGCCAGCGTCCCTTGTCGGCCACGAGGTAGGAACACCGGTTACTTTTTGAATATTTTTCCGTCGCAGGCGACATATTTGATTTGCCGGACGGGCACGATGACAACCTGGTCCCGGGTGGTGACTTCGAGGACCTCCAAGTCGTCGCTGATGAAATGCTTTTCGGTATTCTCCAACATCAATTCCTGGTTGTCCACGAAAACGACTTTCAGCCAATACTGCATTCGCCTCCTCCTTCAATCCGGCGCGGCGGGCTTGCGCAAAAAAATCCTGCCGGGGTTGTTTGATGTAAGCCCATGTCCGTGTCAAGGCAAAATCCGGTCCCGGTTTTTCAATTGGGCAGGGGAACGGCCTCGAATTTCTTGGAAAGCGGGTTGTTCAGGTAGTCTTCCACGTAGTTCTTGATGTATCCCTTTTCGTACAGCTTCCGGTTAGACAAGTAGGAATCGATCTGGCGCAACACTTTGAAGCGGATGCGGGGAAAACGCATTTTGAATTCGACGAGGGTCGTGCCGCAAATGTCTTTTTCCTGACCGGCCCCGCCCTCGAGGATGACCTTCGGCAACCAGACTTGCGTCTGACCGTTCAACCGTTTGGCGATGTCCTCGAACGTGAGTAGCGTGGTGCAGTCGGAATCGCCCCCCAGCGTGTCGTTGGACACATGGAGAAACCGCGCGCGGTTGCGGCGGAACAGGGTCAGGACCCGGTAGACGCTTCCGGCCATGACCACCCAGTCGTTTTTTTCCAGTTCGCAGGAGTCGAACGTCTTGAGGATTTTATTCCGGTTTAAAAACGCGGTGATATAGGACTCGGTGTGGATCATGGTTGTATTCGGAGGGTTGTCGTAATAAATCTTTTTCGCCTCGGACGGCAGATAACGTTTCCCCTGCCTCATCAAGGCCGTGGTTTCCGGGTCGATGTATTTCAGCGGGGTGAGGCATCCCATCCACAACAGGCATTTGCGGTTGATCCGGGAAATCGTCTGGGCGTCCTCGGACATGGTGTTGGGTCCGAAAGAATAAAAATTGGCCGAGGTCACCGCCGGGCCGTCGATGATTTTGAGGACCTGCTCCGCGGACGGGGCGTGCGGCATCAGTTTTTTGCGATGCGGCGAGAGCGTGATGACGGACAGCTCGAAATTGATCCTGCCGGGATATTTTTCCGCCAGCCGGTTGATCCGTTCCGGGGGGACGTAACCGACGGTGAACAGGGTGACCTTTTTGTCGGTGGTTTCCAGAAACTCCTCCATCCAATCCAAGGCGCGGGGATGCAAAAACACGTCCGTCCACTCCATGTAGTTGTTGCCCCCCATCACCCAGGCCTCGTCCGGGCGGGTGGGACACTTTGCGATCTCGCCCAACATGAACTTCCAGTCTTCCTGGGTGGTCAGGGGGGTGTCGAAGGTCTGGCGGTAGCTATGGTCTTTTTCGTAGCAGAAGGCGCATTTGACCGGGCAGGTTTTGCCAAGACTGATGGGAATCTTGCGGTCGTGTATTTCGCGCCTGAAGATTTCGTGTAGAAGATTCGTGTCCATGGGGCATCCGCTTCGAGCCTGGGAAACCTTTCGCCGTTCCCGCGGCCTCCAGGAAACGCGCGCGGACCGCGCCCCGGCATCGGGCGGAACCTAATCCCAGGTTTCAAAAGCCTTTTTCAGGTTTTGGTCGATCTCGAGCCTCTCCTGGTCCTCGTCGCTCAATTCCCGCATCAGTTTGTTGAAATGAACGGCCGCGCATCCCATGTAGACGGCGCTTTCCTGGACCAGCTTGAGTCCGCCCTCCGCCACCTTTTTCCGCAAGATCTCCAGGTTTGCCGGGTCGAACGGGTTGACGGAAGCGCATTTTTTGAAATCAGCGATGGCTTCGGTGTAATTTTTCGACTCGTGGCAAGTCAATCCGCTCTTCAAAAACTCGTGAGCTTCCTGGGCCTGTTCAAAAGTAGCGGGAGTTCGACTCATCTCTCGTTTCAAAAAGGAGTTATCGGGAAAATCCTGGAATTAAAGCCGCGCCGCCTCTGCCTCGGCGCACATGCCGAAACCGGCGGATTCCTCCAAAGTAATGCCGGGGAATTCCGCACCTATTGTAACATCCCAAACGCCGTCCGTGTCAAGATATCCCGGAAAAAGGGAAGGGACATCCCCGCCTCCGCCGATTCAAAAAGAAATGGCGGAGCCTGGACTCCGCCTCTCTTTTTACATCTTACATCCGGCGCCGGAGGCAAACCGGATTTTTCGCGTAAAACCAAAAACTATATTAAACCCGGCGAGGACATGAAACTAAAACACAAGGGAAGCCGCCCCGCCGGGTCAGGGACTTTTTTATTTTTTCTCCTCTTCGGCTTTTTTATCCGGCTTGGCTTGTTTTCCCTGCGGGAATTCCTGTTCCAGACAAGCCGAAAGGGAAAATACCAAAACGGTCAGAATCAAGAAACCAGCTATTTTTTTCATTCACCTTCTCCTTATCTCGTTTTTGATTGTTTGAAATTTGTCTCCAGAGGCAAATCGACTCCATTTTGGATACAGTTTTTTATCATATTTTACAAACAATTCAATCACTTTTTTTAAAGCGTCCGTCCGGAGGGACAGTAAATTTGCATGGAGGCATTTTCCGCTGAACATTCCGCGGGCGTAGCGGGACCGCGGGGCTTCCGGCAAATTATTTTGAGGTTCGCGCGCCATTTTCGTAAGATGCTAGCTTGGGGATGCAACCTTCAGCGGCGTCCAACCGGAATCATCGGGCCTTATTTATATGATCAACGTATCGGATTTGAACCCTGAAAAAATAAAAACGGGTCTAACAAGCTCCGTTATCGGCTCCGAGGTCCTGGTCTTCGGCGAAGTCGCTTCCACAAACGATCTGGCGAAGGACCGTCTCGTGAAAAACTCCCCGGAGGGGTTGACCGTGGTCGCCGACTCGCAGACCCGGGGCCGGGGACGGCTGGGGCGCGCCTGGCACTCCGCCCCCGGCTTGGGGCTCTATTTCTCGGTCCTGCTGAGACCCCGGATCGACGCCAGACACCTGCCCCGCCTCGCCTTGATGGCTTCCGTGGCGGTAGCGGACGCCATCGGCGAGTTCGCCGGCGCGACGAAACTCAAATGGCCCAACGACGTATTATTGAACGGAAAAAAAACCTGCGGGATCCTGGCCGAATATTGCAAGACCGAAAGCTCCGAGGGGGTTGTCGTCGGCATCGGGGTCAACGTCAATCACCGCCTCGACCAGTTGCCGGAGGAGTTCCGGAGCGCGGCCACGTCGCTGTTCATCGAAAACGGGGAGCCGGTAAACCGCGCCGAGGTCCTGCGCTCCATCCTCGAACGCCTGGACGCGGAATACCGGGACTTCCTGTCCCATGGCGAGGAACTCCTGGTCGAGAAATGGACGGAACGCACGGACATGTTCGGCAAACAAATCACGGTGACGCGCGGACCGACATCTTTCCGGGGTACGGCGATGGGGCTGGACCGGTCGGGCAACCTGGCGGTGTTGACGGAGGACGGGAGCCGACTTTCCTTTGAAAGCGGCGAAGTGACGCTGAACGGCTGACGAACCTCGGCGAAGCGCTTTTTTAATAGCAAATATCGTGGCTACCTATTTCCACAAAATAAATCCCGCCGTCATCGAGCGTCCTGAATACGATTCGATTTGAATAGTCGATCGAAAAGGCATGGTAAGCGCCAAGCTCCCCTTTAAGCTTGTGCGTCTTCAGCCGCCCGTCAAATATGTTTTCCTTGAATATCTCCAGCTTCCTTTTGAGACGCCGTCGTCCGGTCTCGGTCAATTGACTCGTAAATTTTTTAAATTTCTTTTCAAAAGCCGCATCAAACTTTAAATACTTGGGTTTCATGCGGATTAGAAGTTTTCGATTAATTTATCGATCGAGACCTTTTTTACCTTTCCAGCCTTCAGGTTCTTTTCGGATTCTTCGAGCCTGAGCAGAAACTGTTGGCGCTTGACAGTTTTGTAAAGTTCCTTGAGCAACTTGTATTCGTCTTCGGGAATATTCACGGTTTTCTTGGAAGTCAAAACCTTGCTCATTCCAACCTCCTGTATTTGAGTGTAGCCTCGCCTTTCCGAGGGGATAACCGATCTTCCTTGTCGCATTTTTGACGAAGAGCCAGACGGTGTCAAGGGGCCTTTTCCAGCGATTTCCGTATCGTCGGGGCCGTTCGTCTTTGGAATCGAAAGGAGTTGCCGTCAACCCGCCGACGCTCTTCTAAAAATCCGCGGAAACGCCGAACCCGAAATGGAACACGGGCCGGGTAAACACGTCGTCGGACCAGACATGATACTCCTTCAACCGCAACAGGGGATAGACGTATTGAGTCTGGTCCAGGGGGCGCGTCTCCTTGCCGACCACTTCCGCCGCCAGCGTGATCTTCCGGCGCTTGACGAACTGCTTCGCGTCGAGGTTTTTGCCCATCTCGACCAGAAAACGCCCGCCGGTCCGATCGTCGATTTCCGGCTCCATGCGAAACCCCAAAGGCCTTTGCAGGACTTCGAGCCACACGCCCTCCGGGCCGGGGAATACGTCGATAATCGTCCCTCCCAGGACCAAGGTCTTGCCGACATGGGCGTCGGGGTTACGGCGCAAGTCCTCGAAGGACAGAGTGGGGTCGCTACTCTCCAGAATGGCGTTGGAAAGGACCGGGGCGCACCCTCCCGCGCAAAACGCCGCCCATAATACAAGCGCCCGCCAGCCGGATTTCAGGCCGCGACCCATCGCCTGCCTCCCGTCCTCATGCGACCCCGATCAGCGCCAATACGGGTAAGACCCCCAGTAACGCCCCCAGTAGGGCGGCCCGAAGTAGTCCCAATAATAAGGCGGATAATAATAGCGTTCCTTTTTCTCCCACAAGTGCAGTTCCTCGACTTCGACCACCGGAAAACGATACTCGCGATCGTCCACCTTTCCCGCCTTGACGCCGGTAATTTTCCCGGCGCCGGTGACTTCCCTGCCCCGCGAGTAAATTTCCGATTCCAGGTAACCGGGCTTGGAAAAAATAAACCGGCCGCCGCTCGCGTCCGACGGACTGGGATTGCCATAGGCGTCCAGTTCCTTCTGTACTACCTCGATCTCGGCCCGGTCGGGCAGATTCACGGTCTTGACAATCACGCCGCCAAAAACTACCTTCCCGCCGATATATTTTTCCGGCGACTGGAACGCCTCGGAAAACGCCAACGCGGGACCGGCTTCCTGGCGGAACCGTTCGGAAATAACGTGCGCGCACCCGGCGCACAACAAAACCAACAGACCCAACACGACGCCCGCCGGTGCAATCCGCGATCTAAAGTCCTGAAAAAAACCGAAGCTTTTCATAAGTCGTTCGAAATACCGCCATGCAGGAGTCCAGCAAAATTATACACCCGCCCGCCCGATTTCTTATAAAATCGTGAGCATGACGGAACTGCTTTTTATCCTTTATATCCTGTTCCTGTTCGCCCTCCCCATCCCGGCGCTGGTCCTGACGGCGGTATTGGGCTTGATCCATGCCCTGCGTTTGAAATATCTTTTACTCAAATCCCAGCCGATGACCGGCAGAAGGATCGTTTATCTGCACGTCCTGACCCGGGCCTTGAACCTCTCGGCCAGCGCGGGCCTGAGCCTGGTCATGGCGGGCGCCGTGCATCTCTTGATCGCCGATTATCTTTACCTGTTCCTGTTCAACTCGGTTTTCTGCTTTCTGGTCTCGGCCCGGTGGTTCGACTTCGGGAGCCGGATTTTTCGCGGCTACATTCTAAAATGGTCCGCGCCGCGGGCCGCTCTCGCGGAGAATGAAAGCGAGGTTTTCGTCATGCTCCTCGGGTTGCGAAACCACACGGGCATCGGATGGGGCATGTCGCCGGTATTTCTGGACGCAGGTTTTTTACGGGTCCGCTCCGCCTCGGTTTTTTTCCATGGGATGTTATCGACCCATGATTTCGCGGCGGAAACCCTCCTGCGCGCCGAGAAAAAAAGTTTCGAAAAGATCAGGATATTCCCCTCCCGCCCGGTCCAACCTCACGGCATCGACGCTTTTTTGATCGTCGTCCGGGACCGGTTCCATCCCTTTAAAAGCAAACCGGAGCGGGACGAAATCCACCGGGCGTTCCTGGAACAAATCGCCATGAAACCCGCGCAAGCGGGACTTTCCGCCGAACCGGCCCGCGAAATCCTTAATCCCGGTCGTCCCTATTGATAAAAAGGGGAAGACGGTTATAATAGCCATGGATTCGCCGCTCGGCAAATTTCCATTTTTATTTTATCACTTGAAGTTAACCGTTAAAAAAAGATGAGACCGATCGGAATCGATTTGTTTGCCGGTGCAGGCGGACTGAGCTTGGGATTCGAGCAGGCAGGAATGGACGTTGTAGCGGCCGTCGATATAGATCCCGTTCATAGCGCCACTCACCAATACAACTTTCCAAACACTAAAGTCATTTGCCGGGACATTGGCAAGCTTTCCGGAGATAAAATTCTCTCGGAGGGCGGATTGTCCTCCGGCGAGATTGACGTGGTTTTCGGCGGCGCCCCATGCCAGGGTTTTTCCATGATCGGGAAAAGGGCGTTGGACGATCCCCGGAATTGCCTCGTAGGAGAGTTTACCCGGCTAGTCTTGGAACTTCGACCGAAATACTTCGTGTTCGAAAACGTTCACGGCCTGACCGTCGGCAAACATCGGAATTTTCTCCAAGAATTTATTAACGAATTCAAAAAAAAAGGTTACGACATAAAAGAACCCTACCGAGTATTAAACGCCGTCGATTTCGGTGTGCCCCAAGACCGGCGGAGGTTGTTTTTGATCGGAGCGCGCAGGGAGTTCGAATTGCCCGATTATCCTGGCCCCTTGTTCGTCCGCCCAAGCAGAAACGCCAAGATCGACCTCGACGGTTCGCGGATCGGTCCGACCGTATGGGACGCTATCGGCGATCTTCCCGAGGCGGATGACTATCCGGAACTCCGGCATCGGGATTGGACCCGCGCCAAATTCGGCCCGCCCAGCGAATACGCGAAGTATTTGCGTGGAATAGTCGAGCTTAAACGCGATTACGTTTATCCCCGCGAATGGAATCGCGATATCCTGACGTCAAGTCTCCGTACCGAACATACGCCGGAGTCCAAGCTACGTTTCAAGAAGGCAAAATTCGGAGAAACGGAGCCGGTAAGCCGATTTCACAAACTTGACCCCAATGGCGTTTGTAATACCTTAAGGGCGGGCACAGGAAGCGACAGAGGAGCCTATACGTCTCCTCGTCCGATACATCCCTATACCCCGCGTTGCATTACCGTTCGCGAAGCGGCGCGATTACATTCCTTCCCCGATTGGTTCCGTTTCCACGTTACTAAGTGGCACGGGTTCAGGCAGATCGGGAACTCAGTTCCACCGCTTTTAGCCAAGGCCATAGCTTCCCAAATTGTAGCGGTTTTAGGAGCAAAACCGAAAAAACCCGGAAAATCTCTTAAGATGGGCGATCCGTCGCTACTTTCGTTAAATATGTCTCAGGCCGCCGAACTTTATGAAGTTCCTTCGGACGTTACGGGGCGACGACTGCGGGTTGCGGTAAATGCCTAAACAAAACCGTTATGATTCATTGATAGTGGAGATTTTCAAGCGGCATTATCGCCCCGGATCGAACAAATTCTCATTCGAGCGGAGCGAAATCGAGGAAATCGCCAAGAAGCACGAAATAAAACTACCGAAAAATCTCGGGGATTTGATTTATTCGTACCGCTACCGAAAACCCCTTCCCGACGAGATAACGCGAACGTCTAAAAAAGGCCTCGAGTGGATAATCGAACCCGCCGGTCGGTCGCAATACGAATTCAGACTCGCCCGAATCAACCGAATCATTCCCCGCGACGATCTTTTACTCGCCAAAATCCCGGATGCGACACCAAAGATAATATCGGCCAATGCGATGAACGACGAGCAAGCATTGCTTGCGAAGGTAAGATATAACCGGTTGGTGGATATATTTCTCGGTATTACCGCCTATTCGTTGCAGAACCATCTTAGAACTACAGTTCGAGAAATGGGGCAAATCGAGATCGACGAGGTTTATGTCGGCGTTAACAAACACGGGGCTCAATTCGTTATCCCAGTTCAGGCAAAAGGCGGAAAAGACCGGCTTGCCATTGTACAAACAAAACAAGACATCGCTTGTTGCAAGGAAAAATTTCCTCTTTTGATTTGCCGGGCGATCTCGGCCCAATTCATGCCCGATGGAAAAATAGCCATGTTCGAATTGTGTCTCGACGGGAACGAGGTAAAAGTGAAGGAAGAAAAACACTACAAGTTGGTGTCGGCCGCGGAGATCACTCCCGACGATTTACGGGGATTTTCTCTAGGCTAGAGAGAATCGGCCCAAACGCTTCCCCTGCGGGACACATATCGCACCCGCCGGGAGTCTAAGTTTTTAAGCTTCGTTCGCGGATTTTTATCCGTCTACCCAGACTTCAAAATCGGTTGCCATAAAGGCCCCTTGGAGTTACATTAAAGATGCGAAGCATGGGGGACCGTAGCTCCAAACCCATGCGGACCGGCCGCCCGGCTACGGAGGGGTCAGGCCTACATCTTTTTATTAGCGTCCGGCAATCCCTTTCGAGCAAAGCCATCTTCTTACTTTTTCCCCTAGCGCCCGAATTTCGATTTTTCTCCTTCCCATGATAGAGCACTGCCAGACAACCAAGACCTTGTAGCCCAGACGCCGGAGGCTCCGCGCGTTTTGCGAATCTCTTTTCCGGTTTCTTTCGACTTTTTCCCTCCAGAAAACCAAATTGGATTTCGGCAACCGGCCTTTGGAGCATTTATGCCCGTGCCAAAAACACCCGTTAACGAACACAACCGCTTTATATTTCGGGAAAACCAAATCCGGTTTCCCTGGTAGATTTTTATCGTGCAGACGGTAGCGCAATCCGATTTTGTGGAGTTCTTTACGGATTAAAATTTCCGGGCTCGTATGCCTGCTCTTGACGCAGGACATAATATAACTTCTTTTGCTCTTATTGACTCGATCCATGACGACTTTGGCTCTTTTTTGGGGCAAGTTCGGAAACATTTTATACCATGAGAAAATAATAGTGAAACGTGAAGAGTCCGCAGGACTGGCATGAGTCGATTCCGCATATTGTCGAAAAAACGACTCGATAGGTCCTCGATATTGAAGTGCGACGAGGAATAGGGATAAAATGATAGAATCAGTCAGGCTGGGTCGTGCCCGGCTATTGCGTTTACCTCCAAGAGCCAGATGAAAACAAAGGATTTCTACGAAATACTGGGCGTCCCGAAGCAGGCTACCGTACAGGAAATCAAAAAGCGGTACCGGGAACTCGCCAAAAAGCATCATCCGGACGCCAACGAGGGAAGCAAAAAGTCCGAGGAAATCTTCAAGACCGTCACCGCCGCGTACGAAACTTTGCGGGACAAAAAAAAGCGGCAGGTCTACGACCGGCAACGGTCCAACGAGGGCTCCTCCCGGTCGCGCTCCCGCGCTCGTCCGCGTCCAGGCTCCGCCTACTCCGGGAACTGGAACGAATACGATTTCGAACGGGAAACCCGTTCGTCCTATCAGGAACCCTTCTCGCGGACCGGCTTCCAACAGGAGGAAGCTCCCTTCGACCCCGACACCCCCACCCGCGGGTTCGACTTGCAGTTCATCATCGACGTGCCGCTTGAAACCGCGGCTCTCGGCGGCAAGACGACCTATGCCTATGAGAAATACGTCAACTGCGCCGCCTGCGCGGGAACCGGTAAAGCCGGAGATGGGAAGTGCACGATCTGCAAAGGGAAGCGGCAAACCGTCGCGCCGGTCACGGTGGAGGTCGAAATCCCTCCCGGGGTGGCCGACCAATTCACCTTGCGTTTTGAAAACAAGGGCGGCGAGGGCAAAAACGGCGGCCCCCCCGGAGACTTGTTCCTGAAAATCAACACCCTGCCGCATCCGCGGTTCAAACGGGTGAAAAGCGACATCTACGCGGAGATCAAAATCCCGCCGGAACTGGCGGAAACGGGGGGGACTCTGGAAGTAAAAACGCTAGACGCCGTGCGCGCCATTCAAGTCGAGGAGGGGACCCTCACGGGCGAGGAGTTGCGCCTGACCGGAGAAGGAGCGGCCATCCTCTGGGGGAAAAAAAGAGGCGACCTCATCATCAAGTTTTTCATTTCCGGCAACTGAACCCGCCCAATGGACCCCTGGCTGATCGCTGGCATCTTCTTCATCGTCGCCATCGTCGTCCTGATGGTCGTCCTTTTGCTACCGGAGAAAAAGACGCCGCCCGCCAGGAAGGTCCCGATAAAACCCAAACCGCAAGCGAAACCCAAACCGGCCCCGGCTCCCGTCAAACCGCCGATGGGCGCAAAACAGACGCCAGCCATGGTCCTGCCGAAAACGCCGGGAAACAAAAAACGGAAAACGATGCAACGATGGGTCGGCGACAATCCGGAGATCGCCAGCCGGATCATTCGCGGATGGTTACGTCAGGGGAGGAAGCGGTGATTATTTAGGCTTGCGCACCGCCCAGATGGAACTCCAGATGTCCGCGGTGGGATAGAGGGTTTCGATGCCGATCTTCAGGTCGAAACGGGTGATCTTGTCGTCGGCGCACTCGCTGATCCAGGTATTGGCGGCGCAACCGGACTGGAAGACCGGATCGATGGGGATGATAATCCCGTTTTTATCGAGGAGACTCTTGGTCTTGTCCACCAGAGTGGCGGCTTCGGCCTTGGTAGGCAGGCGCCAGTCGCTATGACCGGCAAATTTCTTCTTGTTGATTTCGTCGAGATAACCCTTGTGCTCCGACCATTTATAAAACCTCCGGGTATCGAGCCAGGCGTCGGTCTTTTTCCACATCAACCCGGTGTTGGGGTCGGATATCGTCCCGTCGCCATTATCGGCCAGAGGTTTGCCGCCGGCTTCCTCCTTTTTCGCGGCCGCTTTGGCCGCCGCGGCGGCTTTGGCGGCGGCCGCTTTCTCCGCCGGCGACTTGGCCGCGTCGGCCCCTTTCGCCGGGGCCGGCGGCGTTTCTTCTTTTCCCGTGTTGGGAGCGGCTTGGCTCGCGTCCATTGTTTTTTGGTCTTTCAACTTTAGCTACAGCAGTCGGCTTTTTTTTTTGGGTAGGCGGGAACGGTTTCCAGAATTTCGGTGAGGTCCTGGCTGGATTCGGTGAGCGCCTTCAGGATCTCTCCCAATTGCGTCATCGTGTAATTTTCCAGCCGGGCCATGAAACTACTTCGATATTCCGCCGCGTTATTCATTATCCATTCCAGAACGCTTTGCTCGTCGCATTCGCGACCCTTGACCGCCGCCGTCTCTTTTTTCCCAAGAAGATTGGTCTGAGAGCGGCGGATAATCTCGCATATCAGATCGGCTTTGATTTGACTCATCGGTACGGATCCTTTATTTGTCGAGCCTCATAAAGAAACCTGCCTCATGAAAAAACCGGGCTAATTTATAATTACTTCCCAGCCTTGTCAACCCGTTATTTTCCGATATGTTTTTCCTCCAAAAAATGAATAAGTTACGACTTATGCGAGGTTTCCCGCAAGCTCCCGTCCTCGCCATTCCATTGCATTACCCTCATTGTATACCAATTTAGGGGTCGGATTAAACTCTAAAATCATCGGGCGTTTTGGGAACCTAGGACGGTTTGGATTTGCCGCGCGGGTCCAGAAGGTCGCGCAATCCCTCGCCCAGGAAGTTAAACGACAGGATGGTGGCGAAGATCGCCAGCGACGGGTAAAGGATGAGGTGCGGGTAAAACTTGAGCGACGTCCAGCCGTCGTTCGCCAGCGTCCCCCAACTGCTGGCGGGCGGGGCGATCCCCAGGCCGACGAAACTGAGCGT
Organism: Nitrospinota bacterium; assembly: GCA_016207065.1. Taxonomy (GTDB): domain Bacteria; phylum Nitrospinota; class Nitrospinia; order Nitrospinales; family JACRGP01; genus JACRGP01. The sequence continues at coordinate 15,416 of JACQQK010000053.1, forward strand.
CGACTCGGCCATGATGGCGGCCGGGATCCGGAACGTGAGCGTGACGATCAGCAATCCCAGGATATTGGGCAGGATTTCGTTGAACAGGATCCGGGCATGGCCGGCCCCCAGGGCCCGGGCCGCCTCGACAAAGGAGAACTCCTTGATGCGGAGCGTCTCGCCGCGCACCAGGCGGGCGACCGTCACCCAGCTCACCATGCTGAGGGCGATGAAAATCGCCGCGACCCCGCGTCCCAAAACCACCGTGATCAGGATGATCAACAGGAGGTCCGGGAGCGCGAAAACCACGTCCACCACGCGCATCATGAAAAGGTCGGTCCGGCCGCCGGCATAACCCGATACCGCCCCGTACACCGTGCCGATCAATACCGCCGACAAGGTGGCGCACACGCCGATGAACAGGGAAATCCGCGCCCCGTAGAGGATGCGGGAAAACAAGTCGCGGCCCAACCGGTCGGCCCCCATCCAGTGACTGGCGCTGGGTGGGGAAAGGACGCTCGCGGCGTCCTGGGCCTCGTAGGAATACGGCGAGATCCACGGCGCGAAAACCGCCACGACAAGGACAACCGAAAGAAATATCGCGCTAGCTTTGGCGGGCAGGGACAGGGAGTTCAAATTCTCACCCTCGGGTCAAGCCAGACGTAGACCATGTCCACCGCGATGTTCGCCAGCACGATGAGCGCGGCGTAGATCAGCGTCACCCCCATGATCAGCGGGTAGTCGCGGTTGGTCACGGCGGTGATGAAGAAGTTCCCCATTCCGGGAACCGAGAAGATGTACTCGACAACGAACGAGCCGGTCACCAGTCCGGCGGCGATCGGCCCCATGACGGACACGATGGGCGAAACGGCGTTTTTCAACGCGTGCTTGAGCAGGACCGACGCTTCGCTCAACCCCTTGGCGCGCGCGGTGCGGATGTAGTCGGAGGACAGGACCTCCAGCATGGTGGAACGCGTCAGCCGCGCGATGTACCCCGCGAACGCCGCCCCAAGGGCGAACGCGGGCATGACCGCATGGCGCGGCCCCTCCCACAGCGCCGGGGGCAAAAGATGCAGATAATGCGACAGGACCAGGATCAACAGGGCGCCCAGCACGAAGCTGGGGACCGAAATGCCCAGAGTCGCCAGAAAGATGCACGTCCTGTCCAACGCGGAATTCTGTTTGTATGCCGACAAGATTCCGGCGGGAACGCCCAGCCCCAGCGTCACCAGGACGGCGCACAACCCCAGCGTGAGCGATACGGGGAAGGTGTCGCGGACGATCGCCGACACGTCCCGGCCCAGGTATTTGTAGGACGGCCCCAGGTCCCCTTGAAGGATCTGGGCCATGAACAGGAGGTATTGCTGGAGGAGCGGCTTGTCGAGATGGTACTTCGCCTCGATGTTGGCGACAATCTCCGGCGGCAGTTTCTTGTCCTGGTCGAACGGCCCGCCCGGCACGACGTGCATGATGAAAAACGTCAGCGTGGCGACCGCCACCAGCACCGGAACCCCGTGCAACAACCGCTTGAAGAAATATCTCAACATGGCCAATCAGCCGTTCGTAAGGTCTCGCCCCAATCGTCGTGGACGTTGTGAAAGGCGAAGGGGCGGTTACTCCTTGGGCGACATACAACCGTCTCGAACCATATTCGCCCGGCTATTTCTTGTATTTGCTTTTTCAATTCCGGCAGTTTGTGCCGGACGATGTCCCAGATAATTTCGGCATCGATGCCGAAATATTCATGGATCAAAATATTTCTCAGGCCGGTTATTTTATTCCAATCCACAGCCGGATTTTTCGCGCGGATTGTTTTTGGGATATGCTTGCCCGCCTCGCCTATTATTTCCAGGTTCCGCACTACGGCATCGACGGTTTTCCCATCCTTCAAAAACTTTGCGAGCGTCAGACCCTTTGTGTATTCCCGGATTTTGGCGATGGCCTCCTGATATCGTCCAGATAAACCCTATAATCCCGGGACATGCACCGCCTCTTTGAGGATAATTGGGCGGAGTCTTGGTTTGATGGCATCGCTCAAAACAAGGTCCACGGGGCGTTTGAACAGCTTCTCCAGGTAAAACTTGAGGTCCATGTAGGCGTCGAACGATTTGACGTCGAACTCGACGATAAAATCGAGGTCGCTCTTTCGCGTCCCCTGGCCTCTGGCATGAGACCCAAAGAGACCCAGCTTCCGGACCCCAAAGCGCCGGATCGAATCCCGATTAACCTCAATCTTTTGAATGATTGTTTTGCGGTTCATCATGGTTTTTTTGAGGGATAGAGTAGATATAACAACTTCCTTCCGACACATCATAACAGGAAAACTCTTCTCTTTAAACGCCCGGATTTCCAAGAAAGGTCATAGGTTCGACAAGTAATTTCCATCTCCGCTTGACGGGTGGGTTATAATGAAAATTTCACCCGAAGAGGCTGTCTCTTTCCATGGTCTATCATTCCCTGCGAGAATTCATCGAACGGCTGGAGTTCGAGGGCGAGTTGGTCCGCGTCAAGGAGAAGGTGTCGCCGATCCTGGAAATTTCGGAGATCGCCGACCGGGTCTCCAAAAGCCCCGGCGGCGGCAAGGCGCTCCTGTTCGAGAACGTGGAGGGCAGTTCCATGCCGGTGTTGATCAACGCCTTCGGCAGTTTCAAGCGGATGAACGCCGCCTTGGGCGTGCCCGACGTGGAGGACATCGCGCGCGATATCGACCGCTTCGTCAAACTGCCACCGCCGAAAAACCTGCTGGAAAAGGCGATGCTACTGCCGCTCCTGCTGGAGGCGGCGAATTTTCCTCCGAAAGTCGTGAGTTCCAAAAACGCGCCCTGCCAGGAGGTCGTGCACATCGGCGACGCTGTTGACCTGAGCACGATCCCCATCCTGCAATGCTGGCCGGGGGACGCCGGGCGGTTCATCACCTTCCCCATGGTGATCAACCGGAGCGCCGACGGCCGGGTGCGCAACGTCGGTCTCTACCGCATGCAGGCGTTCGACAAGAAGACCACCGCCATGCACTGGCACATCCACAAGGACGGCGCGCACTTTTTCCACGAGTACCGCAAGCGCAACAAGGTCATGGAGGTCGCGGTGGCGATCGGCGGCGACCCCGTCGTCTGCTACTCCGCCTCGGCCCCCCTGCCCTACGGCGTGGACGAGTTCCTGCTGGCCGGTTTCATCCGCAAACAACCGGTCCCGCTGGTCCGATGCAAAACGGTGGACCTGGAGGTCCCGGCGACCGCCGAGATCGTGCTGGAGGGTTTCATCGACCCGGCGGAACTGCGGCGGGAAGGCCCCTTTGGCGACCACACGGGATATTACTCGCAGGATGGGGACTACCCGGTGTTCCGTCTCACCGCCATCACGCACCGCAAGGACCCGATCTACCTGACGACCATCGTCGGCAAGCCGCCGCAGGAGGACTTCTACCTGGGCAAGGCGACGGAGCGGATTTTCCTGCCGCTCCTCAGACTGCAACTGCCGGAACTGGCCGATATGAACATGCCGCTGGAAGGGGTGTTCCACAACTGCGTCATCGTCTCCATCGACAAGCGCTACCCC
>JACQQK010000054.1 GCA_016207065.1 Nitrospinota bacterium
CGCAAGTTGTATAAACGGCGCGTTGGTCTTATAATAACATTCCGTTGCGTTTCCCGCGAGAGCGAAGGATTCTTGATCCGCATCCGGAATTGTAGTAATGTTTCCGTTCCGCGCCTTTTCGTCTAAAAATCGGTCAACAAGGAACATGGAATTATCGTGAAAAAAATCGTTTGGGGCATTTTAAGAGAGATGGAGCATTCCCCCGACCGGGAAGGCGACGACACGGCCATCCTCCGCGAGACGGCCCGGAAAGTCCAGGCGGCCGGCGACGTGGAGGTCTTGGTCCTCGCGCCCGAAGAAATCCCGGAGGGAGGCGAACCGCCGGATTTCGTCTTCTTCATGTGCGAGCGGCCGGAGACCCTGGACAAGCTCGAGGCGCTTCAAAAAAATAAAGGGGTGGGGATGGTCAACACCCCCGAAGGCGTGCGCAATACCTACCGGTACAATACCGTCAAGAAACTCGAGGGCCTACCCTTTTACCCGCGCACGTCGCCCATCTCGACGGACGACGGCGCCTTCGCCGGGCCCTTCCCGCTATGGCTGAAACGGTTCGACTTCCACGCCGTCCTGAAGGAGGACGTGTGCCAGGCGCGGAACCGGCCGGAGCTTAAAACCCTGCTCGCGCGTTTCCGGGAGCGGGGAATACAGCGCGTCCTGGCGCAGGGCCACATCGAGGGCGACCTGATCAAGTTCTACGGCATCCACGAACGCTGGTTTGAGCGCTTTTACCACAAGGGCCAGGCCGTCAAAAATTATCCGTTTGACGGGGCGCGGCTCGAGGAAGTCGCCCGGCTCTGCGCGCGCGAATTGGGAGTCGAAATCTTCGGCGGCGACGCCATCGTCACGCAATCCGGGGAAATCTTCCTGATCGACCTCAACGCCTGGCCCAGTTTTGCGTTATACCGCGATATCGCCTCGAAACATATCGCCGATCATATATTGGAAAAAATAGAAGCGCTCCCGTCCCTGAGATAACGGCAATCATCGCGCCCTTCTTCCCCACAACATCGATTCGGAGTCCTTACGTCAATGAATAACACTCCCGGCCCAAAATCCGCGGCATTGTTCGCGCAAGAACAGGAGTTCATGGCCGCCGGCTTGCAATCCATCGCCCTGTTTTCCCAGATGGCCGTCAAGGAGGCCCGCGGCGTGCGGATCACGGACATCGACGGCAACCGCTACATCGATTTCACCGCCGGGATCGGGGTGGGTAGCGTGGGGCACTGCCATCCCCATTACGTGGAGCGCATGACCGACCAGGTCCGCACCGCGACCTTCGGCAGTTTCTGCACCGAAAACCGCGCGGAGTTTTTGCGCCTGCTGGCGTCGTTGACCCCCGGAGACCTGAAAAGCGCTCAGATGTTTTCCGGCGGCGCGGAAGCGGTGGAGGCGGCCTTCCGGCTCGCCAAGTCCGTCACAAAAAAGGCGGAGTTCGTGGGCTTCTGGGGCGGTTTCCACGGAAAAACCGGCGGCGTCCTGGGCCTGCTCGGCGACACCAGCTTCAAGAAGGACCTCGGGCCGTTCATGCCCGGCCTCTATTCGCTGGCGCCCTACGCCTATTGCTACCGTTGCCCGTTGAAGTTGAAGTACCCCGATTGCGGACTGGCCTGCGTCGAGCAGTTCCGCGACGCCATAAAAACCCAGACCAGCCACCAGCTCGCGGCGGTCGTCGTGGAACCCATGCAGGGGACCGCCGGCAACGTGATCCCGCCGAAGGGTTTTCTCTCGGCGGTCCGCGAAGTCGCCAAAGAATTCGGCGCGGCGCTCATCGCCGACGAAATGCTCACCGGGTTCGGCCGGACCGGGAAGATGTGGGGATGCGACCACGACGGGGTCGTGCCGGACATCATGACCGTCGGCAAGGGGATCGGCGGCGGTTTTCCCTTGAGCGCGGTGATCTCCACCCGCGAATACACGTCAACCAAGCCCTTCGGCAACCCGAGCGGCTCGTCCTCCAGCTACGGCGGGAACCCGCTGGCATCGGCGGCCGGGCGGGCGGCGCTGGAGATCATCATCAACGAAAAGTTGGCCGAGAACTCCCGCAAGGTCGGCGCCCTGATCAAAAAACGCCTGCTGGAATTCCAGGAGAAGTCCCCCATCGTCGGCGACGTCCGCGGCGAAGGGCTGATGATCGGCGTCGAGCTGGTCAAGGACAAAAAGACCCAGGAGCCGCTGGACAGGAAACTGACCCTCAAACTGTTCCACGAATGCCTGGCGCGCGGGCTCATCAGCATGTGTTATTCCCATAACATCCGCATCAACCCGCCCCTCGTCATGACCGAGGCCGAGGCGGAGGAAGCGGTCGCCATCCTGACCGGCGCCCTCGAAACCGTCGCCAGGGAACGGTGACCGCCGATGCCGAAGCTGAAGGGGGCGATCGTCGGCTTTGGTTTCATCGCCGTCGAGGGCCATCTCCCCGCCCTGACGCAAAGCGCGGACCTGGAGATCGTCGCGGTTTTCGACCAGGACCCCGAGAGAAAAGCGGTCGCCGCGGACAAGCTCCCGCATGGCCGCTTTTACAATTCCGCCGACGCCCTGTTCGCCAACGAAAAGTTGGATTTCGTGGACATCGCCACCTCCCCGGCCAGCCACATCGAATACCTGCGCGCCGCGATGAAACGGGGCCTGCACGTCCTCTGCGAAAAGCCGTTGGTGTTGAGCGAGGGCCATTTGCAGGAAATAGCGGATTACCTTGCGTCCTCCTCCAAAACCGTATATACGTCCCATAACTGGAAGTTCGCCCCCATATTCCTGAAAACGTCCGAACTCCTCCGCTCCAACCGCATCGGCGAGATCAAGCGCATCCGCTACGAGGTGTTGCGCACCGGGCCTTCCGCGGCGGTGACGACCGGAAAAAACAACGTGAACTGGAGACTGCAACCGGAGTTGTCCGGGGGCGGGATCCTCGTGGACCACGGGTGGCACGCCTTCTATGTCCTGTGCGGCTGGGCCGGAGGCAAGCCGCGCCGGGTTTCCGGTTCGCTGGAAAACCGCAAGTTCAAGGACCTCGCGGTCGAGGACACGGCGACGGTCAAAATCGATTTCGACACGTCCGAGGCCGAGCTTTTTTTCACCTGGACGGCGGACGAGCGGAAAAACGCCATCACCATCGCCGGGACCCGCGGGGAGTTGAAAATCCTCGACGACGTCATCCATTGCGTCAACGACGAGGGAGAGAAAAAATATTCCTTTGACGAAGTCCTTTCCAAGGGGTCGCACCATCCGGAATGGTATCCCTTCGTCATGCGGGATTTCGTCCGTTCCATGACCGACCGGGAGTTCCGCGACGGCAATTTCCGGGAGGCGGCGCTCAGCCTTCTGCTGACGGACGGAGCCCAACGCTCCCACCGGGACGGCTCCCGGAGCGCGCCGTTGGACCTCAAGTTCATCGAAGGAGGCGATTGACCATGGGCCGTTCCGTTCTCGTCGTCCTCGCGCCGGAGAGGGACGCCCTGCTGGCCCGGAAAGTGGCCGGGCTGACTTTTGCCGACCGGCTCCGCAAATCCGCCTCCCATGCGGGGTTCGACTCGACGCTGTTTGTTCCGGGAAACGACTCGGGCGGGGACGGCGATGTTTTTCGCGAATGGTCCAAACCGTCCGGCGAGACCTGTCTGGTCCTGTTGAAAAAAGGCTATCTTCCCGACGCGCGCTACCTGGAATCCTTGCGGACCTTGGGGCGGAGCGCGGGTCAATTCATGACCGGCGCGAATTCCCCGGCCTTGGTTTACAGGACGGACAATCCTGGAGAATGGCTGGAAAAGGTCTCTCTTTATAGGGACGCCTCCGATCTTTTCGTCAGACTCTTCGCCGAGTCCGGCACGACGACCGTCCCCATCAAGGAGGGGAAAGTTTATAAACTCGACTCCGCGGAGCGGATTCCGGAGGTGGAAAAACTCCTCTTCAACGCCCTGGTGAAGGACACGGAGGGGTTCATGTCGAAACACGTCGAGCGGAAGATATCGCTCGCGATCTCGCGGCGGTTGGTGGACGCCCCGATCACGCCCAACCAGATGTCGATCGTCAGCATCCTGATCGGCCTCGTGGGCGCCGTGTTCCTCGGCGCGCGACAGGGTTTCTGCCAGGTCCTTGGAGCGTGCCTGTTTCTGGCGCACTCCATCCTCGACGGTTGCGACGGGGAACTGGCCCGGATCCGGTTTCAGCAAAGCCGGTTTGGCGGACTTCTGGATTACTGGGGGGATAATGTGGTACATTCAGCCGTGTTTTTCGCCCTGGGGTTCGAATGGAGCCGGAGGGCGGCGTCGGTCTACCCTTACGTCCTGGCGGGACTGGCCATTTTCGGGACCCTGGCCTCGGCGGGGTGGATCTACTGGAACACCATGCGCGAAAAATCGGACAAGGAGCCTCTCTACACCTCCGTCTCCGCCAGCGAGGAAAAAAGCGCTACGGTCAAAGTAGTCGATTTCCTTTCGCGCAGGGATTTTATATACTTGGTAATCGTCCTGGCGATCTTTCGCAAGCTGGATTGGTTTTTGGGGCTCGGCGCCGCGGGAGCCCCTTTCTTTTTCCTGGTCCTCCTGTGGATTCATTTCCGGGAAAAATCGGCGCGTTCGGCGCCGTCGCGGACGCATTAAACGATTTAAACGATCCTGGCAACGGACACAATTTTTTAGAACAGGGAGAAAAAACTACAGATGGGCGAGGCGACTTACGAGTATCGCGGACTGAGAAAAGAAATCAAACCGGCAAAAGGCAAACTGGGGGTTTTGTTGCCCGGCATGGGCGCGGTCTCCTCGACCTTTATCGCGGGCGTGTATCTGATCAACAAGGGACTGGCCGAGCCTTACGGGTCCGTCACGCAACTTTCCCGCATCCGGCTGGGCAAACGGACCAACGCGTCCTACCCGCTCGTCAAGGACTTCGTCCCCCTCGCGGACCTGAAAGACATCGCGTTCGGCGGCTGGGACATCTACGACGAGAATTGCTATCAAGCCGCGCTGACCTGCGAAGTGATCGACAAGAAAGACCTGGCTTCCGTCCAGCGGGAACTGGAAGCGATCAAACCCTGGCCCGCGGTTTTCGAGAATGAGTTCGTGCGCAACATTTCCGGCCCCAACCGGAAAAAATACAAGAACAAGATGGAAGCCGCCGAACTGATCATGAAGGACATCGAAACCTTCAAGCGGGAACAGGGGCTGGACCGGATGGCGATGTGCTGGTGCGGCTCCACGGAAATTTACCAGGACGTGCGGAACCACGAGGCGTTCCAGACCATCGAGGGGTTGGAGAAGGCGATGAAGGACAACCTGGCGATCATCCCTCCTTCAATGCTCTACGCGTACGCCGCCATCCGCATGGGCGTCGCCTACGCCAACGGTTCCCCCAACCTCTCCGGCGAAGTCCCCGCCCTGGCGGACCTCGCGGTCAAAAACCGCGTCCCGATCGCCGGCAAAGACTTCAAGACCGGCCAGACCCTGATGAAGACCATCGTCGCGCCCGGTCTCAAGGCGCGGATGCTGGGGCTGAAGGGCTGGTTCTCGTGCAACATCCTCGGCAACCGCGATGGACAGGTCCTGGACGATCCGGACTCTTTCCGGTCCAAGGAAGTGACCAAGAGCTCGGTCCTGGAAAGCATTTTGCAGAACGATCTGTATCCCGGCCTTTACGGCGATTACTACCATAAAGTCCGCATCGAATACTATCCGCCGCGCGGCGACGCGAAGGAGGGTTGGGACAATATCGACATCGTGGGATGGTTGGGGCAACCGATGCAACTCAAGATCAACTTCCTTTGCAGGGACTCCATCCTCGCGGCGCCCGTGGTCCTGGACCTCATCCTGTTCCTCGACCTGGCGCAGAGGGCGGGGATGCATGGCATCCAGGAATGGCTCTCGTTCTATTTCAAGGAGCCCATCTGCCGGCCCGACCTGAAACCCGAGAACGACTTGTTCGTCCAGGACCAGAAGCTCAGGAACACCCTGCGGATCATCATGGGCGAGGAGGTCATAGACCACTCCGGCCTGGATTATTACGACAAAGGCGCCTGAGACTCGCGGACCTTGTCTCCTGAAAACAGGACCGAGAACGCGATCCATCCGGCCAGGCCGTAGAAAATTTCGCGGGCGCGTTTGAGCAGGGAAAACGCGAGGCCCGCCCCAAGCCCCATGTCCAGGATGTGGAACAGGAAAACCGAGCCCCCCTCCTGAATGCCCAGGCTCCCGACGATAAAAAATCCCAGGCCCTTGACCAGGGTCATCAAGCTCTCGATCATCAGGGCGTCGAAAAGATCGGCGTGTATCCCGAGGAGATAGAGCAGGACCCACGTCTCCAGCCCCCCCGCCAGCCAGCCGACATAGTGCCACACGTTCGCCCGGATGAACTCCCTCCTGTGGTCCCGGTAGAACTCGGCCAGATGCGCGTCCAGATGTTTGACTTTTTCATAAAATTTCAGAATCCGTTCCCATTTCCACCGGTTGTAAACGCTTTCGACGATCTTGCTGAAGACCCCCTTGTGCACCATGGCGAGCACGCCATAAATGGCGATCAGCATAAAGATAAGCGAGGAAGCGACGGTCCATTTCAACCACGCGGGCCAGTCGATTTTCGCCAACAGCATGAGGACGCCTGTGCAAATGAACAGGATTTCGGAAATGATCAGGGCGGCCTTGTCCATGACCACGGAGACCGTCCCCTGGGTCATGGGCACGCCCATGTTTCTCAGGCAATAGACCCGCGTGACATCGCCGCCCACGTGGGCGGTGGCCGTGAAGTTGTTGACCGCCTCCCCGCACAGCCGGAGCCAGAATACGCTGGCGAAGGAAAGGGAATACCTGGAAAACGGCGGAGGGAAAGTGAAAATCCAGGCCCACGTGTCGATGTAGTTGCACAACAGGAACGGGAGAAAAACCAGGACGGATTTCCACCCCAGGGACGACAGGCGCTCGAACACCGCGGCGGACCCGATTTCATTGAATAGATACGCGACGAATCCCAATCCGAAAAGGACGACGATCGCTTTGGTTTTGCTCATCTTGACAATCCGGCTTTCTGAAAGACTCGTACAGGAGAGAGTGGCGCAAGGGAAGGCGGGTGTCAATAGGTAAAATCGGGCGTCACGCCGGCCCGCCCCGGCGTCAGCCTGAGGCGGCGTCGGGTCCAGCGCGTTCACGCGGGCGCTCCTCCGCGCGGTTTTGTTTCGCCGGCAAAGTCACGGTAAACTCGCTTCCCGTCCCCGGCCAGCTTGTCGCGGTAATGCTTCCGCCATGCCGCGCGGCGATTTGCCGGCAAAGGGCCAGACCGATCCCGCTACCGGGATATTTGTTTTTGCCATGCAACCGCTCGAAGGGTTGGAATATGCGGTCCAGGTATTTTTCGTCGAAGCCGATGCCGTTGTCCGCGACGGTTATTTCAACCTGCCCGTCTTTCGCATTCGCGCATTGGATCCTCACATGCGGAGGTTCGTCTTCCCGGGAAAATTTCAAGGCGTTGGAAATGAGGTTCTGGAACAGTTGGCGCATCTGCGGGGCGTCCGCGTCGATGGTCGGCAAGGGTCCCGCGACAACGACGCGCGCCTTCTTTTGCGAGACCGCGGTTTCCAGGTCGGCGAGAGCTTCGTTGACCGCTTCCATGAGATCGGCGGGTTGAAAGGGCCCGGTTTTCGCGGTCGCATGAAAATATTTCTGAAGGTCGTCGATGAGCCGGTCCATGCGCCCGGCGGCCTTGACCATCCGCTCCACGTAATCTTTTCCCCCCGGTTCGAAGCGTCCGTAACAAAGGGCCGATAAGCGGTCGCCAAAAGCCATTATTTTGCGTAGGGGCTCCCGCAGTTCGGCGGAGGCGTTATAAGCGAAATCGGCGAGTTTCCCGACGCTACTGGCGAGCTCCCGCCGGATGGCATGGTCCCGCGCTTCCCGCTTGATGGCGGGCAGTAAGCGGGTCAGATTGTCTTTCATGACGTAATCCCTGGCGCCCGCCTTCATGGTCTCCGCGACCAGTTTTTCCGGCGCCGCCCCGGAGACGACGATGATGGGGATGTCCAATCCCTTTCTCTGCAACAAGGAAATGGCCTGTAAAGCTGAAAACCGAGGAAGGCTGTAATCGGATACGACGATGTCCCACTCGCGGTTGTCCAGCGCGGCGGCCATTTCCCCGGCGGTCTCCACGCGCTCGAAATGGATTCTCCCTCCCTCCCGGCGCAACGCCGCGACCAGCAGGAATTCGTCGTCTTTTGAGTCCTCGACCAGCAACAAGCGGAGCGCGTTCCACTTCGGCGTGGATTTGGCCGCGCATGGGCCGCCGCCGTTTTTTGACAAAGAGGAAAGCGTTTCATCGAGTTTCAAATCCCGACTATTTGTATTCATGCCCTGGTTCCCTTTCGCGTTCGAGCAACCCGTGGATCGGCATTTAAAGCGCCTGAAAAAATGAGGCGATTGACTCGACCCTCAAATTACTCCCCTCCCTCGAGGGAGGGGGCTGGGGGAGGGTGAGTCTGGCTTTTCACCCCCACCTGACCTCCCCCTTCAAGGGGGAGGGAATAAATGAACTTCATTTTGTCAGGCGGTCTTGAATTGTCCGACCAGCCTTTGCAGTTCGGCGGCCATCCGGGACAGTTCCGACGCGGCTTTCTGGGTGTCCATCGCGCCCTGGGTCGCGCTCCGCGCCGTCTGCGCGACGCCGGTGATGTTCTGGGCGATCTCCGCGGAGCCCTTGGCGGCTTCGGCGACATTCCGCCCGATCTCGTTGGTCGTCGCCGTCTGCTCCTCCACCGCGCTGGCGATCGTGCCGGCGATGTCGTCGATCTGGGCGATGATCGCCGTGATCTTGCCGATCGCCTCCACCGCCCCCCGCGCGTCGCCCTGGATCGCGGAGACCTTCTGGCCGATGTCGCCGGTCGCCCTGGCCGTCTCCTTGGCCAACTCCTTGACCTCGTTGGCGACCACGGCGAAGCCCTTGCCCGCCTCGCCCGCGCGCGCCGCCTCGATGGTGGCGTTCAGCGCCAGCAGGTTCGTCTGCTCCGCGATCGACGTGATGACCTTGACCACCTGACCGATCTGGGCGCTACTCTCGCCCAGCTTGCCGATCGTCGCGTTGGTCGCCTCCGCCATCTTCACCGCCGACTCGGTGACCCGGGCCGCGTCGTTGGCGTTCTTGGCGATCTCCTTGATGCTGGCGCTCATCTCCTCGGCGCCGGTGGCCACGGTCTGCACGTTCTTGCTGACCTGCTCCGACGCGGCGGACACCACCCCGGCCTGCGCCGACGTCTCCTCGGCGTTGCCCGCCATCTGCTGGCTCACCGCCGTCATCTCCTCCGCCGCGCCCGCCAGGGTCTGCGCGTTTTGCCCTATGGACGATATGCTCCCCCGGAGAATGCCGAAAAACCGCTCCAGTTCCTCTCCCATCTGCCCGATCGCGTCCTGGCCCGAAATCCCGACTTCCCGGGTCAGGTCGCCTTTCCCGGCCGACCGGACGACTTCCAGCATGGCGTCCACTTTCCTTTGTAACTCCTCGGACTGGCTCTTCTCGCGCTCCGCCAATTCACGGGCCTTGTCCTCCAACGCGAGCTTTTCCGTGATCACCTCCCACGAGACCATGGGCCCGATGTAATTGCCGCCGCCGTCCAGGACCGCGCTGACCAGGAGGTCGAGCGTTTCCGGACCCAACTGGATTTGGGCCCGGTGCGGAAGGTTGCGCGGGTCGCCCAGGAGTTTCCTTTGGCGCTCCGGGTTTTTGTGGAATATATCGATCGACTGGCCCAGGATACGCTCGATTTTCACGGGCAGGTGGCGTTCCAACCGCTTGAGAGTTTTCATGGACGCCGGGTTTAGGTATTGAAGTTTCAAGTCCATGTCGCAATACATGATATTGATCGGAGCGTTTTCCATCATCGACTTCACGCGTTGCATCTCCAACTCGATTTTCTTTTGCCCGCCGATTTCCTCCCAGTTGACGATGTAGCCGATGATCTCCCCATTCGGACCGTAGATGCCGTTGATGTGGGTTTTCAAGACGACGTTGCCGAAACACAGCTCGGCAGAATGCGGCAGGGCCGAGGGATTGCGTAAAATTCTTTCGATCCGCCGCGGGTCTTTATGGAAGCGGTGGATGGAACCCCCAAGCAGTTCCCGGGAGCCGATCCCGAAGGCCTCGCGTATTTCGCCGTCGATCGACTGGACGGTTTCCCAAGCCTTGGCGTTCATGAAGACCAATTCCAGGTCGGCGTTGGCCACGAAAACATTGGTGGCCATGCTGTCCAGGCCAGACAGCGCTCCCTGCGGGTTGTGCAGAAAGTTTTGCGGGTGGCCGTTGCCGTTCCCGTTGAGCTTGCGGAGTATTTTGAAAACGAAGTTTTCCTCGACACCGGTGACGACGGGCTGAGACGCTTTCATGGGCATACGATATGGAGTTCCCTGGTCCGCGCGAGGAGTCATGATTGTTTTCCTTTCAATAAGGAGGAATGAAGTTACAAGAGCATTTGCCGTGCCAAACGCGGACCCTGAAAGGCGTAAGGCCGGGCGCGAACAAACTCAACGGGTTATCGGCTGGGAGGGGAAAACGGGGGAAGGCAGGATGGATCGTGAAATTTCGCGAATCGCGAAATTTTACGATTGGGGCGTAAATCTGGAGATCGTTAGATAACCGCGGATGGCGCGCCAGATTCGCGGATAAATCCCCGCGGTTGTTACGGCGCTAAAGTCCCCCTTTGATGAATCCCCCCACGCCCCCCTTTGCAAGGGGGGATTTTTACCTTCCCCTCCCATGGGGAACGAAACTTCCCCCTTTAATAAAGGGGGGGCCAAGGGGGATTTGCCTCTTTTACAAAGGAGGGGCGCCATTATTGCGGTTACGGGTCGGAGGATGCCGGTTTTTTTATGCCCAGCTTCTTGATGCGGTAGGCCAGGGTGGACGCCTTGACCCCCAGGCATTCCGCCGCTCCGCCGGGACCGTAGATCTTCCATTGGGCTTGCTCCAGGGCCCTGAGAACGTTGTCGTATTCGTGCCGCTTGATCTCTTCCATGGGGACGATGTCTTCCCCGGAGGAATCGGGCCCGGCAATCCCGGCGCCGTCTTGCATTTTCCGGGGACCGCGCTTCGTGGGCAGGTCGAACCGCAGGGGACCGCCCTGGCAGACAATGTACGCGCGTTCGACCGCGTTTTGCAGTTCCCGGATATTGCCGGGCCAGTCATGGAGTTGCAACTGTTCCAGGGCCGACGGGTTCAAATTGATCTCCTGGAGGCGGTATTTGCCGCGGGCCAGTTCCAGGAATTGTTTTGCCAGCAGGGGGATGTCTCCCCTGCGCTGGCGCAGGGGGGGGACGTGAAGGGAAACGACGTTCAAGCGATAATACAAGTCCTCGCGGAACCTGCCGGCGCGGACCTCCTCCAGCAGGTCGCGGTTGGTGGCGGAGATCACCCGGACGTCCACCTGCCGGGTCTTGTCGTCGCCCACCGGCTCGAACTGCCCCTCCTGCAGGACCCGCAACAGCTTGCTTTGGAGCGGGATGGGGATCTCGCTCACTTCGTCGAGGAAAAGGACCCCGCGATGGGCCAGTTGGAACCGTCCCGTCCGGTTCTGGATGGCCCCGGTGAACGCCCCCTTGACGTGGCCGAAC
>JACQQK010000057.1 GCA_016207065.1 Nitrospinota bacterium
ATCGACCACCAGACCGACGGCACGCACACCCAGTTGGGCGTCGAGATCGCCAAACGGTACAACGAGCACAAGTACGTCATCAACTCCATCGCCGCGCACCATGAGGACGTGGAGCCCGAGTCGGTCTACGCCGTGCTGGTGGCCGCCGGAGACACCATCTCCGCGTCGCGGCCCGGGGCGCGCAGGGAAATGCTGGAGACCTACATCAAACGCATGTCCCAGCTCGAGGAAATCGGCGACTCGTTCAAGGGCGTCGAGAAGACATACGCCATCCAGGCTGGCCGCGAGGTGCGCATCATCGTCCTGCCCGACAGCGCCTCCGACGAGGGGGCCGCGTTGCTGGCCAAGGACATCTCCAAGCGCATAGAGAAGGAAGTGACGTATCCGGGCGAGATCAAGATCACCGTCGTCCGGGAGAGCCGCTTTGTCGAGTATGCCCGGTGATTCGCCGTTGTTGAATATCCTCTTCATCGGGGACATCGTCGGGAAACCCGGCAGGAACGCCTTGGCGCGCTCCCTGCGCGGACTTCGCGAGGAGCATTCCGTCGACCTCTGCATCGGCAACGCGGAGAACGCGGCGGGGGGCTTCGGTCTCACGCCCGACGTGGCCGACGACCTTTTCGGCCTGGGGATCGACGTGTTGACCTCCGGCAACCACATCTTCGACAAAAAAGAAATCCTCGAACGCATCGCCGCCGACAAACGCATTCTGCGTCCCGCCAATTATCCCCGCGAAACGCCCGGAACGGGCTCCGCGGTCGTCCGCACGCCCCATGGCGACGCGGTGGGGGTCCTGAACCTCATGGGCAGGGTCTATCTCGACACCATCGATTGCCCGTTCAAGACGGCCGACGAGGAGATCGAGAAACTCAAAAAGGAAACGGACGTTGTCTTTGTCGACATGCACGCCGAGGTGACCTCGGAGAAAATCGCCATGGGTTGGTATCTGGACGGCAGGGTCAGCGCGGTCGTGGGTTCTCACACTCACGTCCAAACCGCCGACGAGCGCGTCCTTCCCAAAGGCACGGCCTACCTGACCGACGCGGGGATGACGGGGCCGGACGATTCCGTGATCGGCATCAAGACCGAGAACGCCATCAGCCGATTCCTGACCCGTCTGCCCAAACGCATGGAGACCGCCAACGGCAGGGCCCGCATCGGCGGCGCGCTGGTCTCCGTCAACCGCGCGACGGGCCTGGCGGAAAAGATCGTCCGCGTCAACTTCGTCCCCGAGGCGGAGGGCGAATAAAAGGGCCGCGCGGCCCGGGTTCGCCGCTTGTTTTCCGCGGAGCTTCCCCCGGAAAAAGAATGTTTTCTTTCTAAAAAGAAATTCAATATACTGCCAGCGGCTTTTTTTTCGAATCCTGGCAGGATACTGAAAAACTGTTTTGTCGTCTTTTGCCGTCATTCCCGCCTGCGCGGGCATGACGATTTTGGGCCAAAAAGGGGCTCTTTCATGTTGCCTGCTAGTAAACATTTTATCCGGCAAGAGGTTATGGAGGAATCAAGCGAGCTTGTAAAAATCAGGAGGGCGAAGCTGGACGAGTTCCGGGCAAGGGGGATCAACCCCTACGTGAACCGTTTCAAGGTTTCCGCCCGCGTCGGCGATCTGGCGCGCGATTACGCCGCCCTTTCGAAGGAAGAGTTGGAGCCCAAGGGCCTTGAGTTTACCGTCGCCGGGCGGATCATGAGCCGGAGGAAACACGGCAAGACCGTCTTTTGCAATATCATGGACGGGACCGGCGAAATACAGGTCTATGTCAAAAAAGACGACATAGGGGAAGAGGCGTTCGACCTCTTCGAGAAATTCGATATCGGCGATTTCTGCGGCATATCGGGAAAGCTTTCGAAGACCAAGACCGGCGAACTGACCGTTTTCGCGCGGACGATGACCCTGCTTTCCAAGTCGCTCCTGCCGTTGCCCGAAAAGTGGCACGGCCTCAAGGACGTGGAACTGCGGTATCGGCAACGCTACGTGGATTTGATCGTCAACCCCGAGGTCAAGCGGGTGTTCGTTTATCGGAGCAAGATCATCCATGCCATCCGCCAGTTTCTGATCGACCGGGACTATCTCGAGGTGGAGACCCCGATGATGCAATCCATCCCCGGCGGGGCCACGGCGCGGCCTTTCAAGACTCACCACAACGCCCTGGACATGGATCTCTACCTCCGCGTCGCCCCCGAGCTGTATCTCAAGCGGCTGGTCGTCGGAGGGATCGACCGGGTGTTCGAGATCAACCGGAACTTCCGCAACGAGGGGATCTCCACGGAGCACAACCCCGAGTTCACCATGCTGGAGTTTTATACCGCCTACGCCGACTACGACGACCTGATGGAATTGACGGAGGCGCTGTTCCGTTACATCGCCCGGACGGTGTTCGGGACGCAGGCGTTCTCCTGCTCTTACGTCGAGGACGGCGTCGAGAAGACCGAGACCATCGATTTCGCCGAGGCGTTTCGCCGTTACCCGTTCAAGCGGTCCCTGACGGAAGTCGGGGGGATTCCCGCCGGCGTCGTGGCGGACCCCGCCAGATCGGTCGCCTTCGCGTTGGACAACAAGGTCCCGCTGGAGAAGAAGGACAGCCACGCCAAGGTCCTCGGCAAGCTGTTCGACCATTTCGTCGAGCCCCTGCTGGTACAGCCCGCTTTCATCACGGACTATCCCCTGGAACTGTCGCCGCTTTCCAAAAAGAAGGAAGACGACCCCAATTTGGTGGAACGGTTCGAATTGTTCGTCGGCCGGAGGGAGATCGCCAACGCGTATACCGAGTTGAACGACCCCATCGACCAGAAACGGCGGTTCGAGGAACAGGTGGAGCAGAGGGCCGGCGGCGACGAGGAGGCCCACTGGATGGACCTCGACTTCATCCGCGCGCTGGAATACGGCCTTCCCCCCACCGCGGGCGAGGGGATCGGGATCGACCGCCTGGCCATGCTGTTCACCAATTCCCCGTCCATCCGGGACGTCATCCTGTTCCCCCAGTTGAAAAAGGAATCCTGAAAGGGCAGAATAGGATACGGTTCCGCCCTTGGGCCTCTCGAAATCTTATCGGACAAAATCCTCATGTCCTACGAACTGCTGGTCAGCCTCCGGCACTTGCGCTCCAGAAGGTCGCAGAAGTATATCTCCCTGATCACCTGGATTTCGGTGGGCGGGGTGGCGTTGGGCGTCATGGCCTTGATCGTGGTCATCGCCGTCATGTCGGGTTTCGGCAAGGACCTGCGCGACAAGATCCTCGGCACGAACAGCCACGTGGTGATCATGAATTTCACCGGCGGCGGGATCCGGGATTTCGAGGGCGTCATCCGGCAGGCGCGACAGGCCCCGCTCGTGGTGGCCGCCGCGCCGTTCATCCTGAACCAGGTCATGCTGGCCCACAAGGACAACGTCTCCGGGGTCGTCGTGCGGGGGGTGGACGTCGCCCGCGAGGCGAGCGTCTCCGACCTTGCGAAAAACCTGGTCGAGGGGAAGCTGGACGCCCTGGACCCCCGGCCCGCGGACGATAAGGAATTTGCCCGTCCGGGCATTATACTGGGAAAGGAACTGTCGCGGGCGCTGGGCGCCTACCCCGGCGACGTGATTTCGATGGTGTCGCCGGTGTCGCGGGTGACGCCGATGGGCCTGGTCCCCAAGATGAAGACGTTCGAGGTCGTGGGGATTTTCGAGTCGGGGATGTTCGAATACGATTCCAACCTGGCGTTCGTCTCCCTGCCGGTCGCGCAGAGGTTCTTTTCCATGCAAGGCATGGCGACGGGGATCGAGGTCCGCGTCGCCGACATCGACCGGGCGGACCTGGTCGCGAAAGAGATACAGGAAAAACTCGGGTTCCCCTACTCGACGCGGGACTGGATGCGCATGAACAAGAACCTGTTCTCCGCGTTGAAACTGGAGAAGATCGTGATGTTCATCATCCTCATCCTCATCATCCTGGTCGCGGCCTTCAACATCATCAGCACGCTGTTCATGGTGGTGATGGAGAAGACCCGCGACATCGCCATCCTGAAGGCCATGGGGGCCTCCCGGCGGAGCATCTTGAGGATATTCAGCTACCAGGGGCTCATCATCGGCCTGACCGGCACCCTGCTCGGATGCGCGGGGGGATTCGCCATCGTCCCGAACCTGAACGAGATCGTGGGCCTCCTCGAAAAAGTTTTCGGGTTCAAGGCGTTTCCCAGCGACGTCTACTATCTCAGCCGTTTGCCCTCCGAGATCCAGTATATGGATTCCCTGGCGATCGTCGTTTTTTCGATCGCCATCTGTTTCGCCGCGTCGTTGTATCCTTCCTGGCGGGCGTCGAGGCTGGATCCCGTGGACGGGCTCAGGTATGAATGATTCCTCCGCGCCCCGCGAGACCCTCATCGAGGCCCTGGACGTCCAGAAAATCTTCGCCAGCAAATCCGAACGGCTCCAGGTGTTGTCCGGGACGAGCCTGCGCGTATACGCCGGCGAGATCATAGGGATCGTGGGTTCCTCCGGCGCCGGGAAGAGCACGTTCCTGCACATTCTCGGCGGCCTGGACCATCCCACGTCCGGCAAGGTGCTGTTCCGCGGGAAGGACGTTTTCGCCCAGGGCGACGGTTTCCTGGAAATGTTCCGCAACCGGCACGTCGGTTTCGTGTTCCAGGCGTTCAACCTCATGAACGATTTCACCGCGCTGGAAAACGCCATGTTTCCGGCCTTGATCGGCGGTATGGACAGGAAGACGGCCCGGGAGAAGGCGGAGCGCCTTTTATGCGAAGTGGGCCTCAAGGACCGCCTGCGCCACCGCCCCGGCGAGTTGTCGGGCGGCGAGGGCCAGCGCGTCGCCCTGGCGCGGGGCCTGGTCAACCAACCCGACCTGCTTCTCGCCGACGAGCCGACGGGGAACCTGGACGCCCACTCCAGCGACGCGCTGATGCAGTTGATCCGCAACCTCAACAAACAGTTTAACCAGACGTTTGTCATCGTGACCCATAGCCAGAAAATCGCGCGGAAACTGGACCGCGTGTTTCAGCTCCACGACGGAAAGCTGGATCCGATCGCGAAAGAAGTCATTATTTAGGCGTCTGACGAAATGGACCGATTGACTCGACGTTTAAATTATTTCCCCTCAAGGAGGAGGGAGTTATGGGAGCTTTATTTTGTTGGACTCTCTTAAAACCCGCCAACGGCAACGGAAGGAGGACCCCGCTTTGAACCTGAAGGAAATCGCAAACCTCATCGGAGGGACCGTCCGGGGAGACGAAAGCGTCGAGATCCAAGACGTCCGTAGCATCGAGGACGCGGGCGAAGGCCACATCACGTTTCTCTCCAAACCGAAATATCTGGAGGCGCTGAGCCGGTCGCGCGCCAGCGCGGCGATCGTCCAGAAGGAGGTCGATATCGGCAAGGCGCAGGTGATCGTGGCCAATCCGGTCCTGGGGTTCGCGCGACTCCTCGCCCATTTTCATCCGGCAAGCCGTCCCAAGCCCGGCGTCGATCCCCGCGCGGCCCTGGGGGAAAACGTCAAACTGGGAAAGAACGTCGTCGTTTCCGCGTTCGTATCGCTGGGTAGCGGCGTGACGATAGGCGACGAGACGGTCCTTTATCCCGGGGCGGTCGTCGGCGACGGGTGCGGGGTCGGCAACCATTGCGTACTGCATCCCAACGTGGTCCTGTATCCCGGGACGGTCGTGGGCAATCATGTGGTCCTGCACGCCGGGGCCGTGATCGGCGCGGACGGTTTCGGCTATACGCCGGACGAGCAGGGGCGCCATTTCAAGATCATCCAGATCGGCCGGGTGGAGATCGGCGACCATGTCGAGGTTGGGGCCAATACCTGCATCGACCGGGCCAACCTGGGCGTCACCTCGATCGGGGAGGGGACCAAGATCGACAACCTGGCGCAGATCGGCCATAACTGTTCCGTCGGACCGCATTCCATCATCGTGTCGCAAGCGGGGATCGCCGGCAGTTGCGCCCTGGGCCATCATGTCGTCGTCGGCGGGCAGGTGGGGATAGCGGACCATGTGACCGTCGGCGACAACGCGAGTCTCATGTCGCAGACGGGGATATTCCGCGACGTCGAAAGCGGCGCCATTTACGGAGGGTCTCCCGGCGTCCCGCACAGGGAATATGGAAAACAGACCGCGCTCATTCAACGGCTTCCCGAACTGGCGGACAAAATCAAGGCCTTGGAAAAAAGACTCAACGCGATTGAAAAAAAGTAATCCCCCCTTTACAATATTTGTATATGGGTAGTTTGGGGATGTCCTTTTTCTAAAACCGTTTCGATTTTTCAAGGCGGCTTTGCGCCATGCCATCCTTTCGTTGGACAGTTTTCGGGTTGGCTTCCCTTTATATATGCCTGACGGCCTCGACGCCTTCTCCCCTGATGTCGCGGGAGGAAACGACGCAATACGTCCAGTCCAAGCTCGAGAGGAACGACAAAGTCCTCAGGTTGAATGAAAAACCCCTCGGAGACGAGGGGGCCAGAACGATCGCCCAACTGCCTTCGTTGATCAATGTGACGACCCTCGTGATCTACAAGGGGATGGTGGGCGACGAGGGCGTCCGCGCCCTGGCGGCCTCGCCTTACTTGAGGAACCTGGGCGCCCTGCATTTGGAGAACAACGACATCACCGACGCCGGCGTCAAGTACCTGGCGGCGTCCAAAAATCTCTCCCACCTCCGGACGTTGAACCTGTATCGCAACGCCGTCACGGATTCCGGGGCCATGGCCCTGGCCGACTCCCCAAACCTGCCGAACCTGGAGTTTTTGAACCTCAATTACAACCAGGTCGGGGACGAAGGGGCGGTCCGTTTGATCGACTCGCGCAAACGCGAGAAACTGGGGACTCTCGAGCTTTCCTACAATAGTCTGGGCGAGAAAGGCAAGAACGCGTGGGAGCGGTTCAAACTGCTCCAAAAATTCAAAGGCATGAACCGCGAGGGGACCCTGGGCCAGTTGGAGAAGAGCTTTATCGGCGACCAGGGGGTGTACGCCCTTTTGGAGTTGCCGCACATATCCGAGGTCCGCGAATTGAGCTTGAGCGAGAACAACCTGACCGACGAAGCCATCATCGCGCTGGCCCAGTCTCCCAAACTGAGCCGCCTCGTCGCCTTGAGCCTCGCCGGAAACCAGATCACCGACCGGGGGGCGATCGCCCTGGCGCAATCCAGGACGCTCAAGAACCTGAAAGCCCTGGACCTGAACTTCAACTACATCGAGAACGCCGGCGCGAAGGCCCTGGCCCATTCGCCCACTTTGGCCAACCTGGAATCCCTGAAGCTGGGGCAGAACCGGATCGGCTCGGAAGGGACCAAGGCCCTGGTCGAATCGAAGACGTTGACGAAACTGGCCCACCCGATCTTCGGGTTCTATTGAGGCTGTCTGGCAAAAAGGGAATTGTTTATGATGATTGCTTTGATCAACATCTGCCCGAATCGTTCCTCACGAACGCGAGTAGTTGCTCGACCAATGCGGTAGTGGCGTTAATTTCGCATTCCCACACGGCAAGCGCCGACCATCCGAGCCGTGTCAACTCGATCATGTGCGTAGCGTCGCGCTTGCGGTTACGCTTGATTTTGGGTAACCAGTAGGCAAGATTCGACTTTGGTTTCCGACGCCCTTCCTTGCAACCATGTCCGTGCCAGAAGCAACCATGAACAAATATAGCTTTCCGGCGACCGATGAAAACAATGTCAGGCTTGCCGGGAAGCTCTTTAGCATGAATCCGGTAGCCTGTAAAGCCCAGGCGCCGAAGCAGACGGCGCACTACCAGTTCTGGGCCGGTATCCTTGCTACGAATTGCCCGCATGTTGGAGCTTCGCTTTTCTGCCGGAATTTTGTCCATCTATCCATCGTGTACCTGAGCTACACAGCCAAATCAAGCGGCAAGTCGCTTATGTCCTTCAGGCGGTTACCGTCCACCATTACGTTCAGCTTCGCGGCGTCCTCTTTCATGCGCTTGCTAATGACTGTTTTTTGCAATTCGTACAGGGCGAAGTGATAGACACAGTCGATGTCCCCGGTTCCGAGTGCGATAGATTCAAGTCGGCTTGGGAGGGGTTCTGCCGTTACAACCACCATGTGCGGCAAACGGCCCTTACGGTTCCTTATCAAGTTGAGGGCTTCCAATCTAGTGTTCTGCGCCCGGTCACTGCGGATTGTCCATTTACATGAAATACTGGCGTGGAGTAGCGGATGGTTGTGGTTGTGTTGCTCCCGCAGGCTGGCAAGCTTGGTTACGTTATCATTGACCAATGTGTTGTCTTTTATATTGATTGCTTTATCATCGACTGTTTTTCGCGCT
This sequence comes from Nitrospinota bacterium, assembly GCA_016207065.1. Taxonomy (GTDB): domain Bacteria; phylum Nitrospinota; class Nitrospinia; order Nitrospinales; family JACRGP01; genus JACRGP01. Next base: position 8,275 of record JACQQK010000057.1, read on the forward strand.
ACCACGATATCCGGATTGATGGTGTAATCATTGCCGAGCGCGGCGGCCAGTTTCGGATTTTTTTCTGCTAACTGGGCAAGGTCGGCGAGATGCGCGTATTGCGCGTATTCGGAAAGCTTAATGCCCTTCGTCTTAATTTCCCACTCGCCGGGCCGCAGGTGTTTCAGCCCCAGGAAGGTCCTTTCCACGAACTCCTTGCAGATATCTTGAAATTTCGTGCCGGATGTTTGGCCTCCGGTCTTTTGGCTTCGATTTTTCGCTCTGAGCAAATCCGCAATGCCTTTTGCAAGCTTGACGCTGGATGTGCTGTGTTTGTCGGCATTGCTCGCTACTCCCTCGTCGTCGAGGGTCAGAATTCCGGCCGTCAGCGCATCATGAAAGCGGTTGCGTTCATCTTCGAATTTAACCGGTTTCGTCATTACACCACCTTGAAGATACGTTGCGCCGACAGCGCGACGAAAATTTGCCCGGCTACCGCCTTGGCAACCGGAGGCGGAAAGGCGTTACCGATTTGGCGGTAGGCGGCGGTCTTGCGGCCAAAGAAGTCCCAGTCATCCGGGAACCCTTGTATACGCGCCGTCATGCGCGGCGTCAGACGCGGCATTCCGACAAAATCGCACGCGGGCGCGTCATCCCAAAGGCCCATCCCATCGACGCCAAGCATTGCCCATGCGCGTTTAGCTCGGGTCGGGCCGAGGTCTGGCCCACCGTGTTTTTTGGAGCCGCCGACCAGGGTGGGGGCGATACTGCTTGCCCGTTCGCGCCAGCGGTCCGCGCCGCGCCAGCCATTGGCCTTCATCAGATCGTATAGCAGTCCGCCGACCGTCAACGGTTCTCCCTTCAACGGTTCCGGCCATGAAAAACCATGTGCCAAGTCTTTACGAATACCCACGAAAATCACACGCGGGCGAAGTTGCGAAACGCCGTAGTCAGACGCATTTAGCAACTTCCAGCCTGGTACATAGCCGAGCTTCTTTAGTTGCTTCTCCACCTTATTGCGGTAGTCGTCAAAGATCGCATCCAGCAACCCCCGGACATTCTCGAGCATCACTGCTTGCGGCCTGCATTCATCAACAAGACGGATGGCCTCAGGGAACAAGTCGCGTTCGTCCTGGTCTCCCAATTGCTTGCCCGCCTTGGAAAAGGGCGGGCAGGGTACTCCGCCGGCCAGTAGGTCAATGCCCTTGTAGGGGCGGCCATCAAAGGCCCGTAAATCGCCCTCAACCACGTTCCATTCCGGACGGTTCAGGCGTAGCGTGGCGCAGGCTGGAGCTTCAATCTCTACCAAGGCGGCATGATCGAACCCGGCTTCTTCAAGTCCTAACGCTTGCCCGCCGGCCCCTGAGCAAATTTCCAGTGATGTGAATTGACTCATTTGTCCCGCCTACTCCCGCATGCGCGGCTGATCGTGACTTTGTCCATGGTAACCGCCTTTTTTCTCAAAGGGTTATTATTTACGCCTCTTTCGAGTCAGTCAAGCATATAATTCCCACAAAAAAACTGGATTCCCTGGGCCAACCTCCCCCCCTCATGGAACGCTTGCCGCGCGACCGCTCCTTTTTTTGTTTTCCATGGATGTTGGGTTGCATGGCGGGAGTGTGCTAGGATAGCGAAAAAAAACCTCAGCGGATGGAAAACCAAACCAAGTCCCCCATTATGGTGCAGATACTAGAGTTCGAAAAAGAAATTTTTGCCGTGGAGAACCAGATCCGGGAGTTGATCGCCCTCACCCACGCTTACGATTACGTGGGCGACATCACCCACGAGATCGCCAAGCTCAAGAAAAAACTCCGGCACATGAAATACGAGGTCTTCGCCAACCTCAACGGCTGGCAGAAGACGCAGGTGGCGCGGCATTCCGAGCGTCCGCACACCCTGGACTACGCACGCATGATGTTCTCCGATTTTTACGAACTGCACGGCGACCGTCACGGGGGATACGGCCCGTCCATCGTCGGGGGGATGGCCCGGTTCGAGGGCCGGGCGGTCATGGTCCTGGGCCATCAGAAAGGCTCGGACATGCAGGAGAAGATCCGGCGCAACTTCGGCATGGCCCAGCCGGAGGACTACCGGAAAGCCCTCAGGTTGATGAAGCTGGCGGAAAAGTTCAGCCTTCCCATCGTCTCGTTCATCGACACGCCGGGCGCCTATCCGGGGGTGGACGCGGAGGAAAAAGGACAATCCGAGGCCATTGGCGCGAACCTTTTTGCCATGTCCAATCTCAAGGTCCCGCTCATCGCGGCGGTCATAGGCGAGGGGGGGAGCGGCGGCGCCCTGGCCATCGGCATGGGAAACCGCGTCCTCATGCTGGAGCACTCGATCTATTCCGTCATTTCCCCGGAAGGGTGCGCTTCCATTCTATGGGCCGACAAGGAGAAAACGCCGCAGGCGGCGGAGGCCTTGTGCCTCACGGCGAAAGACCTGCTGGAGTTGAAGGTCATCGACCAGATCGTTTACGAGCCGTTGGGCGGCGCCCACCGGAATCACAACCGCATGGGTCTGCTCCTGAAGAAAGCCCTCCGGAAACACCTGGCGGAACTTTCCCATTACTCTCCCGAGGAACTGGTAAAACAGCGTTACGGCAAATTCCGCAATATGGGTGTGTTCGCGGACATCAGGGACGGGCAGAGTCACCTTTGAAAGTTGGCGGAGCGTTCCTAGAGCGCGTAACAAAATGAACCATTGGGCTCGACCCTCAAATTACTCCCCTCCCTTGACCGGGGAACGCCCTGGAGCGGGATGACCAAGCCCGGATTGCCCCCGATGACTCCCATTCGCCATCGGAGCCGAGCCTATGGTGTCCAGCGTCTCGCTGGGGAGGGAGCTGGGAGAGGGTGACCAGCTTGGACGCTGGACCCGG
>JACQQK010000058.1 GCA_016207065.1 Nitrospinota bacterium
CCTCCCCCCCTTTGATAAAGGGGGGGATTTTCGCTCCCCTCTTTGAAAAAGAAGGGCGGGGAGATTTTTATCCTTAGAGCGTCTAACAAAATGAAATTGATGGTCTAATTGCTCCCCTCCCTTGAGGGAGGGGGCTGGGGGAGGGTGGGCCGTCTTTTCACCCCCACCCGCCCTCCCCCTTCCAGGGGGAGGGGATTATAGGGAATTTTATTTTGTTAGGCGCTCTTATCGGGAGGAGAATGGAATGCTTGTAAATTTTATCCGGACGGTGGTGTTGATTTTTATGTTGCTGGTCGCCTCGGGGGCGGGGGCCGAAACCTCCGACCACGAGCTTCGCTTGAAGGCCTTGGAGGAAAAGTTGGAGGCGAAATCCAAGGGCCGGGAGTGGATCGATCGTTTTACGTTCAAGAACGACCTGCGCCTGCGCCACGAGAGCCGGTTCCTGGACAAGGACGCCTCCGGCAACAACGTGTTGGACCAGCATCGGGAGCGGTTCCGGTTGCGTTTGAGCGGCGAATACAACTTCGACTCGAACCTCAAGGTGGGCTTGCGCCTGGCCTCCGGCAGTTCCGACCCCATTTCCACGAACCAGACCATGAACGACGCTTTTGGCAAAAAGACCATCAACATCGACTGGGCCTATGCCCACTACGCCCGGTCTTTTGGAGCCTTGAAGACCCAGTTCACCGGCGGCAAGTTTGACGAGCCGTTTTTCCGGGCGTCGGAATTGGTTTGGGATTACGATTTGAGCATGGAGGGCCTGGCGGAGGGTTTTTCCTTTCCCTTGGGGGCCTCCACGACGCTATTCGCGACGTTTGGGCAGATGGCGGTCGACGAAAGCGCGACCCGGCAATACGATCCCTACCTGATCGGTTACCAGGGAGGAGTTGAGCAAAATCTGGGTCCCTTGGGAAAGGCGAAAGCGGCGGTGGCCTATTACGATTATGCCAACGTTAAGGGGAAAGTCATCCCGCACCGGAAATCGACCAACACGTTGACGGGCGGCGGCCTGGCCAACGATTTCAACATCGTCGTCGCGACCGCGACGTGGTCCATCGATATGGGCGTTCCGTTCAAGGTCTTGGGGGAATATGTGAACAACGTCGCCGACGGAGTTTCCAGCCGGGAGGACACCGCATATCTCGCGGGTTTTGCGTTGGGGAACAGTCCCAAGAAGTTCGGCGACTGGCTGGCTTATTACCAATACCGGGTGGTGGAGCAGGACGCCGTTTTCGACGCCTTCACGCACTCGGATTTCCATAACGGCGGGACCAACGCCAAGGGGAGCGCCATGGGCATGAAGTTCGGCGTGATGAAAGGCGTCCAGTTTGACGCCAGCTATTATGTGACCCGCGCCAACCGCGGCGCACCGGTGGACGAGGACCGCTTGCAGTTGGACGCGATTTTCAAGTTTTAGCGCGTCTGATAAAGTGAGCCGATTGGCTCGACGCGCAAATCGCTCCCCTCCCTGGACCGGCATCGCGAAGCGTTATCGCCGCGTCGCTTCCGGGCGTTGCCCGGTTTCCGTTCGATTAATAAAGATGGCCGCCTCCAGGCCGGCCTTCCGGCTCCGCCGGGGCATTTTTATAAAGCCCGCCATATTTTTTTGTCCTTCCAGACTAACGAAAATCTCATTTTCTCCTTATAAAAACCCCATAGGGGCCGCGTAAGCTTTTTCACGAAATCAGGTTCCGCCAAAAGGTTTTTACGCTAGCGGTCTATCTTAAAACAGGAGGAGGAGAGGATGAACAGAAAGAATTTTTTCGCGATTGGGTTGTTGACGATTGCCGCTCTGTCGGTTTCCGCGCCGGTCAAGGCGGAAATGTCCGAGCAGGAACTGCGCCTGCGGGCGCTGGAGGAAAAGTTGGAGACGAAATCCAAGGGCCTGGAGTGGATCGATCGCTTCACGTTCAAGAACGACCTGCGCCTGCGCCACGAGAGCAACTACAACGACAAGAATGCGAGCGGCGCCGCCGTGCAGGACCAGCACCGGGAGCGGTTCCGGTTGCGGCTTGGCGGGGAATACAACTTCGACAAGAGCCTCAAGGTGGGCATACGCTTGGCTTCCGGTAGCGAAGACCCCATTTCCACGAACCAGACCCTGACCAATTCCTTTGGCAAAAAGGCCTTCAATATCGACTCGGCCTTCGCCAACTACCTCTATTCCCTTGGCGAATTGAAGACCAGTTGGACCGGCGGTAAGTTCGACACGCCGTTTTTCAAGACCATGCCGTTGGTTTGGGATTCCGACTTGACCATGGAAGGCCTGGCGGAAAGTTTTACCCTCCCCGTGGGTTCCTCCACGACGTTGTTCGCGGTTTTCGGGCAGATGGCGATCGCCGAAAGCTCGTCGGTAAGACACGACCCCTACTTGGCCGGCTATCAGGGCGGGGTGGAGCAGAAGATGGGTTCCCTGGGCAAGTTGAAAGTCGGGGTGGCCTATTTCGATTATATAAGCGTTAAAGGGAAAACCATCGCGAACAACCCATCGGCGGGCAATACCCTGTCGGGTACCTCCCTGGTCACCGATTATGACATTCTTAATGTTAACGGAAAGTGGACTTTTGACGGGTTTGGTATCCCCGTCGAGGTGATGGGGGAATACGCCAACAACACGGCCGACAACGTGCCTACCAATGAAGACGAAGCCTACGCGTTTGGCGTCGGAGTCGGCAAAAAAATAAAGGAGTTCGGCGATTGGTACGCTTCGTATCAATACAGGGTATTGGAAAAGGACGGGGCGCTCGACGTTTTCACGGATTCCGATTTCCACGGCGGTGGCGCCAACTCCAAAGGGAGCGTCCTGGGCTTGAAATTCGGCTTGAGGAAGGGCGTCGAGTTGAACGCGACCTACTTTATCACCGAAGCGAACGCGGGCGCGGAAGTCAGCCGCGACCGCCTGCAGTTGGACGCGATATTTCATTTCTAAGCTGGGGAACCCGGGTTGGGAAAACCTCATCGTTTTCTAACGTGATTCTAACAATCGATGGTTAGCATGAAAAAATGGAGGGATTGATTATGAAGTTAATCAGGGTCGCGGCAGTTTTGGTTTTATCGCTGTGGATCGGTTCCGCGGTCGCGGGCCGGGCATCGGCGGAAACGATCAAGGTCGACCCGTCCATCGCGGCTTACAAGGCGGTCGGCGGGGTCAGCGGTAGCGTTTCGAGCGTGGGTTCGGACACGCTCAACAACCTCATGACCTTTTGGGCGGAAAAGTATAAAGGGTTCTATCCCAACGTGAAAATCCAGGTCGAGGGCAAGGGGTCCTCCACCGCCCCCCCGGCGTTGATCTCCGGCGCTTCCCAATTGGGGCCGATGTCCCGCGCGATGAAGGGCAAGGAAATCGACGAGTTCGAGAAGAAGTTTGGTTACAAGCCGACCGTCATCCGCGTGGCGGTCGACGCGTTGGCGATTTTTATCAACAAGGACAACCCGATCAAGGGATTGTCGCTCGACCAGGTGGACGCGATTTTTTCCAAGAACCGCAAGAAAGGTCATAAGGAAAACCTGACCACCTGGGGCCAGCTCGGTCTGACCGGGGACTGGGCGGCGCACCGGATCAGTCTGTACGGGCGCAACTCGGCGTCGGGCACGTATGGTTTCTTCAAGGAAGAAGCCATGGGCAACGGCGATTACAAGGACGAAGTCAAGGAACAGCCGGGTTCCGCCTCGGTGGTGCAGAGCGTGAGCGTGGACCGGTATTCCATCGGATACAGCGGCATCGGTTACAAGACCGCCAGCGTAAAGGCGGCGCCGCTCGCCGAAAAAGGGACCGGTTACGTCGAGGCGTCCGGGGAAAACGCCCTGGCGGGTTCCTATCCCCTGTCCAGGTTCCTGTACATCTACGTCAACAAGGCTCCGGGAAAACCTTTGGATCCCCTGGTCCTGGAATTCCTCAAGATGGTCCTTTCCAGGGAAGGTCAGGAAGTGGTGGTCAAGGACGGATATTTTCCCCTGGCCTTGGCGGTGGTCCAGGAAGATCTTAAAAACTTGACGGGGAAATAATCGCTCCCGATGACGGAACTTGCGACGATAAGCGAAGAAGCCCGACCGGTATTGACGGACGCGCAAGCGGACGAGAGGGATCGCGCGCTCCTCAGGCGCCGGTCTCTTGCCGACCGTCTGGCCCGGCGGATGGTTAGGTTTGGAGGGATAGCCATTATTATTTCCATCCTGGCCATCCTTTTCGTCATTCTTGCCGTCATCTATCCTCTTTTCAAAAAGCCGTCCGTTGACCTTGCGGGAACCGTTGCGTTGCCCGCCGAATATGGACAGCCGTTGACCTTGGGGGTCGATGAGTACCGGCAGGTCGCCTACGTCGTTTTCCCTTCCGGAGTACAGTTTGTGTCCCTGGAGAAGAAGAGTCCCCTGTCCTTTGTTCCGTTTCCCGGTTTGAGCGGGGCCAGGGTCGAGGGGGTCGCCAAGGCCAGGGGCGATTTGCTCATGCTGGGCCTGTCGGACGGACGCGTCTTGCCGGCGCGGGTCCGTTTCGACGTTTCTTATCAGGAAAAAACGCGGACCGTCGTCCCGGAACTGGAGACCCTGGAGCCGCTGGTTCTCGACGCGCAAGGCGGGCCGGCGACCGTTCTTACCGCCGCCTCGACCGACAGAGGTTATTCGGTCGCCGGAGCGACGGGCCAGAACAAAGTCTCTTGGATTTCCCGGGAAGAGCGCAAAAACCTGATGGGCGGCGTCGTCGTGAAAGAGCGCCGCAAGGATTTCGTCCTGCCGGCCAAGGGCGGAATCACCGCTCTGGCGATGGATGACAAGGGGGTCCATATTTTAGCGGGCACCGCCTCCGGCCAAATCTTGAGGGTGGCGGTTGGCGATTCCGATGGCCCCAGGGACGGGGTCGAAACGGTGGGGGCCACCTCCCAACCCGGAGTCGGCGTGAGCGCCCTCGGTTTTCTGATCGGGTTCGAGGCCCTCGTCGTGGGCGACGAACTGGGCGAGGTCAATTCATACCAATTGTTCAAGGGGGAGGACGAGCGCGTCCGGATGATGCGCGTTCGCAATTTTACCGGGCATGAAAAACCGGTTACCGCCGTTTTCGCCTCGCCCCGCGACAAGGGTTTTCTCACGGGCGACGCGGAAGGCGTCGTCCGTTACCATTTCGGGACGTCCGGAGAAACGCAGTATGCCATCCGCGCTCCGGGAGAGGGGGGGCTGGTTTCGACCCTGTTGACCCCTAAAGTCGACGGTTTGATGACCGCGGACCGTTCGGGCCGGGTGTCCTGGTGGACGGTCGACAACCCCCATCCGGAGATCAGTTGGGATACCCTGTTTGGCAAGGTCCTTTACGAAGGATACCCGGAGCCGGAATACGTCTGGCAATCCTCCTCGGGGTCGGACGCCTTCGAACCCAAGTTCAGCCTGGTCCCGCTCATCGTGGGCACCTTGAAGGGGACTTTTTACGCGTTGCTGTTTGCCATCCCTCTCGCGCTTTTCGGGGCGTTTTACACCTCGCAGTTCACTCACCCGGCCTACAAGAACGTCGTGAAGCCCGTCATCGAGGTCATGGCGGCCTTGCCCAGCGTGGTGTTGGGGTTCTTCGCGGCCTTGTGGCTCGCTCCCCAGGTTGAGAAGGTCCTGCCGGGACTCGTCATTTTCCCGTTTGTCATGGCGGTCCTGGTCTTTGCGGCGCTCCTGGTTTGTCAGCGGTCGCCCGCCCTGGCCGGAAAAATCAAAAGGCCGGGATCGGAAATCTGGGTGTTGATCGCCGTCGCCATCGGGGCGGGGGGCATCGGTTTTTATTTGGGAGAAGTCTTGGAGGGCGCCATGTTGGGAGGCGATTACCGGCTTTGGCTGAACGGCGTCCTGGGGCTTTCCTACGACCAGAGAAACTCCCTGGTCGTCGGCCTGGCGATGGGGTTTGCCGTCATCCCCATCATCTTCACCATTGCCGAGGATTCGTTGTCCAACGTGCCGACGCATTTGACGGCGGCCTCGTTGGCCTTGGGCGCGACTCGCTGGCAGACGGCGGTAAACGTGGTGTTGCCCACCGCCAGTCCGGGAATCTTCTCGGCCATCATGATCGGCTTCGGCCGCGCGGTGGGGGAGACCATGATCGTGCTGATGGCCACGGGCAATACGCCCGTCATGAACTGGAACGTCTTCAGCGGCTTCAGGGCGCTTTCGGCGAATATCGCCGTGGAATTGCCGGAGGCCCCGGACGGTAGCACCCATTTCCGGATCCTTTTCCTTGCCGCTTTTATCTTGTTCGTGATGACCTTCCTGGTCAATAGCGTCGCGGAGTGGGTCCGGCTCCGGTTGCGGGAAAGGTACAGGACGCTGTGAGGAAGATCTGGAAGCGAGGGGATTTTTTCATATGGTTCGCCGGCGCCACGCTGGCGATTTCCCTGATCATGGTGTCCGCCCTGATGGCGGTCGTCTTCTACAACGGCCTGCGCTTTTTTTGGCCGAAAGATATCGTCCAGTTCGCCTTGAAGGACGGTAAAACCGTCTTGGGGCAGAATTGGGAAAGAGAAAAAATTCCGGGCCTCGACCCCGCGTCGAAAAGCGAAGAACGCCGCTACCGGGTCAAGATCAAACAGGCCAACCGTGACATTTACGGGGCGGATTTCGTATGGATGGACGAGGACCGGATTGCCTCGGAGGAGCGCCCCGGGGACGCAGTCGTTTTCGAACGTTACGAGTGGGGCGATTTTTACGGCTTCATCAAGGAAGTGAAAGGCCGGGAGGGCCGGGTCGCCGAGGGCCCGGATGCCGGGTGGATCGCGCTCCAGGAAGCCCTTGCGGAAAATTCGGCGGTCCTGGAGGACATCCGGCGGCTGGAGAAAGACGACGTGGGGGCCGTCAATTATTACATGGAGCAAAATCGGCTCCAGTTGAAAAAGCTACGGCTCAAGGGAGTGGAAAGCGGCCCGCAAGTCGACGCGCTCCGCGGGGAAGCGGAAAAATTGCGCGCCGAGTACGATGGAAAAGCGGCGAGCATGCAAAAATTGAAAGACAGTTTGTGGGGTAGCGTCCTGGTGTCGACCGCCGGCGGCGAACAAAAGGAAATTCCCGTTCCCCAGATCGCGCGCGCGTACAAACCGAACGGCTTCGGATGGTTCGGCAAGACCGGTTTCTTCCTCGCGAAGGTCCGGGAGTTTGTTTTCGACGACCCCAGGGAGTCCAACACCGAGGGCGGGGTGTTCCCCGCCATCTTCGGCACCGTCATGATGGTCCTGCTCATGAGCTTGTTCGCGACGCCGTTGGGGGTGCTGGCGGCTTTTTACCTCCGCGAGTACGCCAAACAGGGAGCGTTCGTCAGCCTCGTGCGCATCGCCGTGAACAACCTGGCCGGCGTGCCCTCCATCGTGTTTGGGGTGTTTGGGCTTGGGTTCTTCATCTATTTTATCGGCGGCGGCATCGACCGGGTCTTTTATTCCGAACTGTTGCCGACCCCCACTTTTGGGACGGGCGGCATATTCTGGGCGTCATTGACCCTCGCCTTTCTCACCGTCCCCGTCGTGATCGTGGCGACGGAGGAGGGGCTGGCCGCGGTCCCCAGGGGCATGCGCGAGGCCTCGCTCGCGCTCGGCGCCACCCAGTTCGAAACCATGTGGCGCGTGGTCATGCCCGCGGTCATGCCCTCGGTCCTCACCGGGTTGATCCTGGCGATGGCCCGGGCGGTCGGCGAGGTGGCCCCCTTGATGATCACCGGGGTCGTGAAACTGGCGCCGTCCCTTCCGCTGGACGGGTTCTGGCCCTTCGTCCATCTGGAGCGGAAGTTCATGCACCTCGGTTTCCACATATACGACGTGGGGTTCCAGTCGCCCAACGTGGACGCCGCCCGGCCGATGGTGTTCACCACGACGTTGTTGCTGATCCTGATCGTGCTCATGTTGAATTTCGCCGCCATCTTGTTGCGGACCCGGTTGCGGAAGAAACTTTCCTTTTCCGGTTTATAATGAGGTTGTGCTATGTTTGAAACAAATAAACTGAAGCTTTTCGCTTCCCCCATGGACAACAAGATGGGTTTGGAAAACGTCGGAGACGTCTCCGGACCGGCAAAGGAGGAAAAAAGGCAGGAACCCCTTCCTTCCCTGGCCATCGAAATCAAGAACCTCGCCTTTTATTACGGGTCCAACATAGCCCTGAAAAACATTTCCATGTCCATCCTGCGGAACCGGATCACCGCGTTTATCGGTCCCTCGGGTTGTGGCAAGTCCACGCTCCTCCGTTGCTTGAACAGGATGAACGACCTGGTCGACGAGGCCCGCATGGAGGGGCTGGTGCGCGTCGGCGGGATCGACACGAACGACCCGAAACTGGACATCAGTTCATTGCGCAAGCGCGTGGGGATGGTGTTTCAGAAAGTGAACCCGTTCCCCAAGACCATTTACGAGAACGTCGCCTACGGCCCCCGCATCCACGGGATGAAAAGCTCCCCGGACCTCGACCGGACCGTGGAGCGAAGCCTGAAGGACGTCGCCCTTTGGGACGAGGTCAAGGACCGTCTTCACGAGAGCGCCTTGCGCCTGTCGGGCGGACAACAGCAGAGGCTTTGCATCGCGCGGGCCATCGCCGTGGAGCCGTCCGTCCTGCTGATGGACGAACCGTGCTCCGCGCTGGACCCCATCGCCACCGCCAAGATCGAGGAACTGATGGTGGCGCTAAAAAAGAACTACACCATCGTCATCGTGACGCACAACATGCAACAGGCCGCCCGGGTGGCGGACTTCACGGGATTTCTATTATTGGGAGAACTGGTCGAGTTCGGGCCCACCGAACGCATATTCACCAAACCGCGCAAGCAGAAGACCGAGGATTACATTACCGGTCGGTTTGGATAATCATTTTAACTCGGCGGTATTATGGCCAGACATGCGCGACATCTAGAACGGGAAATCGAAAAACTCAAGAACAAGATCCTCTCCCTGGGGACCATGGTGGAGGAGAGCGTCCAGAAAAGCGTCAAGTCCCTGACAGAGAGAAATTCCTCGCTGGGCTTGAAAGTCATCGATTCGGACATCGTGATCGACGACATGGAAGTCGAGGTGGAGGAAGATTGCCTGAAGATCCTGGCGCTCCACCAGCCCGTGGCCAACGACTTGCGGCTGATCGTCGCCATTTTAAAGATCAACAACGATCTGGAGCGGATCGGGGACCTGGCGGTCAACATCGCGGAAAGGGCGGTCTTCCTGGCGACCCAGGATAAAATCGAAATCCCGGAGGACTTCAGCCAGATGGTCCGCAAAACGCAGGTGATGCTGAAGGGGAGCTTGGACGCCTTGGTGAACGGCGACTCGGTCCTGGCGCGGGAAATCTGCGCCGCCGACGACGAGGTGGACGAGATCAACCGGAAGATGTACGTTCACATCGGGAAAAACATGCGGGTCCAGCCGGAAAAACTCGACTGCTTCATCCATCTCTTGTCCGCGTCGCGTTACCTGGAGCGGGTCGCGGACCACGCCACGAACATCGCCGAGGACGTGATTTACCTTGTGGAGGGAGACATCATCCGCCACCGCAGAATCATGAAAGACGCCGCCGAGGGCGAAACGTGATCCCCGCCTCCATGAGCGCCTAACGGGCGTTCCTCACCGCGCGCGCGCCGCCGTTCGCGCACATCGAAAACACGCGCAGGTTGCTGAATCCCTGCACGAAATACAAGGACAGGGCGCAACAGTCATGGAACCGCGTCTCCTCGTGGTCCTCCGCCCAGTACCAGTATGCCGCTCCGTCGGCGAATTTCTCGTCGAGATGGAGCGGGTTCTCCTTGTCGTGGTCCCACCCCATGACGTTTTCCTTGGTGTCGTCGTAAATTGTATAAAGTTCCTTGAGCGCGGGCATCCTCCAGTCGTCATGCCCCCCCGTCCGCAGGCCCTTGACGTATTCCCGCGACTCGCGCCAGTTCAAACATTTGCCTAAATCGGCATAGCTGTCCTTTTGCGTCCACATCAGGCCCGTGCCGGTATCGGTCAAGGTCCCGTCCCCGTTGTCCGTCAGAAGCGCCTTGGATTCCGGCGGGGGAGGGGGGACGTAAGGTTCCGCGGCGAAAGGCTCGCGCGGGGCGTAGGGGGACTCCCCGGCAAAACCGGCGCCGGACAGGACGGAGACCCATAGGGAAAGGCAGAGCGCCGCGAAAACGGCGGCGCGGCGGCCCTTTACGGCCGCCGGTCCTTTTCCGGGTTTTGGCGGAGTCATTTTTCGCGGTTGTCCTCGCTCGTGTGGCGGGTAGAAAATCCCTGAAACAAAATTATATAGCTCCCCCGCTTCCGGGAAAAGGGGGAAGTAACCCGAATATCGCATGAGTGTGTTTTGGAGTGCAACGCGTCCTCGCGTTGCATGCAAAGCCGGGAGGCTTTGCACTCCAAAAACTCCCGAACGACCTCAAATCGCGTTTTGTGTCATTAAGATTTTTCTGTCTAATCTTGATTAGTCTCATGGTTTCAAAGGGGCTTCTCAATATGTTGGCGTTTACTCGTGCAATATCTGGAATAACGGGACCTCCCGGTTACGGCGCGGACGGGGCGAGGTCAGCCGTCCAGTCTTCGGAGGGTATCCAGGGGTTTGTTGCGCAACGCGTCCAGACTGCTCAAGATGCCCGCGGTCGTGGTCAACGCGACAGCGGCGGCGAAACAGCCCGCCAGGGGGACGGGATGGAAACGCCATTTCGTCTCCACGAGATATTCGACGACGCCCCACGAAAGCCCCAGGGACAAAACCGCCCCGACCAGACTGGCGATCAAACCCAGGACCGCGTACTCGTATCCGAGGACCAGGGCCACGGCTTTGCGGCTGGCCCCCAGCGTTTTCAGGATCGCGGCTTCCTTCAGCCGCCGGAACTTGGTGGAGGCCACCGCCCCGGACAGGATGAACAATCCCGCCGCGATGGTGAACCCGGACATGAAATCCACCAGCACGAGCAGTTTTCCCGTCACGTTCTCGACGGTGGCGACGATGTCGCGGACGCTCAACGCGGTGACGTTGGGCAAGGCCCTTACTACCGCGTCCTGAAGGGCCAGTTCCTTTTCCGGGGCGACCCGCGCGGTCCCGACGAAAGTGGCCGGGGCCTCGGCGATCGCGCCCGGCGAGAAGATCATGTAAAAATTCGCGCGCATGTTGCGCCAGTTCACTCTGCGGATGCTGGTGACCGGCGCGCTGACCAGGGCCCCCTGCACGTCCATCGTGACGACCGATCCGATCCCCGCCCCCAACCGGCGCGCCGCGTCCTCTTCCAGGGACACCTGGGGCTGGAGCGCCCCCTGCCTGTCCCACCATTTCCCGGCGACGACTTCGTTGCCTTCCGGAGGGGGGCCGTCGGTGAAGGTCAGGATGAACTCGCGGTAAATGAACCATTCCTCCTCGCGCCGGTCCTTGAAAACCCAGTTGTCCAATGTGCGATCGCCGGCGCCGTACAGGCGGGAGCGGATCAAGGGGGTCAACTCCCATTCCGACTCCGGCGCGACCCGCTTCAGTTCGGCCACGAACTTGTCTTTTTGATCTCCCTGGATGTCGATGAAAAAATAATTCGGCGGATTGATCTCGGCGTTTTCCCTCAGCATGGCGACCATGTCCATCTGCGCCAGCCGGACGGTGAGCGCCAGCATGATCCCCATGCCCAGGGCGGTGATGATGGAGGACGCCTGGTTGTTCGGGCGGAACAGGTTCGCCAGGCCGTACCGCCGGGTCATGTGGGGCGAGGGAGGCAGGCGCCGCAAAAGCTTGAGGGCCAGGACGGACATGCCGCTCAAAACGGCGGCCGAGACGACCAGGGCGGCGAGAAACACCAGCCCGCGTTGCATGGATCCCGCCTGCCAGAATACGATCAGGACCAGTCCGAGCGAGAAAAGAAACCCCGAAGTCCAACGCTCCCGCCGCGACCCTCGCGCCAGTTCCTCCTCCTCGGCGATGTGCCGGAACAACCGGAGAGGTCTCGTCTTTACGGCCCGGACGAGAGGCCAGAGCGCGAACAGCAGGGTCGTCGTCAACCCCAGGAGCAAAGCCTGAAGCGCGGGTTTCCAGTAAAACTCGGGCCGCGCCGATATGTTCAGCAAGCCCGGCAGTTTGGACGGCAGGAGATATTGCAATCCGTATCCCAGGACGATCCCTAGGGCGCTTCCGGCGAGACCGAGCAGGAGAGACTGGAGCAGGTAGATTTTGAAGATGGTCCGGGACGAGGCCCCCAGGCAATTCAATATGGCGACGGTGTCGAGTTTCTGCGACATGAAAGCGCGGACGATCATGGCCACCCCGATCCCTCCCATGAGCAGGGCGATGACGCCCAGGGAGCCGAGGTATTGCCCCATGCGCTCGATCGAGTGGGTCAGCGAACTTTGCATGTCCTTGTACGAGCGCACGTTGGCCGCCTTGTCGCTCAGGTTGTCCTCGACGAGGGTCTTGGTTTTTCCGAGAGAAGCGCTTTCGGGAAGCCGGACCAGCGTCCGGTGCTTGACCCGGCTACCGGGTTGGACCAGCCCGGCTTCCTCCAGGGTCTTCAGGGAAACCATCACCCGCGGTCCGATGCTGAACGCCCGCGTGATCCGGTCGGGCTCCGCGACGATTTCTCCGGCAATGCGCGCCTGGATGGAGCCGAGTTTGAAGGCGTCGCCTACCTTCAGTTGCGACCTCGACAGGAAGGAGGGCTCGACCAGCGCGCCGCGGTTTTCCAGCGCCGCGGGCAACTGGCTGTCGGGCAGGGCGGTCAGGACTCCATAAAAGGGATAGAGCGGAGGCGAATCGGGGACCGCTTTCAACTCCACGAGTAGCGAGGACGGCGTGCCGCCTTCGTTGACGGCCAGGGACCGCCCTGGAACGGGATGGCCCGGGCGGCGTATCGCCGCGGACGTTTCCGCCTCGGCGCCAGCGCGAGGCGGCGTCGCCTCCGGGCGCGTGCCCGGCGCCATCCGGGTCAAGCCTGTCGGCTCCGGCGCCTCGCCGACCGGTCCGCGGTCGAACTGGGCCATGGCGTGCAGTTCTTTCACGGACAGGAACTCCGATCCCGCCGGCAGTTTGTCCCGCAGGAACGCGGCGTCCCGGTCCCCCAGCGCCCAACTGCCGCTGATTTCCAGGTCGCCCGCCAGCAACCCTTTCGATTCCCGGCGGACGGAGTTTTCCACGAGTAGCGAGAAACTCTTGACGGTCATGATCGCCCCCACGCCGATGGCCAGGCAGATGATGAAAAAAATAAAACGGCGCCACGCTCCCCGGCATTCGGCCAGGGCCAGGTAAAACAGTTGGGCGACCGATAGTTGAGAGCTTTTCATTCCGCGGGTCCGCCATTGGACGAGTCGCGGACGATCCGGCCGTCCTCCACGGCGAGGATGCGTTCGGAACGGTTGGCGATATGCGCTTCGTGGGTGACCAGGATGACGGTGGCCTTCCGCTCTTTATGAAGCTTGGCGATCAACTCCATGACCCGTTCGCTGTTTTTCGAGTCCAGGTTGCCGGTCGGCTCGTCGGCGAGCACGATGTCCGGCTCGTTGACGAACGCGCGCGCCAGGCAAAGGCGTTGCTGCTCTCCCCCGGAAAGTTGGGATGGGTAATGGCCCGCGCGGTCGCCCAGGCCGACTTCGCGTAGAAGTTCGAGGGACTTTTCCCTGCCGTTTCCGGACCCGTTCAGTTCCGCCGCCAGCAGGACGTTTTCCAGCGCCGTCAAGGTCGGGATGAGGTGGAAGTTCTGGAAGACGAACCCGAAACGCTCGCCGCGCAGGCGCGCCAGTTCGTCCTCGCTCAAGCGGGCGATGTCCCGCCCGTCGATGACGATGGAGCCGCCGGTGGGGACGTCCAGCCCGGCGATCAGCCCGAGCAGGGTGGTTTTACCGCTTCCCGACGGCCCGGTAATGGCCAGGAACTGGCCCCTGGGTATGGTCAGGTCGATCCCCGTCAGGATATCGACCCGATGGCCTCCTCCGTACAGGGATTTTGTCAAATTACGTATCTCGATCACGCTATGTCATTCGCGGCGATTTTGTCTATAATGTGTTTCATGAAGAAACCCATAAGCTTTTATTGTGGCAAAATCTTGAAAGCCTCGCCAGCCCTTTTTCTGGGGTTGGTTTTGTCGGTTTGGGTTTTTCAACCTTCTAACGCGAAAGGAGAGTCTCCTCCCGTGATCCTGGCGTTGGGCGACAGCTTGACGGCCGGGTTCGGCGTTTCGTCCGCCGAAAGTTATCCCGCCCGTTTGCAGGTCATTTTGAAAAGCCGGGGATACCCGCATCGCGTGATCAACGCCGGGGTCAGCGGCGACACGACGGCGGGCGGACTGCGGCGGCTTCCCTGGTTGATGCGGAACGGACCCGCGATCGTAATCCTGGCGCTGGGCGCCAACGACGGTTTGCGCGGTCTGCCGTTGTCCGAGATTCGTTCCAACCTGGAGCGGATCGTCCAAATCTGCCGGGACCATGGGGCCAAGGTCCTGCTGACGGGGATGAAAGTCCCGCCGAACTTCGGCGAGGACTATTCCGGACAATTCGAGCGGGTCTTTTCCCGATTGTCGGAGGAGTTCAAGTTGCCCTTCGTCCCGTTTTTGCTGGAAGGCGTCGCCGCCAAAAGAGAGTTGACCCAACCCGATGGAATCCACCCGCTCGGCCCCGGTTACGCGATCGTGGTCGATACGGTTTGGAAAACGCTTGAACCCATGCTGTGAAAGGTTTGTTTTCCAATCTCCCGATGCCCAAATTCCGGACCGATATTCTGATCGCCAGCCTTTTTGCCGCGGTCTGGCTGGCGTTCGGCTTCTCCACGATCCGTCACTATGGCGTGATGAACGACGCGCCGATCAAATACGCCAGCGGGTTCAGAAATTATTATTTCGCCGTTACGGGCGACAAGGCTTACCTGGACCCCAAAAACACGCCGGAGCTGGCGGAAGGACAGGGACTGCTTCATGAGCATTGGTTTTTGAAGGTCCAAAGCTTTCAATCCGTCGATTACGCGCCCCTGTTCGACGCGTTGTCCTTTTTCGCCTGCGACGTTTTGCACCGGAAGCTGAACGTCCTCAATTTTTTCGACGCCCACAATTCCGTCGTGATCGTTCTTTTTTCCGCGTTCGTCGGTTGCGTTTATCTGTTCTCGGCTTTTTTGCATGGGCGTCCCGCGGGCGTTTTGGCGGCGCTGTTCTTCGGCTTGTTTCCCCGGCTGATCGCTCATGCGCACAATAATTTGAGCGACGTCCCCTTGATGTTCTTTTTTTTCGCCACGGCGGCGGTTTTCCATTGGGCCGTCGTTAAAGAAAACCCATACGGGCTGGTGGCCTCCATAGGGTTGTTCGGGATGGCGGTCGCGGCCAAACTCAACGGCGTATTCCTGGTTTTCATTTTACTGCCCTGGCGCCTCGCGCATAAGTATTTGAACCGCAAAAAATTTTCCAAAGCTGAAAAGTGGACCTGGGCGGTTTCCCCCTTGATCGCCTATTTCTTCTGGGTCGCCAATTTCCCTTACTTTTGGACGGCGCCTTCCTTGGGAGAATTCTTTTCCAGGCAAATAAATTCCCATATCTTCACGATGTTGACCCAGGAGAAGATCGTCGGTTACGAGGGCGGGTGGAACCTCAGCGTGTTTTTTCAGGCGCTGGCCACCACGCCTACGGTCTGCCTGGTTTTCCTCGCCCCCGGTTTTGCCGTCTCCCTGCGCGATCTTATCGTGAAACGGGACTCCCGGTTCGTCCTTTTGTTTTTATGGTTGTTCGTCCCCATTTTCAAATCCAGCCTGCCGGGCATCAAGAATTATGAGATGATCCGGCACTTCATGGAGTACATACCGGCCCTCGCCGTTTTCTCCAGCTTGGGAGTCCTATGGGTTTATCGCGCGATCCTTTCCATTCCGGCGGTTTTCCGTTTCAGGAAACCGCTCGCCGTTTGCGGGACGGTATTGATCCTGGGTTCGCTGGCTACTCCCATTTATCAAATTCATCCGTATGAGACTCTGTTTTTCAATCGCCCGGTGGGGGGATTGCCCGGGGCGAAACGGCATTTCATGTACGCCTACGATTACTGGCAGACCTCGTTGCGGTCCGCCATCGAATGGACGAACGCGAACGGACGCGAAAACGCGGAAGTGGCCGCGGTCGGCTATTACGACTACAACGTCATGGAGCCCGCGTTGTTGAGGAAGGACCTGAGAAAGGTTTCGTTGCGGGCAAAGGCGGTCCCGATGGAGTTGTCTCTTCCGGACGGGACGGTCCTTCGGGGAACTCTGAACAAATACGATTATTCCGGCTACATCCTCATGCTGGCCAACGATCTCGACAGGAGCGATTTCAAGATGTTTCTGGACGTGGACCCTTCCTTGAAGCCTTTGCGTGTTTTTGAAGTCGACGGGGCCGAGGTCGCCAAAATCTTTTATGTGGACCGGAGTTTCGGGATCATGCATCTCCCCGGCAAGGCTTATATTTTCCATTTCGACCGCGAGAACAAGGTCCGCAACACCATGATCGTAGAGAAGGTTTCCCCGGAACGCCACTATTAGTCGCGAGTCCGCCGTTGTCGGCCTGTCATCCCCCTCCGCTACAGAGGTCGAGGTATCGCATGAGGCGCCCGTGGCATTCGCCCCGGGCAAGGAGGCGCTCGGCGGCGTCGTAACCCGCCTGGGGGTTGGCGACCCGGCCCAGGAGATGGATCAGGACTCCGGCCTGGCTCGCGATCAATGGGGCGGCGGGACCGCCGCCGCTCTTGAGCGCCGTCTCGCCCAACTCCGCCAAAAGGTCCATCCGCGCGGTTTCCTTTTTCAAGGCCGCGTAGGCGTCGTGGATTTTTTGCGCCGTCCCCGCCGAGTACATTTCCTCGATCGCCAGCCGGATTTCCCTGGGTTCCTGGTCTCTTTTTTCGCGTTCCAGGATGAATATGCGCGCGCTCTTGTGTACGCCGAACAGGGTTGTCCCCTCCATGCCGTTGCCAAGGACGGTCTTGTCGAACCCGCTCAATCGGGCGGCCGCCATCATGGGGATTTCGTAGCCTTTATGGAAATAGCCGGAGGCGAGATAGTCCGCCCCGCCGGCGGACTTGACCGGTTGCAACATTTTCTCGAAGGTGGACAAGGCGGTGCGCTTCACGATCTCCGTCCGCAGTTGCCGCAGTCCTTCCAGGGCGGGATGGCTCTGGCAAAGGTCCACGTACCCGAACCGGAATTCCTCCAGGAGGCGGACGCGGGCGTCCAGGCCCATCCCCGCGGGGACGCGGTAATGGAGTTGCAGGATGTCCTCGAACGTAATCCCGAATTTCGGGGGTAGCGAACGAGCGGAATGTCCGTAGGACGGCAAACCCATCGCCGCCAGGACGGGAATGGCGTAGAAACCGAAATAAGGGACGCGGTCGAAACCGTCGAAGGGGTCCGCAACCTGCAGGAGTTCGGCCAAGTTCGTGGAGCGCTTGTAGGTCGTCCGGTCCAGGGCCTTCCAGAAACCGGCGTTTTCCGCGAGGGTTTCGCGTTTCATCCGCGACGCGATCAGGAAGACCCCCGCGCGGACGGGGGAGACGGAACCGCTCAAAATCAAGCCGAGGGCGTCCTCCGCTTCGCTCTCGGTCAGGTCCTTGCTTTGTTCCGGGCCGGTGGCGATTTTCCCGAGATAGGTTTTCATTCTGCCGGAGGCTGGCGGGACCCCCGCCGATTCTTCGTTCATATTAAAATGAATGTGGGAGCCGTTAATGGCGGTTAGGATATGATGTTATTATCGCTTAGGTTTGGTATTAAGGAAAGACCCAGAAAAAGGCGCTTTCACCTTGTCGTTCTGGAACGTCATGCCCGCGGAAGCGGGCATCCAGAAATCCCTTGAAATACTGGATTCCCGTTTTCACGGGCATGACGATAAGAGGCTATAAAATAGTTTTTTAGCGTCTTGCTAAAGTCGCAATCTTTTGTCGCGGTTTCGCATCCATGCCGGAAATTACGAAAAGTCATCGCAGGGCCGGGTTTCATGCGGGGAATGGGTCCCGCCCCATCCGGGTATTGCTGGCCTATCCCAATGTCACGTCCGTCGCCCTTTCCAACCTGGGGTTCCAGCGCGTCTACTCCCTGCTGAACCGGATCGAGGGAGTGGTCTGCGACCGCTACAGTCTCCCCGCGGGGTGGACGCCGGACGTTCTTCATCTGGAGCGGAACGATTTGCGTTCCCACGATTCCGGACGGTTGCCGGAGGATTTCGACATCCTGGCGTTTTCCATTTCCTTCGAGCCGGACTACTTGAACGCCGCCGCCATGCTCCGGTACTTCAATATTCCCCTGGAACGGTCCCTGAGGGGCCGGGGATACCCGCTGATCGCCGCCGGCGGCTCGGCGATATTTATCAACCCGGAGCCCCTGGGGGACGTCTGCGACCTGTTTTTCATCGGCGAAGCGGAAGAACTTGTCGAAAGGTTTTTTAGTCTATACAGAGAAAACGATTGGGATGACCCGCGCGACCTTCTCCCGCAAGCCGCCGGGATAGCGGGCGTCTATGTTCCGCAATTCTACGCCCCCGAATACGACCGGGACATGCAAGTCGCCTTGAGGGCCGACGCGGGCGTCCCGAAACGCGTGGTCCGGCATTGGGTGGGCCAGCGTGACGCTGGACCCAGCTCCGCCTCCGCGCAAGCGGGAGGCGGGAATGAGGTCCCGGCGATCGCGGAGCGTCATCGCCGAGTCGCCCCCGCGGCGAGCGGTAAACCGTCGCCGGACGAGGTCGCGGCGCATTCCGCCGCCGTTTTGTGCACCCATTCGGAAATTCACGAGAAAGGGTCCGCGTTCAAGAACATGGCGCTCATGGAGGCCACGCGCGGGTGCATCTGGGCTTGCCGGTTTTGCACGGCCGGGTTCATCTACCGCCCGCCGCGATTGCCCGACCTCGAGAAGACCTACGATTCGTTGTCCAGGGTTTTGCGGGAACAGGGAGACCCTGTGTCCGTCATCGGGCTGGTCGGGCCGTCCGTCACCGACCACCCCGGGCTTTTGTCCGTGGCGCGCAGGATCGTCGCGGAGGGCAAGACGCTGTCCTTTTCCTCGCTGAGGATGGAAACGCTCAACGACGAATGGGTGGACCTCATGGTCCGGAGTGGACAGAAAACGGTCACGGTGGCCATGGACGGCCCTTCCGAACGCATGCGGGACGTCATCAATAAATCCGCGACGGACGAGTTCATCGTCGAGAAGTGCCGGTTCCTCGCCGAAAAAGGCCTCCTGCATTTGAAGGTCTATTCGATCATCGGTCTGCCCGGGGAAACCGAGGACGATATCGACCAATTCATCCATCTGGCGCGGGAGATTTCCCGGGTTTACGTGGAGGCTTGCAGTAAGAGGGGGAACATCGGGCGGTTGACTTTCGGCCTGAGCCCGCTGGTCCCGAAGCCGGGGACGCCGTTTCAGTGGCACCCCATGGAACGGGTGGAGGTCCTGAAAAAGAGGTTCATGAAAATCCGCAAGGCCCTCGGCCGGGAGAAGCATGTCAAGTTGAGCTTTGGCTCCCCCAACGAGGCCTATTTACAGACCTTCCTGTCGCGCGGGGACCGCGGACTGCTCGGGTTCTTCCGCGAATATCTCGCCAATGGGCACGATGACAAGCGGGCGTTGAAGGACTGCGGGGTTTCGCCGGACGCGTTCGTTTACCGGCAATACGGACGGGACGATTTTCTGCCGTGGGACATTATCGATCACGGTTACAGAAATCATTTTCTCTGGCAGGACTATCAACGCGGCCTGCGGGAAAAGACCACGCCGATTTGCGACACCGCCGTCTGCAAGATCTGCGGCGTCTGTTGAATCCCTGTATTGCGGGAAGACCTTATTAAACCACCGATGAACACAGATGAACACGGATGGGAAAGAGCGGGTAATGGATTACATTCAGAGCCCTAAATTCTCCCCTTGTATCTTGACAAGGAGGACGATCTCTTAAGCGGTATCTGTGTCCATCTGTGTTCATCCGCGGTTCCCTTTGTTTTCCTCAGGTTGATTTTTTCGCCGTTTGTTTCTCCGGGAACGTCAGGAAGAACGTGGTCCCCCGGCCCGCGGCGCTTTTCGCGCGGATGGAGCCGCCGTGTTGGAAGACGATTTTTTCGCAGATGGCCAGCCCCATGCCGTGGCCCTCGAAATTGCATTGCGGATGCAAACGCTCGAAAGGACGGAAGATCCGGTCCGCCTGGGTCTCGTCAAAGCCGATGCCGTTGTCCTCGACGGCGATTTCCCATAGACCGGGGGGCATGGGCCGGCTTGTCACCCTGACCGTTGGCGGCGCGTCCTTTCTGTGGAATTTCAGGGCGTTGCCTATCAGGTTCTGGAAGAGCTGATACATCTGAAACTTGTCCGCGTCAAGAGTCGGCAACCGGTCCGTTTCCACCCTGGCCCCGGTCTCCTTGATCCGTATTTCGAGATTGGACAGCGTTTCCGCGACGATCTCGTTCAAATCGACGGGTTCCATTTTCGCGACCTTGGACGCGACCCGCGAATAGCCGAGCAGGGAATGGATGAACTCTTGCATCCGTTGCGTCGCGTTCTGGACCCTTTTGACGTAGTCCAGGCCCATATCGTCGTCCAGCAGGACGCGGTCCTTCAGAAGGTCGCTGAAGGCGATGACCTTGCGCAGGGGTTCCTGGAGGTCGTGGGAGACGACCGCGGCGAAGCTCGACAGCTCCTTGTTGCTCCTCTCCAGCTCCGAGGTGTAGCTCTTCCGTTCCTCCTCGGCTTGCCGCCGGTGGGTGTGGTCCTGGACGATCAGGATGCCGCCCACGATTTGTCCGTCCTCGGTCTTCATGGGAGAAATGCAGTCGCCGATGGGGACCCGTTCCCCGGTTTTCCTGACCAACGAGACGTCCTCGGGAAGGGAGACGATCTCCCCCGCGACGATCGCCTTTTCGATGGGGATGTCGACCCGGTCCCCCGTTTGTCCGCTGACGATGTGAAAAATTTCCCCGAGGGGTTTCCCTATCGCCGACGGTTCGTCCCAGCCGGTGAGGGACTGGGCGACGGGGTTCAGGAAAGTCACGCAACCGTCCCGGTCGATGGCCGTCACCGCGTCGCCCACGCTCTTGAGGGCCAGCGACAACCAGTTCCGGTCCTCCATCAACGCCTTGATCTGCTCGTATTTTTGCAGGGCGATTTCGATGCCGGCTTTCAGGTCCTTGTCCTCGAAGGGTTTGATGATATACCCAAAAGGCCCGGCGTTTTTCGCGCGGTCCAGGGTGTCGGCGTCCGAATAGGCCGTCAGGAAAACGATGGGGATCTTGTGCCGGTTCCATATGCGGTTGGCGGCCTCCACGCCGTCCATCGGCCCTTGCAGGACGATATCCATGAGCGTCAGGTCCGGCCGGCTCGTCTCGGCCAGTTGGAGGGCTTCCTCGCCGGAGGAAGCGTGGGCCGCGACTTCGTAACCCAGGGACTCCAGGCTGGTTTTAATGTCGAGGGCCACGAGGCTTTCGTCCTCGACGACCATGATTCTGGGCTTACGCGGCTTCATGGGATTCTCCTTGTTTGAACTGCAACTCGAATACGGCGCCCTGGTTGTTGTACAGTTTCATCGCGCCCTTCATTTGGGTTTCCGCCAGCGTGGCGACCACGTTCAGTCCGGTAAACCGGACGCCGCGGAATTTGAAACTCGGAATCCCCACCCCGTTGTCGCGGACCGTCAACAATAGATTTTGATTTTCCAGTCTTTCGAGTTCGACCCGGATCTCTCCTTTCCGTCCCTCCGGAAAGGCGTGTTTCAGCGAGTTGGAGATCAGTTCGTTGATGATTAACCCGCAATGGATGCAGGCGTCGACGCCAAGCGAAACGCCGTGGGTGTCTATCCTCAGATCGACCGATTCCGCCTTTCCGCCGAAGGACTGGAACAGGCTCCGGCCCAGGGAGGCGGCGTATTCCTGGAAGTCGATCCGCGCCAGGTTCTTCGCCTGGAAAATCTTGTCGTGCACCATGCCCATGGCGACGACGCGGTTGCAGGCTTCCCGGATGATGGCCTGGTATTTTTCCTCCTGGATTTCCCTGCCATGGAGCCGGAGCAGGCTGGCGATGACCTGGATGTTGTTCTTGGTGCGGTGGTGGATCTCCCGCAGGAGGATTTCTTTTTCCTTGAGGGAAACCGTGAGGCGCTCCTCGACCCGTTTGCGCGCGGCAATTTCCCGTTCGAGGTTTTCGTTGACGTCCTGGAGTTCGGCGGTGCGCTCCTTGACCCTCAGTTCCAGCCTCTCCCACGCTTCCATGAGGTTGGCCTCGGCCCGTTTGCGTTCCGCTACCCGGCCCAATTGCGCGCCCATGTTGGCCATGACCTCCAGGAACCGGTCGTCGCGCTCTATGACCTCCGGGGAGAAAAACTCCAGGACGCCCACGATTTCCTTGTCGGCCACCACGGGGAAGCCGAACGCGCCCCGGACCCCGATATCTATCGTTTCCCTCCGCTCGCCGTGCTGGGCCAGGCTGGGCCTGGAGCCAATGCCGCCTCCGGCTGACGCCGAGGCGGGAACCGCATTTCGGCGATCGCGGAGCGTCATCGCCGCGTCGCCTCCGGGCGTCTGCCCGGTTGGAATCTCCTCGGCCCCCTGTGCAAGGGGGGGACCTTCCGCCGCCGCGCAAGCGGGCGGCGGCATTGGGTCCAGCGGCACGTTGGGCGGCGGGAATCCCCCCGGCCCCCTTTGCAAGGGGGAGAGACCCTCCGCCTCGGCGTCAGCCGGAGGCGGCGTTGGGTCCAACGGCACGTTGAGCGGCACGCTGGCGCGGGGGAAGTTGCCGTCCTGGGTCACGTCGCGGATCCATTCCGGTTTTCCGCCGGCCAGTATCCGTCCCGGCAGGCCCTCGCCGGAGACGAACTTGGTCCGGTTGGTGATCCTTATGAACGCGTCGTATCGCGCGGGATCGGAAACGTGCCAGAGGTTCGTGGGGACCAGTCGTTTGCCGTCCGCGGAAACCAGGTGAAAATGGCCGAGGGGCCAGCCGATGATTTGGCAGATGCGGTCCAAGGCGACCTGTATCGCGGATTCGATGGACTGGGCCTCGTTCGCGGCAACGGCGATTTCCCGGAGCAGGCGCACGTAGGTCGCCTCCTTTTTTAAATTCTCCTCGGCCCGCTTGCGTTCGGTGATGTCCTTGAAGGTGACCACGGCCCCCGTCGGTTTTCCGTCCTCGATGATGGGCGTGCTGGTGTATTCTACCGGGAAGCAGGTCCCGTCCTTTCTCCAGAAAACCTCGTCCGCGGAATGATGGACCTTGCCGTCCTTGAAGGCGGCATAGATGGGGCATTGTTCGACCGGGTAGAGCGTCCCGTTGGCCCGGGCGTGGTGCAGGACGTCGTGGAGCCTTTGGCCAAGCGCCTCGGCCGGCTGGCGTCCGATCATTTGCGCCGCCGACGGGTTGATGAAGGTGGCCCTTCCTTCCGTGTCCACGCCGTAGATGCCCTCGGCCGCCGAGTTCAATATCAGCGCGTTCCGGCGCCGCAGTTCCATATGGCGCGCCTTGGACGAGATGAAAAACAGCGTCGCGACGGTCAGGAGGCCGAAAGTCGATAAAAACAACGCGCGCAGGAAGCGCAGGGCCGCGAAGGCCTCGTCGGAATCGATTTCGGTGGCGACGCCGAACTCGCATTCGGGAATCCAGCGCCAGGCCCCGATCACGGGCACGCCGCGATAATCGCGGTAGCCGTCGACGTCCAGCCCGGATTCTCCCTTGACGGCCGACGCGGCCATTTTGGTGAGCGGTTGCCAGCCGCGCGGCACGGCGGGGCGGAACCCCTCCACCATGTTGCCGCCGGGATCGCGGATTTCGACGGTCAGGATGGCAGGGCTCTCCGGGCGGCTGGGTATGAGGCCGATCGCTTGCAGGTGGTGGTTGAAACGGCTGTCGGTGAGCAGAAGGCCGTTGGCGTCGAAGGCGTAGGTTTCCCCGGTCTCCCCCCAACGGCTGGTCGTGAAGATTTTGCTGAAATCGGCTTCCGGCTTGACGCGGAACGCGAAGACGCCGGCGATTTGTCCGTCATCGCCGGCAACGGGCGTCGACACGAACATGGTGGCTCCTTGCCGTAGGGGCGGATGGCCCAGCCCGGATTGCCCTCGATGACGCTCATTCGCCATTTGGGCCGAGCCAATTGGGGCCGGCGCCGCGCTGGCTACTTGCCGCCGGGCTGGGCCCGGAGCCAATGCCGCCGCCCGCTTGCGCGGAGGCGGGGGACCGCTCCCCCTTGCAAAGGGGGCTGGGGGGATTTCCGTTGCAACGGCGCTCTCGGGCGTTACGCCGGACGGCGTAGATGCGGGTTTGAAATCCGCCTCCGTAAAATCCTCGCCGGCCCAGGGATTGTCGAGGAAGGGAACGGACACGACCGTTTCGCCGCGCAGGGACCGGGCGACGAAGTCGGACTTTTCGACGAGGTCGCGTTCTCCCACGGGTCCGTCGAACAGGGCGCCGACCTGCAACCCGGTTTTGTCGAAAATCACGAAACCGGTAAAATCGTGGCTTCTGCAGACAGGGCCGAGCCGGGCCCTGAGCCGGGCCAACTCCCTGGAGCCCAACAAGGTCTCCCGGGAACTGTCATGTTTCGCCAACTCCAGGAGTTGCAGGATTTCCTGGCGGGAATCTCGATAGCTCGCCCAGCCCGTGACTTCGTCCTTTTTGGTCTTGAGCCAATCGCGCAAGGCCTGCGCATTGGCGTTCAACGTCATCTGGAGCGTGTCGGCCAGCGTCTTCCTCGTCATTCGCTCGACGGACGCGAAACCGAACCAGCCGATCAGGGCGAGGACCGCCAGTATGAATTGCGAGGAATGCCCGGTCCGGTAGAAAGACGTCAAAAAACCTTTCGCTGGGCGCGGTTCCCGGCGGTTCTCGCGAGTTTTTTCGTCAGCCACGGAGACACCCTCTTCTCTTTATCAGCGGCGGAACGAACGGTATTTTTTATATTGAAAGTAAGAGTAAATATATTCGGAATATTAACATAATCACGCGAAAAAGCAAATTTTTTTTTCAAATGGTCGAAATTATATGGGTTTAGATGTTTTATTTCGCAATTGGTTGCGCGATGGGGGCGGTTCCAACTCCACGCGACCGCGCCAAACCCGACTGCAAACCCCAGGAGTTCGCAAGTGTACAGGGAACGTAAGCTGTCTACTTCCGGTAAGCGCCGCGGAAATCCCCCTCGGTCCAGCGGCACGCTTGCCTGGCGGTCAGTTGCTCCGCGCGTCGAACCCTTCCCGGAGATGACTTTTGGAGAGATTGATGATGCCGGTTTTCAGCTCGATCAGGGACAAAATGGTTTTGGTCCTGTTCCGGACGTCGAGTTCCTCCAGAAAAGACTGTTTTTGGCCCAGGTTCAGGTCGAACTGGTAGGCAACCCGGTCGGCGGCCTCGCCCAGGGTTTCGCAATCGTCGAAATCCAGACGGTGTTTTTCGCGGAGTTTCTTGGGAAGCCGGGCGCAGTAGTTCCGGTAACGTTCTATCAGGGGATGCTGTCCGGAGAGCGGGCCGCTGGACCCAATATGACGGGCTTTCCTTGCGCTCAAGGGACCGCCGTCGGCAATCCGGGACGGACCGGTTGCCCCCGGAGGTCCTCCGCCAGCCAGGGGTTGATCGTGGGAGTTTTTCAGGAACTCCACTTCCGCCCGGCGGTAGCTTTTCCCCCGGAGTTCCGCGACGATCCGGAACCGGCTCAGGCCTCTGAGGATGATGTTGTACTTGCCGTCTTCCAGGAGGGTGGACCTGTCGATCGTCCCCACGCAACCCACGGACAGTATTTCAGGATTCTCGAAGTAGTGTTCCTCCCAGCCGGGTCTGAGAAGGACCATGCCGATCAGCTTGTTTCCCTTCAGGGCGTCGGCCGTCATCTCGCGGTAGCGCGGCTCGAAAACATGGAGCGGGAGCAAGGTTTTCGGGTAAAAGACCGTGGACGGCAGGGGGAAGATCGATAGCGGTCCGGAAACCTTCAATTCATCGTGGAGGGCCATAACGTTCCTGTGAGTTCCATGGGAGATTTTAACATCAATCGCGGTCCCTTGCGCGAAAGAATTTGGGATCGGCGGGGAAAGGAACGGGAGCGGCTGGATAAACCCTTTGGGCGCCGGACTGCATCCTTAATTCCGAGGAGAAAAACATTTTGACGGTTTCATTGACAATTTTTAATTAATTTTTTACCCTGCATTGCGTGGAATCCGCCCTGCAAGACATTTATTCGGATTTGAAGGACTCTCTGGTCCAGTCGGGTCTGTTTTCTCCAGCCCAAAACGGAGCGGGCGCCAATACCTGGCGGATCTCCCCCGAGCCGTTTTATCTTTCCGAGGAGGAAGTCCGGTTTTTTTCCGATCTTGGGTCTCACCTGTTGAAGTTTTACGAGGCGCTCAACCGGATGTATCTGGACAGCGCCAAGGGCAGGGCTCCGGGATGGATCGCGGAATATCTGGAC
>JACQQK010000008.1 GCA_016207065.1 Nitrospinota bacterium
GGCCCACCCTCCCCCAGCCCCCTCCCTCAAGGGAGGGGGAGTAATTTCAGGGTCGAGCCAAAGGGTCCATTTTGTTAGACGCTCTTAAGGAGAACTCCCTAAGGATACGCGGGAAATATCGCAAATACCGGACGGTACAATTCTATTGCCCGGTCGGATTATTGGATTTATTATACACGGATGAGCCAGCGAGGGAAACCGGAAGCTTAACGACCGCCTCATCCGGATTTCATCGTTAAATAGCGGTATCAATCACTTCCCCAATGATCGAGCCTTTTCACTCCACGCGGGATTCGCGCCAAAAGATTCAACTGGCGCTCGCCGCCCTCTTCACTCTTTTCGCCGGCAAACTCGTATTGCATTACGAATACCGCGAAGGCGGGTTCATTCACTATTTTTTCAAGGCCGGGGTTTGGTATGCGGGTTTCAATAAAATCATATTCCCATTCTATTTCTGGGCGGGTTGCCTTTCATTTGCGATATTGAGCGCCCTGGCCCGCGGCGGCGAGTTCGAGAAAGACGCCGTTTCGGGCTTTCTCAAGCGCGCCTTTTTTTATCATCTTTTCCTGCTCCTCCTGACCCACTCCGGGGAAATAACGCCAGGCCTTACTCTGCTCCCTACCCGCGCTCCCACGGTACAAGGCATCACGCAATACGAAAACCTCCTCATGCAGGTTTTCTTTATTTCGTACTACGCGTATTGCCTCCATATTGCATGCAAGATAATCGCCTCCAGAATTAAATTTCACGAATTGATTTTCCCCGTCTCCATGGCCGTTCCCTTTATTTATCTGCCCTCCCCCGCAATTCATCTTGGTTACGCCGCGGTCGGCCTTGGAATATTTTCCCTATGGCGGATTTATCGAAACGAGTTTTCCCATTGGACGCCGAACCGCATCCTCGGTTCCTCCATTGCGAAAATTTCTTTCATTTTCCTGGTCGGACTGTTTTTCCGTCTTTGGTACGCCTATTACGTTTCCTCCTTTGGACCGGATGCCCCAAAATTCGACGCCGATGGTCCCGCCTACTACGAGTCAGCCTTGGCGTTCGCGTCTGGAAACATAGACGACGTGAATTTCTGGCACGCCCCTTTTTATTCCCTATACCTGTCCGTATTCCTCGATTTCCTTGGGCATACCCCCAAGGCGATCCTGTATTCACAGGCCCTGCTGGGCGCGACGGTCTCGGTCATAATTTACAAAATCGCCCAAAGACTCGGCGGCCCCAAAATCGCGTTTATTTCCGGACTCGCCGTGGCGACGTCCCATTTATGCATCAACTATTCCGTCGTCATCAACCGCTCCACGCCCATTTTGATCACCCTGCCCCTGATCGTTTACCTCTGTCTTGATTTGAATGAGCGCGGGAGAGCGTTCAAATCGCTTTTCATAGGCGTTCTGATGGGCATGACTTTTTATTTTGGCCAGGAAACCATTTTCACGTTGGCGGTATTGACCGCCTACCTCGTCTTCGCGCGTATGCGAAAGGGAGTCGACTGGAATGGACGGCTGAAATGCGTCTCGGGACTGATTCTGGGGATTTTGCTTGCGATCGGCCCTCTGAATTGGATTGCATTCAACCATTCGGGCAAATGGATTCCCATGGGAAGGGACTCGGCAATTTATGATTCCACGAGCACTTGGAACTACAACGGCAACCCTTATGCCAGGGAAATGACCGCCTTGGGATTCAATCCCATAAAAAATCCCTCCGGAAGCCTTGAGACGTTATTCGATCATCCCCTGAAAATAACCGGGCTGATACTCGACAAGCTGATTTCGGAGATCCCGGGTTTTTTGCTCGATCCGGGCGGAACGTTCCTCCCCCCCCTGCATCTATCCTTTGAATCGTTTTATGCGGCCCATGTCCAGTTTTACATATATTTTTTCCTGGCCATCGGATTATTTTCATTCCTACGGGACAAGAGGATTCCGCCTCTCTACAGAGGTTTGATTCTGGCCCCCGTTTTCCTGCAAGCTTTGTTTACTTCTCTGATCGTATTCGGAACATTCCGGTTCAGGGCGCAGATAACCCCCATAAACATGATCTTCGTCGCGTATGGCCTGGACCTCTTGTTTTCGAGTTCCCCAAAACAAACGCCCGTTACGGAACGCGCTCTTCCTTTCCCCGCCCCCAATTCATTTTCAGTCCGCATCCCTGATTTCATGAAAGGCCGCCCCATAGCCATACTGGCGGCGTGCTTGACCGCGATCTTGCCCGCCGCGGCCATGAATTGGCCCGCGGCCCCAACTCCCGAAAGCGACTCCGGCTATAATGCGACCGACTGGCTTACCGTGGAAAATCAAAGCGTTCACCCCACGAATCTCGTCAACTTATATTTGCCGGTTTTTGCTTATTATGAAAAAAAAGAGGCGAGCGCGGGTCCAGACCCCGCGATTTCGGTTTCCGCGTGCGGTTATCTGTTTCCGGGGGTCAGGCCTTATATCCGATTCGCGGCGGACGGGAAATTCCTGGGCCCTCCCAAGGAAGCGCCCAGGGGATGCCGGGAAATTAAGGAAAAATTTCGCGCGGACTTCAAAAAGGGAATGGTGAGCGTTTTTTTATTTTTTTCCAGAAAAGACGGACAAACGGACAATCCCGTCCCCATTCAATTTGAGGCGGTCGATTCACGATCGCAAAAATCGCCGCTGGTATTGCCGATGGTCTTGTCCCTGGACACGTCGTTGAAAAAAACCGTCGACATGTTCGACGATTTTGCTTATGGACAAATAAAGATCTCCCGGCTCCGCCTGATCAAAGATTGATCCGCAAATCGGGTTTGCATCGATCCCGATCGATCAATCCCAAATGCAACCAAATCATTCAAACCTTAACCGGGCCGCGCCATGCGCTCCATAAAATCCATCGACAACGCTCTGGCGAAAATCGAGGCGGCGTCGATCGTCGCGCTACTCTCCCTGATGATCGCGTTTTCCTTCGGCCAGGCGATCCTGCGCAACCTGTTTCACGAAGGGATTCTCTGGGCGGACATTTTACTCCGCCAGTTGGTCCTGTGGGTCGGGTTCCTGGGCGCCTCCCTGGCGGTCCGCGAGGGACGCCATATTTCCATCTCGATTTTGCCCAACATCCTGCCCAAATCCTGGAAACGACGCTTGGCGGTCCTCGTCGATCTGGCCGCGGGAATCATCAGCGCCGTCATGGCGTGGGCGGCTTGGAACTTCGTCCGGCATGAGTCGGAATCGGGATCGGTCCTGTTCCTGGATATCCCCGTCTGGACCTTCCAAGCGGTGTTACCGTACAGTTTTTGCGTCATTGCCGTCCGCTACCTCCTCCTCGCCC
Source organism: Nitrospinota bacterium (assembly GCA_016207065.1). Classification (GTDB taxonomy): domain Bacteria; phylum Nitrospinota; class Nitrospinia; order Nitrospinales; family JACRGP01; genus JACRGP01. Next base: position 3,301 of record JACQQK010000008.1, read on the forward strand.
TTGAAAACGCGTTATCCGGGAGAGAACCTTCATGACCTTGCTGATCTCCGCAGGGATTTTATTATTGATGTTTTCAGGGACCCCGCTTTTTGCCGTCATCGGTTTATGCGCGATCGTTTCCTTCTATCAGGCGGACATCGACCTTTCGGCCATTTTCATCGAACTCTACCGGGTGGCGAGCGCTCCCATGCTGGTGGCCATTCCGCTGTTCACGTTCGCCGGATTCATCCTCGCGGAAGGCAAGGCCCCGCAACGCCTCACCCGCCTTTCCCGCGCGCTCCTCGGGGGGATACCTGGCGGCGTCCCATTGATCACGCTGGTCACATGCGCTTTTTTCACGGCGTTTACGGGCGCTTCGGGCGTCACCATCATCGCCCTGGGCGGACTCCTCTATCCGCTGTTGATCAAGGAAATGTATTCCAAGGATTTTAGTCTGGGGCTGGTGACGACATCCGGAAGCATTGGTCTTCTGTTCCCCCCTTCCCTGCCCCTGATCCTCTACGGGCTGGTGGCCCAGGTCAACGTCGACCAACTCTTCCTGGCCGGCATAGGGCCGGGTCTGCTCATGATCGCCCTGACCGCCGGTTACAGCCTTTGGAAGAGCATGGAGTTGCATTTGCACAGGACGCCGCTGGACTTGACCGAGGCCCGGGCCGCGGTCCGCGAATCCATCTGGGAAATCGCTCTGCCGTTCATCGTCCTTTTTGGCATCTACGGCGGGATCTTCACGGTCACCGAGGCGGCGGCGGTCACCGTCGTCTACGCGATCGCCATCGAGGCGTTTATATACAAGGACGTCCAAATGTCCAGGGATTTGCCGCGATTGATGCGGGAAAGCATGGCGCTGGTCGGGGCGATCCTGGCCATCCTCGGCGCCGCCATGGGGTTCACCAATTACCTGATCGACGAACAGGTCCCCATGCAACTCCTGGCCTTCATGAGGCAATACATCGACAACCAGTTCACGTTCCTGATCGTACTCAACATTTTCCTTCTGGTCGTCGGATGCATGATGGACATTTTTTCCGCCATCGTGGTGGTCGTGCCCCTGATCGTCCCCATCGCCAAAAGCTTTGACGTAAACATGGTCCATTTGGGCATCATATTTCTAACCAATCTGGAGATCGGCTATTCCACCCCGCCGGTCGGGATAAACCTTTTCATCGCCAGTTCCCGCTTCGAGGAGCAAATCGTCAAAATATACGCCGCCACCCTGCCTTTCCTGGGTTTCCGGTTGATCGGTCTCCTGGCGATCACTTATTTCCCCGCTCTGAGTTTATTCGCCCTCCGCGCGATGTCGCATTAACCCATTGTATTTGCAATTTAAATTTTAATCGCTGTCGGCGCTTATGCTATCATCGAAAGAGTCGCGGCGTTCATCTCGACCGCAAAAAAAAACGACAAGGATTGGGGTTTTTAAAAAATGCGCATGGACAGGAGAGATTTTTTGAAGCGGGTGGCCGGGTTTTCGCTGGGATTCGCGGCGGCGAACCTGCTGGTCCCGACCTCCGCCAAGTGTAAAGCGGCCGCTCCGGTAGCGGAATGGATCGGGACCCGTTATTTGGACAGCGCCATCAAGGAAAATATTCGAAAACTGAAACAAAACCATCCGCATCTCAAAATCGGCGAAACCCACTGCCACACTACTTACTCGGACGGGAATTACAGCGTGGAACAGCTCATGATCCGCTCCGCCAGCCTGGGGTTGGACTTCCTGGTCATCACCGAGCACCTGATACCCAATCTGTACCCCCTGGCCCATTCGATCGCCTCGATCGCCGAACGCGGGCGGCAATTCAGGGACTGGGACCATGACGGCCTGGAGCCCATCAGGGTCTATCCGGCCTTCGAAGTCAGCACCGAGCAAGGGCATTTGATCCTGGCATTCCCCGACGATTATTTAAGACCCGAACGGCGCGGCGACATCGTCCGCCAGTTTTCCCGTTTCGATTCGACGATTTTCCCCATGGAAACCGCGGCCCGGCTGGTCAAGCCGTTTGGCGGGATATCGATCATCCCTCATCCCAACATCTCCCGCGCCTATCCTTTCGGAGTTTCGACCGATTTTATCGAAAAACATCTTACCGGCCTGGTGGACGCGATCGAGGACATCAGTACCGGCCACGGTTACCGCGCAAGTTACGCGGAAGATCTCGGTCTATCGTCCATCGGTTCCAGCGACGATCATTTCAACCTCATTATCGGGACGACGGTAACGGCATACGATTCGAGTCTGCACAAGGACTTGATGTCCGCCGTCCGGGCGCGCGAAACGTTCGCCTTGAAAGTGGACGATTCGCTGGACGAGTTGATCTCGGCGGCGCGTCTTGTTTTATAAAATAACGCGGTCCGTCCGGCCTCAATAAATATTTTACGGAATACCTTGCTCAGGGACCGCGCTTCCATGGACTATATCGTTTTCCCTGGCCCATTGGGCCTGATGGGGCTCGCGGCAACGCCGGCGGGACTGCGCCGTGTCGCCCTCCGCGTCGCCAGTGAATCGAGTTTCCGCGACGGTCTCGAAAAAACGCATCGACGGACTCCCCGGAACAATCCGGATGCCCTGAAGGAAATCAAACGCCAATTCGACCTGTATTTTTCCGGGAGACTGCGGAAATTCTCCTGCCCCCTGGACTTCGGCGGCGCCACGGCCTTTCAGAAAAAGATTTGGACCCGGTTGACCGCGATCCCTTTTGGGGAGACCCGCAGTTATCAATGGCTGGCGCAAGCCGCGGGACGCCCGTCGGCCTGCCGGGCCGCAGGCAACGCCAACGGGAAAAATCCCCTGCCAATCGTCGTCCCCTGCCACCGGGTGGTCAGGAAAAACGGGGAACTGGGGGGCTATTCCGGCGGGACGGACATCAAGCGGTTCTTGTTGGATCTGGAGAGGTCCCATGCCGCTCTTTAATACAAGGGCCATCGTCCTGCGAAGCGTCAACCTCTCGGAAACGGACAAAATCGTCACCTTCATGACGGAGAAATTCGGCAAGATCAAGGGCGTCGCCAAATCCGCCCGCAAAATCAAGAGCCGTTTCGGAGCGGCCCTGGAGCCCATGTCCTACATACAACTCATCTATTTCGGCAAGGAAAACCAGGAATTGTTCAAGATCAACCATTGCGATATCATCCAGTCTTTCCAATCCTTGAGGGAGGACTTCGCGAAGCTCTACACGGGCGTTTACTTCGCCGAGCTGTTTGACGTTTTGTTGAAAGAGGGCGACCATTGCGCCGCGCTGTTTCAATTTCTCCTGGATTCCCTCGTCAGGGCCCAGGACCTGGACCATTTGGAGACCTTGCGCCGGTTGTTCGAACTGCGCCTGATTTCGTTGTTGGGCTATGCGCCCAAGCTGAACCACTGCATTCTCTGCAAAAAAAATCCTTCCCCCGGATGGATTGGTTTCAGCTATCATCGCGGCGGGATTGTTTGCGAATCCTGCTCCGGGAGGGAAAAGACCGAAATAAAGTTCCGGCCGGGGACGCTAAATTACCTGAAAAAACTGTCGATCATGGACGTCAAGCACGCCGGGAGACTAAAAATCCCGAAAGAAGCGGAACCGGAAATCGAAATGGTGACCCACCGCCTGGTGCTGTCCCACCTGGGGCGGGAACCCAAGTCCTACCCTTTCATAAAACAGATGGCCGCCCTCGGATGAAACCAACCGCGGCGAAACCCAATCCACGCGAGTAAAATCATGAAAAAAAGAGCGATCAGGACCGACAAGGCGCCCGCCGCCATCGGCCCTTACGAACAGGGGATACAGGTCGGCGGCTTCTTGTTCACCTCCGGACAGATAGCGCTGGACCCCAAAACAGGCGAGTTTTTAAAAGGAGAAATCGAAGAGGAAACGGAACGGGTCCTGAAGAACCTCGACGCCATTCTGGAGGCCGCCGGAATGACCCGCGCCCACGTGATCAAAACCACGGTCTACCTCGCGGACCTGGGGCATTTCCCGCGCATGAACAAGGTATACGAAAATTTTTTCGGGGAAAACAAACCCGCGCGCTCGACGGTGCAAGTCGCGGCTTTGCCTAAAGGGGCAAAAATTGAAATAGACGCCGTAGCGGCCGCCGGATAAATCGAAAACGCCATGGCAAGCAAAAACAAATCCGGGCAAATCAACTTCTTCAAGTCCATGGGGGTCCTCGGCCTGATCGTGATCGGCGCCATCGCTTACGGCTTTCTGGGCTCGGCCCCCAACTTGAGCAAGTCCGATTACCACGACAAATCCATCCCAAAAGACCGATGCCTGTCGTGTCACATGAAGGAAGCGGCGCGCAACCCGATCATGCCCCATCGCCCGATGGAGAACTGCCTGTTCTGCCATCGACCCGCCGAGGGGTGGTAGACGCGACGCGCAATCCAGTCTGGATCAGCCAAAAAAAGATCTGTCGGAGAAATGGTCCATGTCGGGCTTGCCGATGGGGTAGACGTTGAACCCAATCTTGTAAAGCGCCGCGTGATCGAGGATGTTTCGCCCGTCAAAAATGAAGGCGGGTTTTTCCATGTTTTTATAGATGCGTTTGTAGTCCAACCGGCGGAAATCCTCCCATTCCGTGAGAATGGCGATCGCATGGGCCTTCTTCGCCGCCTCGTAGGGGTCGGCGGCAAAATCGATCCGGCCTTCGACGCCCTGAAGGTCCGCGCGGGCGTTTTTAAGCGCCTGGGGGTCGGTAATGCAAAGATTGGCTTTCTCCTGCAACAGGCGCTTGCAAATATAAATCGCCGGGGCGTCGCGGGTATCCCCCGTGTCGGCCTTGAAGGCGAACCCGAGGACGGCGATTTTCTTGTCCACCAGGGTATTGAACATGGCCCGCAGGATGCGCTTCACGAACCTCTCCATCTGATAATCGTTCATGGAGACCACCTGGGCCCAGTACTCGGCCGCTTCGTTCAAGTTGTAATGCTGGCAAAGGTAAACGAGGCTCAAGATGTCCTTGCGGAAACAGGAGCCGCCAAAACCCACCCCGGCCCGCAGGAATTTCTCGCCGATCCGCGAATCCTTGCCGACGGCGTACGCCACTTCCGCGACGTTGGCCTCTGTCGCCTCGCAGATGGCGGAAATGCTGTTGATCGACGAGATGCGTTGCGCCAGGAAGGCGTTGGAGATCAGTTTCGACAATTCGCTACTCCACAAGTTGGCGGTCAGGATTTTCTCCTTCGGCACCCATCTTTGATACATTTTGACCAACTCCCCTCTCGCCTTGATTCCCGAGGGGGTCTCCTTGGAGCCGATCAGGATGCGGTCCGGATTCTCCATGTCGCGGATGGCGGAACCCTCGGCCAAAAATTCGGGATTGGAAAGCACCTCGAACCGGACGGAATTGTTTCCCGAATGCAGTATCCGCTCCAGGGTTTCCGCGGACCGCACGGGTATGGTGCTTTTTTCGACGACGATTTTGTCGGAACGCGAGCATTCCTTGATGCGCCGGGCGGTCTGTTCGATGTATTGAAGGTCCGAGGCTTTCCCGGCCCCCTCTCCGAAGGTCTTGGTGGGCGTGTTCACGGAAACGAAGACGATGTCCGCCGCGTCGATCTCCTTGTCGAGATCGTGGGAAAAAAACAGGTTTCTTCCGCGCGCTTTTAAAACCCGCTCCTTCAAACCAGGCTCGTAGATGGGCAGGTTGCCGGAATTCCAGGCGTCGATCCGCTCCCTGGATTTATCGACCACCGTGACCTTGTAATCCAGGCACTTATTGGCGATGACGGTCATCGTGGGACCGCCGACATACCCCGCCCCGATGCATACTATTCTTTTCTTGAAACTGTTTTTCGCCATCGGCGTTTTCTTCCGGGAAATCCGTTAAAAAAAAAGGGTCCGATCCACAAAAGCGGACCAGACCCTTCTCGACCGATTGAGATTACTTTTTGTAATTGAACGTGCCGGCTTTAGGATCATAAGGCATTGCTTCCTTCTTGAAAACAATCTTATCATCCTTGATGTCGAAATCCTCGATCAGGAGAGGAACGCTCTCGGACTTGGCCTTTTCATTCTTGCGGTCCTTGATCTTTTCGAGTTTTTGGTCCTGGTTGTCCGGCGTCCAGTATTTATCGATCTCGTGGACCTTCTTTTTCCGCTCTTCAAAGTTGAACTTGTATTTATCGTGCACGGTCGGCTGGAACGGCGTGTTGCGGTGCGTATGGCAACGCGTGCACACGTTGGGGTAATCCCACCGCTGGCCGTACTGCTCGGTATCGGTTTTGTGGAAATCGCCCTTGGTGTTTTTCATGACCACGCGGAACTGGGCCCCGCCCGCGACCGAATGGCACATCTCGCATCCCACCTGCTCCTTGTTCGGTTCGTTGGGATCGACGGGAGAGCTAACGTCCTTGCCCTTCTTCATCGTGCCGGCGGGTTGGAATCCGCCTTTCTGACCGTAACCCGTGGTATGGCAACGCAAACACAGCGGGGTCGTGGTATAGTCTTTCTTGGGATCCAGCTTGACCCTGACCTTGGCTTCCTCGCGAACGCCCGGTTTCAAAAGGTCGAAGGTCTTGCCGTGCGGGGAGTTCTTCCAAGCCTGGTAATATGAGTCATGGCAACTTCCGTTACATTTCACGGCCCCGACAAATTTCGGACTCTTTGGGATCTTTTTTTGCTTGGCGGCGGACGCAATATCGGCGTTGCCAAAGACCAAAACGACCGAGAACAGGATGAGGCTTAGAATATTGACCGCTCTGCTCATTATTCCTCCTGGATTCGACATTTATTCACCCGATCTTTATAATCTTATTCGATAAAGGCCGAAGAATAATATAAAATACCGCTTGGGTCAACCCCAAAATAAACCAATTAATCAAGCCGTTTCTTGTTGTAAATCGGCGTCTTGGCGCCTTGATTCCCCAAAACCCCGCGCGCGCGACAACGCCGTTTTCGGCAAAGTTCTCTTGAGCCTCGATAACAGCCAAACCTTGAAACTCTCCGATTTCGACTTCTCCCTGCCGGAGGAATTGATCGCGCAACGTCCGGCGCCGCATCGCGACCAGTCCCGGCTGATGGTGGTCGACAGGAATTCCGGACGGATTTCGCACGCGATTTTCTCCGATATCGGCGCGTATTTGACGGGACGGCCGCTCCTGGTCTTCAACAACACGCGCGTCGTCCCCGCCAAACTCCGCGGCTACAAAAGGAACAACGGGAAACCCGTCGAGGTCCTGCTGGTCCGCGAATTGGAGCCCGCGCGCTGGGAAGCGATGTTCAAAGGGTTGTCGCGCATGAAAACCGGGGCCGAGATGGTCTTCGGGGACGGGGAACTCGTCGCGCGTCTGGAGGAAACTCATGCGGGCCGCGGATATCTGCGGTTCTTACATACCGGGGATTTGTCCTCAACCCTGGACCGCCTCGGAAGGCCGCCGCTTCCTCCATACATCCGCCGCGGTCTTCATGACGGACAGGAACTTCTCAACCTGGACAAGGAGCGCTATCAAACGGTGTTCGCGGAAAGACCGGGGTCCATCGCCGCTCCCACGGCCGGACTGCATTTTACAAAGGACTTGTTGGAGGACATCCGGACGCGCCGCGCGGACATGGTTTCCCTGACGCTACACGTGGGGGTGGGGACGTTTCAACCGGTTCGCGAGGAGGAAATTATCCGGCATAAAATGGAGAAGGAGTCCTTCCATATACCGGCGGATTCCTGGAACCGCCTGTTGAAGGCAAAAACCGAGGGCCAAAGGATTTTGGCGGTTGGCACCACGGCCGCGAGGACGCTGGAATCCACCGAGATTGCCGCGCCTACGGAAGAGGACGTCGCCGGATGGACCGACCGGTTTATTTATCCCGGGCAGGAATTCAAGTACGTCCGCGGGCTCGTCACGAACTTTCACTTACCGAAATCGACGCTTTACCTGCTGGTCTGCGCTCTAGCGGGCAAGGATCTCATGGAAAGAGCCTATGAAGAAGCCATCCGGCAAAAATACCGCTTTTTCAGCTATGGGGATGCCATGCTGATCCTGTAGCCTGGCCCCCGCTGGCGAAAAAGAAAGATAACCTACTGTTAATCAATGGTTAATCGGAATCGTCGTTGACCGATTGCTTGAAATGCTTGCCGGATTTGAAGCGTACGACCTTGCGGGCGCTGATTTCGGCCTCTTCGCCGGTTTTGGGGTTCCTGCCGACGCGTTTGGACTTTTGTTTTACCTGGAAGGTTCCGAAACGCCGCAAAATAACCGACTCCCCATGACTTAACGACTCTTTTATCAATTCGATAACCGTTTCCACAGCCTCCTCCGCCTTGGCTCGGGAAAGGCTGGCTTGCTCGGATACATGGTTGATTATGTCTTGCTTGGTCATTTTCCCTCCTCCAATTATGATTTAAAAATCAATAGTGGCCAAATTTGATTTTGTGAGCTACGCAACCGCCGTTTGTCTACATAAAACAGCGTATATCAAGCCAGTCATCAGGAGAATCCGCTCCCTTTTTTCCAAATACTCCCCAAGCTTGGGAGACTCTGCCGCCATCCCTCAATTTGTTTTCGAGAGAGTTTGATTTGTTTTTAATTTACTCTATATCGGATGACTCTACTCTACCATTTATTATAAAATAATCAATATCTTAATGAATATTTTGATCGTTTTTTCATTCCCTCCCGGCACATTTCACCCCGCATCGCCCCTGGCAAAAGCTTGAAACCCATTTAGACAAAAGGGTTCCTGTCCCATGTGCAAACGGGGTCCAAAACGAGTATTTTTTTAAATTATTATTCAGGGGCGGGCCAGAATCCGGCCTTTTTCGCGGACGATCTGGTAAACGGTTTCACCTGGCCGGGCCAGGTTCAACTTTTCGCGGGCCAGTTTTTCCACGGCGAATGGATCGTTTTTCAATTCTCCGATTTCCGTCCTGAGGCGCGAGTTTTCCTCCGCCAGCGAGACATTGCTGTCCTTGAGCTTGACGAGTTCCTTTTGGAAATCGAAAACGGTCAAGATGCCGTCCTTGTGGAACACCGCGACCAGGACCATGACCATGAAAAGAAAAAAGATCATGAGGGTGAACCGCTGAGTCTTGGCCAGTTTGACGATCATCGGGCGATATTGTAAAAGACCTCTTTGCCTCTGAAAACGGCGGTGGAACCGAGGATCTCCTCGATGCGCAACAGTTGGTTGTATTTCGCGACCCGGTCGGTCCGGCAAAGCGAGCCGGTCTTGATTTGCCCGGCATTGACGGCCACCGCGATATCGGCGATGGACGTGTCCTCGGTCTCGCCGGACCGGTGCGAGATCACGACCGTATATCCGGCGCGCTTGGCCATTTCCACGGCGTTCAGGGTTTCCGTCAAGGTGCCGATCTGGTTCACCTTGATGAGGATGGAGTTGGCGACTTTTTCCTTGATGCCCCGGGCCAGGATCTCCGTGTTAGTGACGAAGATGTCGTCGCCCACGACCTGGGTCTTGCCGCCGATCTCCGCGGTCAGGCGTTTCCATCCGTCCCAGTCGTTTTCGGCAAGACCGTCCTCCACGCTGACGATCGGGTATTTCCGGACGAGGTCGGCGAGGTAATCCACCATCTCGTCGGAAGTGAGTTTGGACTTTTTCTCGGCGGCGAGGGTGTACTTGTTATCGCCGTACAGTTCGCTGGCGGCCACGTCCAAGGCCAGCAGGACGTCCTTCCCCGCCTGATATCCCGCTCCTTGTATGGCCTCGATGAGGATTTCGACGGCTTCCGCGTTGGATTTGAGGTCGGGGGCGAACCCGCCTTCGTCGCCGACGGCGGTGTTGTATTTGCGTTTTTTCAAGACCGACTTCAAGTGGTGAAAAATCTCCGCCCCCATCCTGAGGGCCTCGGAAAAACGGCCGGCCCCCACCGGCATGATCATGAACTCCTGGATATCGACATTGTTGTCCGCGTGCGCTCCGCCGTTGAGGACGTTCATCATCGGCACGGGCAATTCCTTGGCGTTAGTCCCGCCGATGTATTGAAACAAGGGAAGCTCCAGTTCCGCCGCCGCGGCCTTGGCCGCGGCCAGGGACACCCCCAGGATGGCGTTGGCGCCCAACTTGCCCTTGTTCTTCGTGCCGTCCAAGTCGATCATCATGTTGTCGATCAAGACCTGCTCGGTGACCTCCATGCCGATCAGCTTGGGGGCGATTTTCGCGTGTATGTTTTTGATCGCCTTGAGGACCCCCTTGCCCGAATATCTTTTAGGGTCGCCGTCGCGCAACTCCAGGGCCTCGCGGGACCCCGTGGAAGCCCCCGACGGCACCGCCGCGCGTCCGAACACCCCGCTCTCCAGCAAAATGTCCACCTCGACGGTGGGGTTGCCCCTGGAATCCAGAATTTCCCTGGCATTGACTCCGATGATCTCGCTCATACGTTTCCTTTCGTCATGGAGAAACTCATCTTTAGAGCGTCTAACAAAATGAAATTTTCTTAACTTCCCTCCCCCTTGAAGCAAGGGGGGAGGTCAGGTGGGGGTGAAAAGCCGGTCCCACCCTCCCCCAGCCCCCTCCCTCAAGGGAGGGGAATAACTTGGGCGTGAGGTCATCGGTTCATTTTGTTATACGTCTTAGCTTTTTTCAAGGCCCGTTTCGAGGCTGAAACGGTCGTTTCGATGTCCTCGTCCGTGTGCGCCGTCGAGACAAATCCGGCCTCGAACTGCGACGGGGCCAGATAAATCCCCTCCTCCAACATGGCGTTGAAATAGCGCTTGAACATCTCGGTGTCGGAGGTCTTCACGGAGGCGTAATCGACGATTTCCTTGTCCGTGAAAAACATCGAGAACATGGACCCGACGCGGGTGAAACGCGCGGGTATCCCCAGCGCCTCGGCGTTTTTCCTCAAGCCATCGCAAAGCTTTTGGGATTTCTTTTCCAAGTCCGCGTAGACCTTCTTTTTGGACATCAGGTTCAGCATTTCGATCCCCGCGGCCATGGCCAGGGGGTTGCCGGACAAGGTGCCCGCCTGATAGACGGGGCCCAGCGGTGCGACGCTCTCCATGATTTTTCTCGGTCCGCCATAGGCTCCCACGGGCAGGCCTCCCCCGATGATTTTACCGAGACACGTCAAGTCGGGCTTGATGTTGTACAATTCCTGCGCCCCTCCCAGGGAAACGCGGAATCCGGTGATCACCTCGTCGAAGATGAGTAACGCGCCGGACTTGCGGGTGACCTCGCGAAGCGTCTCGAGAAATCCCGGCTGGGGCGGCACCACGCCCATGTTGCCGGCCACGGGTTCGACGATCACGCAGGCGATCTCGCCCCCTTCCCTGGCGAAAAGTTCCCGAACCTCGTCCGTGCCGTTATAGGGCAGATTGAGGGTGAATTTGGCCAGTTCGGGGACGATGCCGGGACACTCCGGGATGCCCAGGGACAGCAGGCCCGAACCGGCCTTGACCAAAAGGCTATCGGCGTGCCCATGATAACATCCCTCGAATTTCACGATCTTGTTGCGCCCGGTGTAGCCGCGCGCCAGGCGGATGGCGCTCATCACCGCCTCGGTCCCGGAACTGACCATGCGGAGCGTCTCCATGGAGGGAATCGCCTTGGAAACCTTCTCGACCATGACGATCACCAGTTCCGTGGGAGCGCCATAACTGGTCCCCCGGGCCGCGTACCGCGCGACGGCCTTGACGATCCTCGGATGCGCATGACCCAGGATCAACGGTCCCCACGAGGCGACATAATCGATA
>JACQQK010000050.1 GCA_016207065.1 Nitrospinota bacterium
GGTCCAGCAAACACCGGCACAGCGTGGTCTTGCCCGTGCCCACGTCGCCCACGATCGCCATGAACCCTTCCCTCTGCTTTATCCCGTACAACATGTGGTCGAGGGCCCCTTGATGCTGTTTGCTTAAAAAAAAGAACTTGGGGTCCGGCGTCAGACTGAAGGGCTTTTCCTTGAACCTGTAAAAATTTTCGTACATATCGGCGCTTTGCCTCTTAATTGTTAACGGGCGCGGTTCCGGCGGGGTACTCGAACTTTCTCAGTTCGCCTTGCGCTTCTTTAAAGCGTTCGTCGACGTCCAGCCCGGCGATGACTTGCGGGGTCAGCATTATAACAAGTTCGGTCTTGTCATCAATGTCCTCTTCTCTTTGAAAGACCCGGCCAATGACGGGTATGTCGCCCAGAAGCGGAACGCCGTCCTTCTTTTTTCTCAGTTTGTTTTTCATCAAACCGCCGATAACGATCGTCTGTCCGTTCCGGGCCAGGACCACGCTGTTGGATTCGCGGACGTCCAGGATGGGCACCTTGTTTTTCCCGTCGGGCGAAACCTGCTCGCCGGTTTTTTCGGAAATGCTGGTGTTGATGCTCATCATCACCATCCCATTGGCGTTGATCTGCGGCAGGACGTCCAGGACGATCCCGATGGTGACCGTCTCGGGCACGAACTGGGTGGTCGTCGCCCCCTGGATGGTGGTGGTTTCCGGAATGAAAAAGACGTCCTCGGTCCCCACCTTGATCACGGCCCGCTGGTTATTCAGGGTCGCGATCTTCGGGCTGGACAGGACGCTGACCTTGCCCTGCTGGGTGAGCGCGTCCACCACCACGTTCAGCCGCGTGCTGGAGAGACCGTAGGTGAAATTCGCGGCGGCCCCCTTGACGAAGCCGTAGCCTCCCACCAGGGGGTCCGAGACGCCGGTGGCGTTGCTTATCGTGATGGGGCTGACCTGGCTCCAATCGATCCCCAGTTTGTAATCGTTATTGAGCGTCACCTCCAGGATCTTGGCCTGGATAAAAACCTGCCGGTGGACGGACCCCTCGATGGCCTCCAAAAACTCGGCCACCTTGATCAGCACGTCGGGATAGTCCTTGACCACGATGACGCCCGCTTGACGGTTGATGGAAAACACGCCTCGCTCCATGGGCGTCGCGGCTCCGGCGGGCGTCGGCCCTCCAGTCCCCGGGGGGGTCGTTGTCGAGGGCGTTGACGAGGGGGCGGCCCCCGCCGCGCCCAATAAGGAACTGGCGAGGTCGGCCGCGCCGCCGCCAGCCGGCGATCCTCCCGCCGGGGCGGTTCCCGTAGCTCCCGTAGTTCCCGTAGCTCCAGTGGCGGCCCCAGTCGGGGTTTGCGTGGCGAGCGGGGTGGCCCCGGTCAAATTCTGTTGGACGCCCGAGACAATTTCTTTCCACAGGTCGGATTCCTCGGAGGTGATGATGGAACTCGACGTCCGCTGTCCGCTCGCCGACGCCCCCCCCGTGGACGTGCCGCCCGTGGCGCCGGAGCTTGAGCCCCCCGTTCCGGATACGCCCGACCCGCTGGAGGCCTGGACGTTGCTGGTCCCGATGCGTTTGGAGATAATATAGTTCAGGCGGAAAACCCGGGACTGCATTTTTTCCCGCGCGACGCGGATGAAATCCTTGTCGATCTCGTATTTCAAGTGCAAGGGACGCAACAGGCTGTCCAAGGCTTCGGCGAGGGTCACGCTCTTGAGGTCCACCGTCGCTTTCTTGTCGATCTCCGGTTCGATGACGATGTTTTGCTTGATCTCCTTGGACAGGGCCATCAGGATGGTCTTCACGTCCGCGTCCTGCGCGGACAGGGTGATCCGGGTCCCTTTCATCCTCGGGATTTTCGGTTCCAACTCGGTCTGGGTGATGGTCAATTCCCGCGACGCGGGTTTGGGAGGCTCTTTCGCGCCGGGTTTGAGCGAAGGAGCGCGTTGGACCTCCACCAGGTTTTCCAGGGGCGAAGCGGTGGCGGGGGTCTTCTGTCCCGTTCCCGGGGAAACGCAGGACCCCATCCAGCCCGCGAGGAAACAACAAACGAGGGCAATGTCGATTTGTGAGCGTCTACCGGCCATCAATCCCCATGGAAATTACATGAAATTTCACCAAATTAATATACAATGGATTGCCGGGCCAGTCTAGTAAATTCTTGATTTTCTTGAATTTTCTCGCTCCCTCCCGGACCTTTGGGGATTTCGTTCTTTTGGCCTATTCCTGGGTGACGCGGACGGAAAATGCCGGTCTCCGCAAGATCAGCTTGGTTTTTCCCTCGCCGTCCTCGAGGACGGCGTAGTCCGGTCCGATTTCGACCACTTTTTTTTCAAAGGCGGAATCGCCGAGTTCGAAATTTTGTTTGTTGATGGAGACGATTTTCCGGCCGTCGATCGTGGTGATCGCCTCCAGGACCAAACTTTGCTCCTTTTTTGCCTCGGGTTTCTTCTCCGGAGGGAGTAACGAACGCAGGACCACGCCTTCGGGCAGAGTGAAGGGATTTCTGAGGTTCTCCGCGGAGCGGGCGACGCCCTCCAGATTCGCGAACCCCAGCAGGGAAATGGCCAAAACGACATGGATTCGAATCATGTTCGCCTCCGCCGCCTCAATGACTCAAGGACATCTCTAAAAATCGCCTTTTTCTTGAGTCCAACCGGCGCTGAAAAAGTGTAGTTGCCCAATTTATTGGGCTCTTGGAGCGCCTGACGAATCAGGCAACTACAATTTTTAGAGATGCCCTCAAAGGAAACACCCCCGGTTTCCATGCTCATAGCACATACAGGCGAATGCTCAGCCGGCTTTCGACCTTGGGCAGGATTTCGTCTTTTCGCAGGACTTCCAGGCTTTCCAGCGACAACAGGGCGGGGATGGTTTCCAGCCTCGCGACCAAATTCGTCAACGAGTCGTATTCGACCTGGATTTTCATGATCACCGATACTTCCTTGTAGGAGAGGTTTCCGCGTTCGACCGGTTTTTCGCTGGTCTTGAACGACTGCATGACCGCCCCATTGTTGACCGCTTCGTCCTTCAGTTGTTGCAGGATATCGACATATTTCTCCTGCATCCTGGATTTGACGGCGGCGATCTCGGCACGGACGCCGGAAATTTCCTCGGCGTTTTTTTCGATTTCTCCTTCGATGGCCTTGGTCCGCTCCGGGCTGGCAATCGCTTGCCGGACGGCGGAAACGTTGCCCTCCACCTCGACCAGCCGCGCTTTCACTTCCTTGATCGCCTTTTGCCGGGCTTTAAATTCGAAAGTGTAATACCCAAAACCCAGGACGCCCAATACCGCGACGACCAACAAGGCGATTTCGCGGGGTTGCAGGTTTTTCAGGTCGAAATGTTTCAGGGCGGCTTCCGCCATAAAGTGTCTGTCCGGGCCTAAAGGCGAACTTCCTGTTTGACCGCCGGGATTATGAAAAGCTCGAATTGTAACCCCGGGCTGGTATAAAGTTTTTCATCCATGGCTTCGGAATTATTCAATTTTACTTCCTTGAACAGGCTGGACTTTTTCAAATCTCCCAGGAAATGCGTCAAAGTGTCCAAAACCTCTTCCTCGTTTCCAAAAATGTTCCCCTTGACCTCGAAATACCATTCCCTCGGCCTTGCCGGCGCTTCCCTGTCTTCCTTCCCCTTTTCCTTTTCCTTCTCCTTCCCCTCGCTTGCGCCTGTCGCGCTCCCGGAGGCGAACGCGATCTGCGACAGGGAGGTATTGCCCGGGACCAGGCGGGCCAGTTCCAGCAGGACCTCGGGGACGTCCACCGATCTGCCCGAAACCGCGGGCAACATCTTCTTCTCGTTTTCCAAACTCTCCTTTTCCTTTTTCAGGTCGGCGAGTTTCAGGGTGGGTTTCCGCGATTCGACGACCTGTTGTTGCAACTGGGCCAGTTCCGCGTTTTTCTGGGCGATCAGCAGGTCCTGGGTCTTGACGGTCCCGCGCATTTGGACGCTCGCCGTCAACAACGCCAGGATAAAGATCGGGACCGCGGACCAGGGCGCCAACTGGACCAGGGTCTTCTTCAGGGAAAACCGGTATTCCTCCGGCAGGAGGTTGATCTTGTCGCATTTCCCGAGGGCCAGGCCGGCGGCGGTCGTCAAACTCGTGCCGAGAAGTTTCGTGTCTTTATCGGAGACTCCGGACACCGGTTTGGCGCTCTGGAGGAGAACGTTGCAACGCTCGATCTCGACGCCCAAATGCTCCGAAAACAGTTTATAGAGGCCGCTCAACCCGACCGCCCCGCCCGAAAGGATCATCCGGTGCACCGAGTCTCTCTTGTACTGGTTCCTGAAGTAATCGACGGACCGGTGCAATTCCTCCATCTGCTTGGAAAGGACGGGGAGCATGCGCTCGCGGATTTCCCGGAGCGGTATGCCTTCCTGCGTCTTGCCGTCGGCGTTCTCGGGAGGGAGGCCGTGGGTCTTCTTGATCGCCTCGGCCCGGGCTTCGTCCACGGTCGTCGTCCCGCGCTCGATCTCGTATTCCCCGGCCAGGGACTGGGTGACGTTTTTGCCGCCGTTGGGGATTTCCCGGGAGAACAGCAATTGGTGGTCGCACACGAAATAAATGCGGGTGCGCTCGGCCCCCATGTCGACGTAACTGGTGACCGTCCCCGGCGGGACGGGATGAATGGCCCGGTCGTAATCCCACAGGGCGATGGGGATGACGCTCACCCCCAGCGCGCGCAAACCGGCCTTGCGGACGATGGAAACCAGGAAAGGGATGATGTCGGCGCGTACGATGATGGAGAGGAGGTCGTCGAATTTGGCTCCGTCCTTTTCGGTTTCGCCCATGACGTAACAGTCGGCGGCGGCGGGTTCGACGGGGAACAGTATTTCCTCCCGGGCGTTCCACTTGGCGGCCTCGATCATTTCCGCCTTGGGCATTTTCGGCAACATCGTCCGCCGGATCGCCACGTTGTGCCCGCTCACCGAGAGATAAACGTTTTTATTGACGAACCTCCGCTCCGCGAACATCTCCTTGATGATGTCCGCGATCAACCCGGACCGGTCCTTGACCTCCAAAACGGATTTGGGGATCTCGCGGACGGCGAAATTGACCACCTCGAAACCGGAATCCACGCGCCTCAGTTCCACCGCCTTGATGGAATGAAAGCCGATGTCCAGCCCGACGCTGTCCTGGGACCCGCTTTGAATGAGGCTTGGAAGTTGGAGTTTCATGAGAAGGTTTTCAAGAATGGGAAACCCGAAGAGTCCGCCGGATTATCTCACAACTCGCATGGAAGGGTCTAGGCTTTGCTGGGAAAAACCGGGCGGGGAAAGACGGGAGAGAGGAAGCTCATCCCCCCTCTTTCCAACTGGGCGGAAGGGCGACGACCGTGGTGCATGACTCATATCCCTCGGTCGACCCGCCCGCGGTGGATTGAAAATTGATATAGGAATTGTTTTTCAAGCTCACGGAGTTGGCGATGATCGACCCTTGCAACTCGGCGTTGTTCGACATCGTCACCGCGGAGTTGGAGATGAGTCCGCCGACGAAGTCCGAGGAGTTCTTGAAACTCACGGCGCCCATGACCAGGGCGATCATGTTCGCGGCGTCGCCCGTCGTCACGTTGATCCGCGCGCTGTTTTCCAGGGTCAAGGTCCCGTCCACGTGCAACGTCAGGGGGCCGCTGACCTGCACGTCGGTAAGATTTTTGAGACTGGCGTTGCCTTTGACGTTGATGGTCACCGTGCCGGAACTCGACCAGGTGGAACTGCTTTCCATCGTCAGGTCCTTGGCGATCCAGACGGTATTGCCGTCCGAGCTCTTGACCGTTTGCGTGCCCGTGATGTTCATATTGCAAAACGAAAAACGCGTCAGATTGTTCGACCCGTCGAGATGGCTCCCGGCGCTGAAGTCGGGGTAATCCACGTTGGGGCAACCGGTCGGGTCCGGGGAAAACACGAGGGCTTCCACCAGCGGGGTTTCGGGGCAATTGCCGGTCGCCGTGGTCCCGTTCGTGGAGGAGTTGTTGACGAAGCTGATGCTGGTGCAGGCGGTGGCGGCATTATCCTCTAACAGGCAGACGACTTCCCTGGAGATGACCTTGGAGATCACCCGGACCGCCTCCGCGAACTTGCCGGTCGCCGTGGCCCGCACGTTGTCCGCGTCGATATAGGTGAACGCCACGGAAAACGACCCGCGGGTATCGCCGAAACTCGTGCTGGGAAAAGACTGGAGGGCCAGAAAGTTGGTGCAGTCGTTCGGCGCGGAAGTGTTGCAGAGACAGTTGGAGTCGCTGTCGATGAGACATTTTTCCGTGTAACGGAGCCCCGCCTCGGCCACCATGAGCGCATTGGCGGAGGAATAGGTCAAAACGGAACCGGAATGTTTCTGTTGGGTCGCGACAAAGAAACTCAAGGAAATGGCCGCCAGGGCGACCGCGGCGACGATCACCGCGACCATGGCCCCCTGTCCCCTCTCGTTCCGAAAATGCGCCGCGGTATTTTTGTCCGGAAATTTTCTCATGGCGTTAAATGGTGATCCGCGGGCGGACCGCCGACTCCAGGGCAAAGTTTTCTCCGGAACTCCCTTCCAGGGTCATCGTGATGGTGTAAAAATCGCTGGACACGGAAATGTTGAAAGAAGTCACGTTGACCGCGAGGGTGGTCGTGATCGAGGCGCTGGTGCGCGTCAGGGTCTTGGTCCCCGAGGTCCACGTGTAATTGACGCTCGACACGTTGGTGTCCTGGGGATACGCGTTCAACTTGTCGAACGTCACCGAGGTCCCGCCGCCGCCGATCGTGATGGAGTTGACGGTGTCGTCGGCCATGCGCAGTTCGCGGACCAAAAATTCCATGGCGAACTTGGATTCGTCCATCAGGGTTTTCTGGTTCTCGCTCAACTGGGTGGTTTCCGCCAGATTGCGGAGATACCCGATCGAAAACAAACCCACTATGGAAAGCAGGACCAACCCGATGACGATCTCGATCAACGTGAAACCCCGGTTGCCGCCAGGGCGTCCGCGAATTCTTTTCCAAAGCGTAGGGTCCATGTCAAAACAACGAGTAAAAACTCGTCGAGCTCATGGCGCCGTCGAAACGCGAAACGGCGAGGGTCACCTTCTTGCCGAAATCCGGAGACCCGACGGCGGTGTTGGGGGCGGATGCCGCCACGTTCTCCACCGTCCAGTTGAAGTCGAATTCCGTGTTGGCGCAATCGATCACGGAAAGGGTCGTCTGGAACTGCGCGCAGGTGTAGGAACCCGCGGCCGGAATTTCGGAATAGGCCTTCCCGCTGATCGCCTCCATTTGCTTCTGCGCGAGGAGCGCCGCCCGCACCGCGTCTTCCGGTTTTTTGATGTCCTTGATCCCGGAAAACGGGATCATGATGGCGGGGACCGCGATCCCGATGACCACGATCGCGATGATGATCTCGATGAGGGTGAAACCGGATATTGTATGAGCGAATGACCTATGGCGGCGCCTCGGGTTTTGGGAACGGAGCCCGCCGATCTCTCGAGGAGGAAAAATACCCGGAGCTAAAAGCGCCTTTGTTATTCCATTTCCCCATGCAAAATCCCCCCCCGCCCCCCTTTGGCAAAGGGGGGATGGGGGGATTTGAAATTTACGCTTGCAACGATGGCTCGAATCCCCCCATCCCCCTTTGCAAGGGGGAGCGATTCTTTTTTCCTCGTCATGCAATGTCCGGTTTAAACCTTTGTCGGCCGCGAACGCCGAAGACATTCCCGGTTTGGCGTCGCCTTGGAATTTCGTCATGAGATGGTCACCCTTCCCGTATAACGCTCCACCGTTATGGTTTTGATCGTGCCGCCGTCGCTGATTTTGATATCGATGGAGGAGCCGCCGATTTCCGGCTCTCCATATTTGTTGAAGGAGATCGTCCCGCCCTGGGTGATGGTCGTTCCATCGGGCAGGGCGCGGGTCTGGGTGTACATTCCCGCCGGGTCGGTCAGGGTATAACCGCTCTGCCCCGCCGTGAACGTGATGCCGATCTCCCCCGTGGTCGAGGGGTTGCGGGACATGGCCAGTTCCTGCACGAAGCGGATATCGGTCTCGACGATCGCCGCCCCGGTGGACGAGCCGATCCCGGAAATGTTGAAGGTGGGATAAACGACCGCCGCGACGATCCCCAGGACGAGGATCACGCTGATCATTTCGATGAGCGAGAATCCGTTTTCATTGCGCAGACGGCGGCCGGGCATACTTTCTCGATATCCTCGACAGATTCTATTCGCTGATTCGATTATAAGCCCCGCCCCAGATGATGTCAAAGCGTAACCGTCTCCCGGTAGAGGCGGAACGCCTTGAATTTTCGCGGATTAATGACAATTCCATGCGAACGGGGGTTTTTGCTATGACTCTTTAGACCATTTTTCATATAATATTTACTACAGTTCCCGTCCTTCAAATTAAGGAGACGCCGTCATGAGTCGCCTACTTTTTAGATTTTTTCTGGTCTCTTCCGTGGCTTTGTCCCTGGTTTGCCTGGATTGGGCGAAGAGCGCCGTCGATTCCCGATACCGCCTGGCTTCGGTCGCCGAGGCGACCGAATGTTCCGTGGGCAGTTCGTTCACCTACGATCAGGGGTCCTGCACGGCGGCCTTGTCGTGTTCCTCCCTGGACCGGGTGACCATAAAGTACGATTCCAATTTTGTGGGGAAAAACGCGTCCGGGCCGAACGTCACCGTCACCGCCATTACCGGCTCCACCTGCAACGTGTCCATCAGCAAAATCAGCGGGAGCTCCAACTGCGGTTACAAAATCAAGTGGTACAACAGCAATGCCCGTTTAAAAATCGACACCCAGGCCAAGAGCGGCGCCTCGGATTGCGAAATGAAGATTCAATTGGAAGCGCCTTCCGCCGCCAATGTCGAAACGCAATCCGGCGACGACGATGACGACAAGGACAAGGACGACGATGACGATGACGACACGGACTACGGAATCACCGGCAACAAGGCCGACGTGCAGGTCGTCGGGGCCAAGGGCAAGGTCAAGATTAAGACCACGAGCGGCGACATTTACGCCGACATCACCTCCAGCGAGGTGAAAGCGACCTCCGATACCGGAGACATCACCGTCAAGGGGCTGACCCAGAAAGCGACCATTAAAACCGACGAGGGCAACGTGCGGGTCCAATATTGCAAGGCCCCCGCGGACAACAATAACGATTTCTACTTGAAAATCAAGGAGAACACGGGCGACGCCAACCTCTTGTTCCCCGAGGGTTCCCAGTTCAAAATGTCCATCGACACGCCGGACGACTCCCTGCGGAACGATTTCAGCAGTTGTTCAAGTTGCGATTTCAAACTCGACGGCAAGGTCAAACACTACCTGTTCATCAGCAAGTTTAGCCTGGAGACGGGGAAGACGGACGCCTGCAAGTATTAAGACAATAAAACAAAAGCGTCTGTCAAAATGAACCGATCGATTTGAGTTCCTACGCCCCCCCTTGTAAAGGGGGGGGATTCGCGTTCTTCGGCAACGGTCCTGCCGGGCGACAGCGAAACGTCTGGCTTCAGGATTTTCTCGCCAGCAGGTTGAAGGTGTTTTGCGTCCCCAGCAGGCGGTTGGCGGCGAAGGCGCTTAACGCGTAACGACGGGCGCAGTACTTTTCCAACTCCAGGATTTCCATCCCCTCCGCCCGCAGAGTTTCCTCCAGCCGGGCGGGGTCGATCCCGCCAAATTGGCGCTGGTAATCGGCGACGTGATAATCCTCCTCGAACAGGGGGATCCCGCGGAGTTTCATTTCCATCCCATAGGCCGCTTCGTCCAGGCGGGCCACGGCCTTGTGCAGGCCGTAGCGGAGGGGCGAGGCGATCGCTTGTTTGAGCGGCTCGAAAAAAATCAGGAACAAACCGCCCTTTTTCAGCTTCCCGCAATATTTCCTGACGACCGTTTCGTAGTCGTAGAGGTGGTGCAACAAGGCGGAGAGGACGACGGCGTCGTATTGGGTCCGGTCCCGTTCGGCGAACTCCAGGACGTCCGCCACCGCCAGGGACGCCCTGTCTTTATACGGCTCCGGAATGCGGGTCTCCAGGAAAGCCGCCAATTCCGGCGAAAGGTCGATCCCCGTCATCCGGTACCCGCGCGCGAGCAGAGGCAGAAACAGATACCCCGTCCCGCAACCCAGGTCCAGGACATGTTTCTCCGCGCCGCCCGGGGGGAGTAACCGGCAAACTTTCCGGACCGCGTTCTTCAGGATTTGCGCTTGATAGAGATTGGTCTGTTCGGGATGGCGGTCCAGGTACAGCCGGTTTTCCCGCGCGTGCACCCTCCGGTTTTCCTCGAGGATTTTATCTCCCAGTTCCTTGTCGGGAAACCGGGCCTGCCCCCCATTGCCAAATCCCCCCCTCCCCCCCTTGCAAAGGGGGCCGGGGGGATTCGCGTTTTGCGGTTCATTGCCGGAAGGAGGCATGGCGACGGGAAAGGTTGTTGGAAATACGGCGATCGGACCGGGCTTCGCGGCCCGGGAGGCGGGAGGCGCGAATGCCGCCCGTCAGGTTTTCTTCTTGACGCTGAATTCCAGATACGCCCGCTCGATATTGGCGTCGATCCAGTCCAGGTTGAGCCAGTCGCGGTACTTCTCCCGCAGGACCGGCCGCACCGCGTCCCTGGTCTGTTGCAGGGAACTGCCCTTCGCCAGTTCGGCCGTAACGTAATTCCTGAGTTCGATGAGGTAGTGCTTCATCCGGATCAAAATGGGCTTGTCCCCCACGTCCCCATGTCCGGGGACGATGATTTCCGCGTCGAGGTCCTCCAGTTTGGATAACGAGTCGATCCATTCGTCGATATAGCCGCTCGACACATAAGGGATCTTCTTGTTGAACACCAGGTCCCCGGCGATGATGGTGCGCAACTCCTTAATGTAAATCGCCGTGTCCCCGTCCGTGTGCCCGCGCCCCAGGTGTATCAGTTGCAGGTGGAACGGCCCGAGGTACAACTCCATGCGGTCCTCGTAGACCAGGTTCGGCGGGGTGACCTTCACCTCGTCCAGTCCGGGGATGTTGAAGGTCTTGAAGAAGTTCAAATGGTCCAGGCCGTTCGAGCCGGAAAGCGCCGAACGCGCGTTCTTGTGGGCGATGATGGCGGCGCTTTCGCGGAACACCTGGTTCCCAAACGTGTGGTCGCCGTGAAAATGCGTGTTGATGGCGTACTTGACGGGCTTGTCGGTGTGTTTGCGGATCTCGTCCAGGACCTTGCGCGCCTCGCCGGGGGTCACCCGCGTATCGATCACGATCGCGCCCTCGTCCGTGACGAGGAACGTCGTGTTGGAATCGATGCCGTTGCCGTGGACAATGGTATAGATATTGTCCAAGACCCGGACCGTCCTGGGTTCCGCCGCCATGGGTTCGTCCGCGTTCGCCAGCCCAACGCCGCCCGCCAGAATCCAAAGGACCGCCCATGCCGCAATCTTAATCCTCGCCGAAACCATATCGCCCGCTCCCTGAATGAAAATCGTTTGAACCGCTTTGGATGAAGCGGGAATCTTACCACTTCCCGGCGGGAACGACAAGGGCCGTTGCGAAACAGGCGGCATATCGCCGCGGACAGTCCCGCCTCGGCGCCAGCGCGAGGCGGGACCGGGCAGGCGCCCGGGGGCAACGCGGCGATGACGCTGACGCGATCGCCGTAATGCGATTCCCGCCTCGCGCTGGCCGCGGTCAAAAAATAAGATCGCTTTATGAGGACGTTCTTTTGTGGTATTTTACCCCTTATGGACGAGGCCAATAAAAGCAAATACGACCAGCTGATGGACCTCCTCGGCAAGGGCGACGCCATGGTGTGCCTCGACGCCCGAAGCCCCGGCGTGGACGTCCCGGCGCAACATAAAACCAATCCCACGCTGAACCTGATCTTCAATTTGAATTTCCGCAGGCCCCTGGAGATCACCGATCGGGGGATTTTCACCACCCTGTCTTTTCAGGGACGGCCGCACAAATGCGCCATCCCGTTCGAATCGGTGTGGGCCATTTACGACCCCAACTCGCAAATGGGGCAGGTCTGGGAGGAAAGCATCCCCAAGGACATCGACCTCGTCGAACAGGCGGTCCGGCAGGAGCCGGCGGCGAAAACCCCGAAAACGCGCGCGGTCAAAAAACCGGCGGCGAAACCGCGGGCCGGGGCCGAAGCGGGAAAACCGCGGGCGAGGAAAGACCGTAGCCACTTGCGCGTCATCAAATAATAACCGGAGGCGCCGCGGGCGCGGAAAATTTTCTTTCAATTGTTCGCGGGATGGTTTAAACTTTCCATCCTCCGCTGGATACCGGATAACCAAACCAATAAACAAAGAATACGGTGGGCGTAGCTCAGCTGGTAGAGTACTGGATTGTGGCTCCAGGCGTCGCGGGTTCAAATCCCGTCGCTCACCCCATTTTTTTTGCGCCCGTAGCTCAGTTGGATAGAGTTCCGGACTTCGAATCCGTAGGTCGCAGGTTCGAATCCTGCCGGGCGCGCTTTCTTTCATAAGGAATCCCCGTCCGAAAAAAAGCCCCGCATCCCGGCGATTCCTTCGACCTTGTTAACGCGCGCAATAAAACATCCGTAATAAAGGAGATCGCTATGCAAAAAGGAAAACCGGCATTCTTGATAACGTTAACCTCCATCGGCCTGCTGGCGTTCGCCCTGACCGCGCCGGCGATGGCCGCGAGCCTCCGGGTTGCCGAAGCCCCCAAAACCGAAGGAAGCGGAAGCAAGGCCGACCCGCATTCCGGCATGGGCATGGGTATGGAGTACGGCAAAGGCCAGACGCCTCCCGGCCACGGCTCCGCCGCCGGCAAGGCCGAAGGGAGCGCCTCCAAGGAATCCGCCCATCCGGGATCTGTAAAAGGTTACGGCCATGGTTCCGGTTACGGCCACGGGTCGTTTGCCCACGGAGCCCATGCCGACCCCTTCGAGCACGTCCTCTGCTTCAGGGACAAACTGGGCCTGACCCCCGACCAGGTCGCCCAGATCGAGAAACTACGGTTCGAATACAAAAAGCAGGCCATCCAGTCCGGGGCCGACCATGAGATCGCCCACCTGGAAATGGACAAGCTGGCCCATTCCGCGACCGTGGACGAGGCCGCCATGCATGCCTTGGCCGACAAGATCGCCGGCATCAAATCCAAATCCATCCACGCCATGGTGGACGCCAAGATCGCCGTGCTGAAACTGTTGACCGACGAGCAGAGGAAGAAAGTCAACGACCTGCACTCAAAGCGTTAAACGACGGACCCCGCCGATGCAAAGGGGGGCCGGGGGGATTCCCGTTTTTTCGGATAAAAATCAACGGGGCGTAGCGCAGCCTGGCTAGCGCATCTGCTTTGGGAGCAGAGGGTCGGAGGTTCGAATCCTCTCGCCCCGACCACTAACTCGCCGTAGGGGCAACGGACCAACGGCGTCATCCCGGGCCCGGCGAGGAAACTCGGACTCAGCGTCCGCTATGGGGTTACCTGCAATCCAGGTAACCCTTTTTTTGTGCCCGGAAAAGAAAAGCGGAATCCGCAAATCTTAACCGTCCTCTTCCCTTTCCCTGCCAGCTTGATAACCGCCAAGGAGTTTTTCGCCGTTCCACTGGCCGGGCAGAAGCGATTAAATTTACTTGAATATATTTGGCAAGGGGATAAGATTGGGGCAACCGTCTAAAAAAATATGATCCTTGCGAACAACCAATCCTCTTTTCGAACGAAGGATAACGGATAATACGAGGTTGAAGCGGGGCGCGGGCGTAGCCTTAGGCGGAATTTAAAATTTCCGGAAAACACAACTTGCGGTGAAAATGAAAATAGAAGCTTTAAATATTCGGCGCCGCTTCTCCAAGTTTACAAAATTCCCAAATAAAACTTCCGTGCAACCGCATCATGAATTTCCGAACGGGTTTCGGATATTTCATCTGGCCCCAATTGTTCTCGCGCTTGCTTTCGGTTTTGCGGTTTTCTCATGCCCCTCGTTCGCATCCGCTCAAGTTTCGATTCTTTTAAAACCTACCAACATATTTTCCTTGGCCTTCTCTCCCGACGGGAAAAGCATTAGTTCCGGCAACGGCGATGGAAGGATACGATCATGGGAGGTCGCGACGGGAAAACACTTGCGTACTTTGGGGAATGAATTTTGGCCCATAGCGTCCCTGGCCTATAGCCCAGACGGTAAGTTTCTGGTGTCGGGCGGGATGGACAAAAAAGTGAAATCATGGGGGGTCGATACGGGCAAGGAAGTTTTAATTTACAGCAACAATTTAAAATCAAAAGATTTTTATTCGGTCGCATTCAGTCCCGACGGCAAAATGCTGGCTTCAGGCAACGGTAGCGAAGTGATTGTTTGGAACGCGGCTACTGGAAAAGCGATCGGCGCCTATAGCGGACATTCTTCGGACGTCACCTCTTTATCCTTCAGTCCGGACGGGAAATTCCTGGCTTCAGGTAGCGACAAAGCTGTAAAAATATGGGAAACCGCGACGGGAAGGGAGTTTCTTAATCTGGCGGGACATTCTGCAAAAGCGCTGGCCGTTGTTTACAGTCCCGACGGGAAATTTATTGCGACGGGAGGGATGGATAAAACCATTAAAATCTGGGAAACAAAGACCGGCAAACTCCTCCAAACCCTTGCAGGACATACCGGCGTTGTGGCGTCGTTGGCTTACAGCCCCAACGGTAAGATCCTGGTTTCGGGCAGTTGGGATACGACGGTGAAAATATGGAATCCAAGTGATGGAGAACAAATCCAAACCCTCAATGATCGTCAGATGGTAATGGCCGTGACTTTCCACCCGGACGGGAGCGCTTTTGCCTCGGGAGGCAATGACGGGAAGGTAAACCTTTGGGAAGCAAACTCCGGAAGATTGATCAAAATGTTTCCGCTCCCCGAAGAGGAATCGACGCCAAGGGCGAGATCGCTACGATTACTAGCGGGTTCGAGATGGGCTAATATAATGACGCCCATTGACGAGAATTCCGTATTGACGCAAATCCCCGCAAATTGGCGGTTAGAACCGGCCTATAAGGCAAGGAAGGGGGAAATTTATTTTGTGGAATTCATTCCAAAAGAGCAAAGCCTGGAAGATTGGACTGAAATGATAACCGTCACGGGTCATGGGAAAACAAGCGTCACGCCGGGCCTGGCTTTTAATTCAGGGTACATGAAGTCGGAAAAAATCTGCGGCAAGGAAAATACCGCCGCGCAGGTGTATAGAGAGACTCCGGAGCTCATGATCGCGACTCTGATGTGTGGGAAGGCAAAGGAGGAATGGATAGGAACGGGAGGGATTAAAAAGGGACAGGGCGAATTGATGTTGTTCAGAATTTACAAAAAAGACGGTAATCTTTATTCGGTCCTTCATTCCTGGCGCGGTAAAGCGTACGACGTTAAGGAGAAAGACGAAAACAAGCTCCCAGCCACGGCAGTAAATATCGTGAAATATATGGTGGCCTCACACTCGACTATGCTCTGTGATAAAGAGAATATCCAAGTTTGTAACTTTGCAGATGGAAAAATAACGCATTATATAAGCGAAAAAATAACCAATATGGAATCGCCTAAAAAACCTCATTGAAAAAACACGTTGCCCGAACGTTTTGGGAGTATGAAAAAATTAAACTGGCAAAATATGCCGGCACGCCTATTCATATTTTGGCGGCCCTCGATACCGGGGGCGACAGCGTGACCATCGTTACGGCCTACCGGCCGGAACCGGGGAAATGGGAAAAGATTTCAAGAAGAGGAGGAAACCATGAGGCGCCCTAATTGCGGCGGGGAGCAGGAAAAAGTCGTTACCGATCTGCCCTTCAAAGTCGGCCCTGCCTCCATAGTGATTCTCAAAAAACTTCCCGTGATCCAGCGCCGGAATTGTAGCGAGTACTCGATCGAGGATGGTGTGATGGAAAAGGTCGATACCCTGCTGAAAAAGATCGACCGTAAAGCGGAGTTGGAAATTCTTACCTACGCGGCTTGATCCAGAAAGAGGGGGCGCCGTCCTATGGGCCCCTACGATTCAATGCTATCAAACATCAAAAAAGCAGACTAATTACGGGACCGGCCCAGGAAGGGAATGCGGAGGCCTTTTTTCAGACGAACGGCGATCCAGCCGTCCAGGACTTCGCCCAGGCGCTCCCGGCATCCTTCCAGCGTCTTTCCCGTCGCCCAAACGCCCTTGAGACCCGCCACTTCCCCGTAAAACGGCTCCTTGTCCTCGATCATTTCGTATCGGGCCCGCTTGAGGGCTTCGTTGACATATTCAATTATCATCGTCGGTCCTCGCAAGAATAAGGCGCTACTTTTTAGCGCTCCATATCCTACCCCTTTTTACCGGGGATTTCTATCGCCGCGCGGAGAATCCGCCGCCCCCGCTTCGGAGCCATAGCCAAACGATAGCCAATGGGCGCGAAAATGGACGGCGTCATCTTGAGCCTGTCGAAGGATGACGGGCACAAGCGTTCATATCTTTGAACTTTTCGATTCATTTTCCATTATAATCAACGCGACAGGTTACCCCGCGTAACGTTGCCAACCTCATCTTGACAGGACTATAGACCTTGACGACATCAAAAGACCGCCTGGAGCTCGGCCAGTTCATCCCCCTGCATTACCATTACAACATGCTGAACGACGCCGCGCGGATGTCGAGCTTCAAGGAAGCGCTGGAATACGTCGTCCGCCCCGGGGCGCGGGTCTTGGAGCTGGGCGGCGGCACGGGCGTTCTCTCTTTTTTCGCCGCCGGGAACGCGGCCAAGGTTTGGTGCGTGGAAAAAAATCCGGAGTTGGCGGCCGAGGCCCGAAGGATTCTGGCCCTCAACCCATCGGCGGAAAAAATCGAGGTCGTCGAGGCCGACGCTTACGAGTATCTCCCGCCCGAGCCCGCGGACGTGGTCATCTGTGAAATGCTCCACGTGGGACTGTTGCGGGAAAAGCAGGTCCCGGTCATCGCCTCGTTCAAGGAGCGCTACCTCGAAAAATTCGGCCCCCCTCTCCCAAGATTCGTTCCGGAAGCGACCCTACAGGGGGTGCAACCGGCCCAGCAATCCTTCGACTTCCACGGATTCTACGCGCCGACCATTCTTTTCCAGGACCCGCTCTGTATCCAGGACAGGACCCGGGAGCTGGGCGGCGTGGCCATTTACCAAATGCTTTCCTACGCGGAAAACGTCCCCGATACCATCGAATGGAGCGGCGTCCTGAATATCGACAGCGCCGGTTCCCTCAACGCGGTCCGCTTCATCACGAAAAATGTCCTGGCCATCCTCGTCAAGGAACAACGGACGATCGATTGGCGGATGCAGTATTTGGTCCTGCCGTTGGCAAAAGCGGTCGCCGTTAAAAAAGGCGATTCGATTCCCATCCGGTTTTCCTACGCGCCCGGTTGTCCCATCGGCGAACTGCAGGACTCGTTGTCGGTCGGCTGATTTTATTCCATCCCGGCGTTCGCGGTCATTGTTTCCCCCGCCAAGAGAGAGGGCGAGCAAGGGTTTCCTTGTCCCTTGCGGGACGCGCCCGCGGGCGACAGGTCAGGATGAGGGCGGGGTTATTCCTGGGGTTCCGGGTCGGCTTCCGGCGTCTCGGCAATGCGGTTGACCATGAAGCCGAGGTCTTTTTTATTCTTGCTGATTTTTTTCAGCAACTCCCGCAGGTCCGTTTCCGGAAACAAGGCGTTGAGGTCCTGTTCCGCGTCCGGGAACAACGGGTTCAGGTCGATTTCCTTTTCGGCTTCCGCCCCCTCGGTTTGCGGGGGAACCATTGACGCCGCCGTGGATTTGGCGGATTCATCCAAAGGTTGGGATTGGGTTTCCTTCATGTCTCGACTCCTATGCCTGTTTTATATTTTAACAAATAATCGGCGCGGAACAACCGTTTTCACTTCTTTCTGGCGAACAGGGACAGGATGGCGGGAATCGTATCGAGGGCCAGTTCCCGGTCCAGGTCCAGCAGGTATTTCACCGTCCTCTTGACCGCGTCCCAGCCGGGATCCGGTTTGGACAATTCCCGCTCCACGCGGCCGATTTCGCCGAGCAGTTCTTCCCTGTCGCGCCGGGACAAGGACAGCGCGGCCGCTTGTTCGCGCGCTCGCGCCAGGGAAACGGGGCCGATATCCTGGGCCGCGATCGTTCCCGGAGGCAACTCGGCGGGCGATACTTTCGGTTTTCTCCGCGCCTTGCTCTCCAGCGCGTCGAGAATGTCCTTCAGGAGTTGGACGGCCGCGTCCAGGTCGGATACCAGGGCGATCCGGTCGTTGATCTCGTCCTGCTCCTCCGCGGACTTGGAAAGGAAATAATCGGAGGCGAAGCGGATTTCCTCGAACGCCGGCAGTTTGACCGGGGCATATTGGATTACCGCGTTGCGGATTTTGTCGTGCCAGGGGGCGAAAAGTTCGTCGTTCCTGTTCAGGCATTGTTCGCGGAGGGACCGCGCCTCCCGCAGGATATTGCCGATGACCTCTCTCCATTCCTCGGACATAAGCAATCGTTGCCGCTAACCCGGATATGGCGCGAACAAAAAAGGAAAATGGCGGGAGATCGCCCGGGATCGGGGGACAACGCCCGCCGGTTCGAAATAGGGAACGGGACAGTTTGTCCCCTGTTTTTTAAATCCCCCCAGCCCCCCTTTGTTAAAGGGGGGAACCTTCTCTTCCCCCTTTGAAAAAGGGGGACCGAGGGGGATTTGCAAGCTTTCGATTCGAGTGAAAATTTTTCGATTCATGCGATGTCCGGGTTAAAACCGCGCCAGGCAAACGCCCAGGAAAATCGTCAGGGTCATGATCCCCAACAGGAGCTTGCTGGTCGTCTTCATTTTATCCAGCGTGGCCGGGACCCGCTCGCGGTTTTCCGGTTTCAGGTCCAGATCGGCCAGCCGGGAGCGCAAACCGAACGTCTGGTAAAGACCGAGAAAAAACGCCGCGGCCGCGCAGACCATCTTGGCGCCGAACAGGTTGTAGTAGCCGGGCTTGAAGTTGACCTGGAGCGTGTAGTTTTCCATCAGGTAGACGATCCCCGTGCCGATCAGGACCAGTACGCTGACGAAGACCGCGGGGGCGAGGATGTCCAGGGCCTTGAACCGCGCCGAGTTTTCCGCCGGGTTTTTGTCGCGTTCGCCCTTTTCCAGGGCCGGGAGCAGTAGCAGGACGCAGTACGCCGCGCCTCCGGTCCCGACGGCGGCGGCCATGAGATGGATGAAAATCAGGATATTGTTTTCCATCGATATTATCTTACGCGTTGTTTTGCAGGTAGTTCAGCAAAAGGCGCACGCCAAACCCGGACGGCCCTTTCGGGACGTAAGGCTTGTCCTCCCCCGTCCAGGCGGTCCCGGCGATGTCGAGGTGGGCCCAGGGGCAGTCCCCGGCGAAGGCCTTGAGAAAGGCCGCGCCGGTGATGGTCCCCGCCCCGACGGACGGGCCGGCGATGTTTTTCAGGTCGGCGATATCGCTCTTCAACGCTTTTTCATATTCCGGCCACAGGGGCAGTTCCCAGACGCGCTCGCCGGCGGCGGCGCCGCTCGCTTTCAACTTTTCCGCGAGGCCGGAGTCGGAACTCAGCACCGCCGCGGCCTCGTGCCCCAGCGCGATGACGCACGCGCCGGTGAGGGTCGCGAGGTCGATGATCGCCTTGGGTTTATAGCGGGCGGCATAAGTAAGCGCGTCGGCGAGGATCAGCCGGCCTTCGGCGTCAGTGTTCAACACCTCGATGGTTTTCCCCGACATGCTGGTCAGTACGTCGCCGGGCTTGATGGCCGAACCGCCGGGCATGTTCTCGGTCGCCGGGGCCAGCCCGACGACGTTGACGGGAAGCCTCAGGCTGGCCACGGCCTGCATGAGGCCGATGGCCGCCGCGGCGCCCGACATGTCCATCTTCATCTCGTCCATGTTCGGCGCCGGTTTGAGGGAGATCCCGCCGGTGTCGAAGGTGACGCCTTTGCCCACCACCGCGGTGGGGGCCTGTTTCTTGCCGCCGCCGAAATATTCCATGACGATGAACCTCGGCGGCTCATGGCTTCCCCGGGCCACGCCCAGGAGGGCGCCCATGCCCAGTTTCCGCATCTCCGCCGGGCCCAGGATTTTGCAGGTCACGCCGTGCTTGCGGGCCATGGCCCGCGCCGTGTCCGCCAGAAATGACGGCGTCGCCGTGTTGGCGGGATGGGCGACGAGGTCGCGGGCGAGGAACGCCGCGTCCGCCACCTTGCCCGCCTGGTCGACGGCCCGGAGGATGGCGTCCCGCCGGGACTTGTCCGGAGCCAGCAGGACGATCTCGCCGACCCGGTTTTTATCGTTGTCCTTGTCCGGGCTTTTATACGCGTCGAAATGGTACAACGCCAGGTACATACCCTCGGCTGTCGCGCATGCCATGGCGTCGGGCGCCCCCGGGGCCTCTTTCCGCCCCGCCGTCTTGAACTCGCCGGAGCGGACGTAACAGGCGATCTTTTTAAAACAGGATTTCTCCGCCAGCCGGGCCGCGGAGCCGGACGCCTGGCGGATTTTCTCCGCGTCGATCTCCTCTTTCTTGCCGACGCCCGCAAGAAGCGCGTTGTCCGCCTTCATCGACCCGTTGGAGTTGAGCAGAAGGGTCTGGTTGAGCTTGCCTTCAAACCGCTTGTCCTTGAAGGCCCGGCCGATAGCGCCCTGGAGACGGGCGTCGATCTTCTTGAGAAAATCGTCCGGCGTTTTCTCCTCCGGACAATGGATGATCAGGCAGTCGGTTTTGTGGTCGAAAATATTTTCGTCCCTAATCGTCGTTTTAATCATAGCGTCCTTGAAAGGTGATGGATTCGGAAGAATTTGAGAGAGGTCTGGCGCCGGGGCGCCCCCGGTGGGCTACCGCCCCGCGCTTACGCCGGGGCGGGGGGATTCCGCGTTTGTTATGAGGGTATTCTAGAAAAAATCCCCTACCCGCACAAGGGAAAACCGCCCACTTGCCGCGGGGGGCGAAGCGGCGACGACGCTGACGCGGTCGCCGGAACCTTGTCCGCCTCCGCTCCAGCGGGAGGCGGCATTGAATCCGGCGTCACGCCGGCTGGGCGTTTGCCCGGCGGGCGGGAAAGGATTATACTGGAGCCACATCCTTTCGCTCTTAGAGCGTCTAACGAAATGGAGTTCCCCTAATTCCCCTCCCCCTTGAGGGGGGAGGTCGGGTGGGGGTGAAAAGCCGATTTCACCCTCCCCCAGCCCCCTCCCTCAAGGGAGGGGGAGCGATTGGGTGTCAAGTCAATCAGTTCATTTTGTTAGGCGCTCTTAACAGCAAAAACATTTGCAGGAGGGCCGTCCCATGAAACGTCCGCCGTTAACCCGGTTTTTGGCCGTCTGGATCGCCTGTTTCGCGTTTGGTTCCGAGGCGCCTTCAGCCCATTCGGCCTCGATCGTCGAATACCTCACCCCGACCCCGGACAGCAGTCCCACCGGCCTGGCGTTCGACCGCCAGGGGAACCTCTGGATCACGGAGATCAACGGCAACAAGATCGCCAGGCTGGACCCGTCGGCGGCGGAGCCGGGGACTTCCAAGGGGATCATCGAATACGAACTGCCCAACCCCAACAGCCAGCCGCATTACATCATCGCCGCCCGGGACGGGATCGTGTGGTTCACCGAGATGGGGGGCAACCGCGTGGGCCGGCTGGACCCGAATTCCGGGACGATCCAGGAATTCGACGTGCCCACGCCGAACAGCGAGCCCCATCACCTGGCCGAGGCGCCGGACGGGTCGATCTGGTTCCTGGAGTTTGAAGCGAACAAAGTCGCGCGCCTCGACCCCGGCACGGGCCAGATCAAGGAATTTTCCGTGGGCGAGGGCCATCCGCACGACCTCGCCGTCCTCGACGGGAAAATCTGGTACACGCAGGGCGGGAAATTCTGGGCCAAGCTGTTCTTCAATAAAATCGGCGGACTCGACGTCAACACCGGCAAGGTGGAGGAAATCCCCGTGCCGCCGCTCGACTCCGTCCCGCACGGGATGACGCACGCGGCCGACGGCGCCGTCTGGTTCACCCAGATGTTCGCCGACAAGATTTCCCGGCTGGACTTCTCCAAGGGAAACTTGCCCTCCATCGTCGAATACAAACTGCCGGGGAAGCGCAAACGCCCGCATGACCTCGCGGTGGACGAGAAACGCGGCGCCGTCTGGTTCACCGAAAACCACGCCGACAGCATCGGGCGGCTGGACCTGGCCAAGGCCAAACCGGGGACCTCGCAAGGGTTTGACGAGTTCAAAATCCCGACCCCCGGCGCCCACCCCTCCGAAGTGGCGGTGGACAAACACGGCAACGTCTGGTTCGCGGAAATGGGGATGTACTTCATGGGCAAGTACCAGAATAAGATTGGCAAGCTGATGCCCTGACATTTGCCTGGGAATCGACCCGGAATCGCGTCCATGAATTATTAATGGTCTCAAAATAATCTGAACATGGACCCCGATATTGCGCGAGCGCCGAGTGACAACGCGGGATGCCGGTTTGCGCTCGAATCGCGGGACCGGCCGTCCTCGCGTTGCGCGCAAAGCCGGGAGGCTTGGCGCTCCAGAAATCCGGATCGCCGCGCCGCCTTGCGGCGGCTCGCGATGACGGCCCGATTATGTCCGTTTTATTTTGAGACCGTTAATAATACGTTAAAAATAGACGGTAAACGGTAAAACCGTGTTACACTAATCGAAATGATGGGTTGACAAAAGTTATCGGCGGTTTTTTTTGGACTTTCGCCCGGGGCTAGCTAAATAAAGAGCGGGAGATTTATTTCTCCAGCCATGCGGTTGGAATGGCTTTTTTCTGGGAAAATCGGTCATCCGATAGGCAGGGCCCTGCAAACTCGAGCGGTTTAAGGACGCGGAAAGGACACGCAATGAACGAAGTAAAAGTTTACGACCGTTTTGGAAATTTAAAGCAAGTGATCTCGGTAAAGATGTTAAACGAAAGGGCGGAGGAGCAAAGTAAATTCCCCTCCCTGTTCAGAAGAAACAAGAAACCGGCAAAACCGGTAGCCAAAGCCCCCGCAACCCGCACAAAAGCCTAAACCATCCGGTTTTCCCTCTTCCGCGAAGGGAGAGGGAAAACCGGATTTCGCCCCGCCTGCCCCCTCAAACCCAGGTTCGAATAAAAAAGTTCCTTGCGCCAGCCTGTCGTCTGGATTGCATGGCCTGCGACGCATGAGAACCCTTTCGAAGCCCGATTATCCTGAAAGCCCGGACTCGCGGCAGTCAAGGCCGTCTAATTTATTGATTTCCAGCGCTTTTAAGGTCTGTCGGGTTGTTCCGAAAAGTCAACGCCGGGCCGCGATGGGAAAAGCCGCGCGGCCGACAAAAAATTTTATGCGGAATACAGCGCGCAATAATTGACTTTGAACCGTTATCCCCATAAAATGACGCTGAATTTCCAGAAATTTGGAAGGGAGCTTTCCGCGCGAATTTCTCATGGGGCTTGCCTTTCTCCAAACGACACAGACATCGCCATCGAACGGATTTAACTTCATTTTCAAATAAATACAGAAAGAGGAGATTTTCCGCATGGATGCCGTGCAAGAAGCGCCCGCCGTTACGCAAACGGGCAAGGATACCATCAAGATCACCGTCTGTCTGAGCCTGAGCGGTCTTGCCGAAGGCGGGATGGACGTTTACAAGGAATTCGAAAAACAGATTGCCGGCCTCCGGGGAGGCGTGGAACTCGGCGAGCGCCAATGCAATCTGGGCCAGGTCGGGTGCCGGGGTTACTGTTCCCGCGACGTGCTGGTGGACGTGTACGTCCCCGGCCAGCCGCGCGTGACGTACGAAAAAGTGAAGCCCGACATGGTCGACAAAATCTTGAAGGACCACGTCATCGGCGGCAAGCCGTTCGCCAAGGCCGCGGCCAAGGAAGACTACTACGAAACGCTCAAGAAACAACAGCGCGTGGCGCTCGCGCACGGCGGGAGCATCGACCCGGAAAACATCGACGAGTACATCCAGGTCGGCGGCTACGAGGCGCTCCGCAAGGCCCTGACCACGATGAAACCGCGCGAGGTGATCGAGGAGGTCAAGAAATCCGGCCTGCGCGGCAAGGGCGGCGGCGGGTTCAAGACCGGCGTCAAATGGGAAAAAGCCGCCAACGTGGAATCCGAAAAACGCTTCATCGTCGTCAACGGCGACGAGGGCAACCCGGCCTCGTACATGGACCGCTCCGTCATGGAGGGGTGTCCGCACCAGGTCCTCGAGGGACTGCTGATCGCCGCGTACGCCATCCAGGCGACCGAGGGCATCATCTACACGCGCTCCGATTACGCCATTGCCGTGAAACGCCTGAACAAGGCGTTGGAACAGGCGCGGGAGCGCGGGTTCCTCGGCAAGAACATCATGGGCACGAATTTCAGCATCGACGTTTCCCTGCATCTCGGCATGGAGTCGTTCATCAACGGCGAGTCCACCGCGTTGCTGTCGACCATCGAGGGCAAACGGCCGTTCCCCAAGGCCCAGCCGCCGCATTCAACGGAGAAGGGCCTGTGGGGCTACCCCACCAGCCTCAACAACGTCGAGACCTACGCCACCGTCCCGTTCATCGTCAAGAACGGCGCCGGCGGGTACACGAGCATGGGCCCCGAGAACGCCCCCGGGTGCAAGATCTGGGCGATCTCCGGCAACATCAAGTACAACGGGCTCATGGAGTTCGACATGAACACCACGTTCAAAACGGTGATCGACGATTACTGCGGCGGCATCCAGAAGAAGAAGGACTTGAAGGTGATCCACGTGGGCGGCGTCACCGGCGGCTTCCTGCCCCCGGAACTGGCGGACACCAAGACCGACTACGACAGCCTGCTGAAGGCCGGGGTCATCATGGGCCAGGCCAGTTTTGCCGCCTACGACAACTCCGCGTGCGTCATCGACCTGACGCGGTTCTCCATCACCTTCAACGAAGGCGAGACCTGCGGCAAGTGCACTCCGTGCCGGATGGGGCTCACCCTCATCAGGAACATCCTCGACCGGATCGCCGAGGGGCGCGGCAAGCTCGAGGACCTCGGCAAGCTCCAGAAAATGGCCGAGGAGATCAACGTCGCCTCCCTGTGCGGGTTGGGCGAGACGGCCGTCAAAGCCGTCCTGACCGGCCTCAAGTATTTCCGCAAGGAGTACGAGCGGCACATCGTCGACCAGGTGTGCGACGCGGCCAAATGCACCGGCCTGTACAAGTACGTGGTGAAACAGGACGATTGCGTCGCCTGCGGCGCGTGCATCAAGCCCTGCCCGACCGGGGCCATCACCGGCGGCACGCGCAAGATCCCGGCGCACATCGACATGGACCTGTGCATCAACTGCAACGCCTGCTACCAGGCGTGCAACTTCCTCGCTATCGCTTAAGAGAAAACAAAAAACCGCCCGGGGGTAAACCGCCGGGCGGTTTTTTTTGCCCATTTGCCGAAACAGGCGGGGCA
>JACQQK010000052.1 GCA_016207065.1 Nitrospinota bacterium
CATGCGGATGCCCGGCCTGCCCAAACACCCGCAGGCGGAAAAGAGCGACCGGGCGGACGGCAGGCTCGTCGGCAGGCAATAGCGAATAGGCCGCGACGCCGTCCCCTTTCGCGTTTCACTCGTAATAAATGGCGCCGCACTCCTCTATTTCCCGGACCTCGACCCGCCTGACCCTGACCGATTCCTTATTGACGGCCTCGCCCAATTCCTTGTAGAGCCAGCGGGCGACGTTCTCGGCGGAAGGGTTCTGCCGGTCGAACGGCGGGATTTGGTTGATATTCTGGTAATCGATCCGGGAAAGTATGGAGTCTGTTTTTTTCTTGAGTTCCACGAAGTCGATGCCCACGCCAATGGCGTCCAACTCCTCCGCCTGGACCGTGACGATGGCGGTCCAGTTATGTCCATGCAGGTTTTCATATTTGCCGTCGTAATACCGGAGTTGATGGGCGGCGGAAAACCGGGTCTTCACCGTCACTTCGTACATAAATGGCCTTTCACTTTTGAAGGACCGCCCGGATGCTGTCGCGGGCGGCGCCGATCATGGTTTCGATCTCGTCCGCGGAGATCGTCAAGGGGGGGATGAAGTAAATCACGTTTCCCAGGGGCCGCATGAAAACGCCTCTGCGCAAACCCTCCTGGTAAATTTGATGTCCCACCCGCCGTTCGAATGCGAACGGTTTTTTGGTCCCTTTGTCCTCCACCAGCTCCGCGGCGCCAATCATTCCCGTCTGCCGGAACTCGCCGCACCGCGGCAATTCCTCCAGTTTCCGGCCCTGCTCGCCCAAGGCCCGGACCTTCGGTCCCAGTCCGGCGAGAAAATCGTTCTCCAGCAGGAGCGACAGGGTCTCGTTGGCGCAAGCGCAAGCCAGCGGGTTGGCGGTGTAGCTGTGGCTGTGCAAAAACATCTTACGGGTCGAATATTCGTCGTAAAACGCCCGGTAAATTTTCTCCTCGACCAACGTCGCCGCCAGGGGCAGGTAACCGGAGGTGATGCCCTTCGAAAGACAGAGGAACGTGGGGTTCAACCCCAGTTCCCCGCAAACGAACAGCGAGCCGGTCCTGCCGAACGCGACGGCGACTTCGTCGAGGATGAGATGTATGCCGTAAGACCGGCACAGGTCCTCCAGCTTCCGCAAATAAACCGGGGAGTACATTTTCATGCCCGCCGCGCCTTGCACGAGGGGCTCGACGATCGCCCCCGCGATGTCCGCGGAATTCCTCTCGACGGCCTTCTCCATGGCCTCGAAACACTCCGCGTTGCAACTTTCGCGTTTGAGCCCGTAGGGGCACCGGTAGCAGTCGGGACCCTCGACCTCCAGGTTGTCCATCAGGACGTCCTGAAACTTCTCGCGAAACAGGTCGATCCCGCAAAGGGAGAGCGCTCCCAGGGTTTCGCCATGATAGGCGTCTTTCAGATAGACGAACTTCCTGCGCCGGCCCTGCCCTGTCTGCGCCCAGTACTGCAAGCTGAGTTTGACCGCCACCTCCACGGACGTGGAACCGTTGTCGGAAAAAAAGACCTTCGTCAAGCCTGGCGGGGACAACCTGACCAGGGACTCGGCCAGCCGGACCGCGGGTCCATGCGTGACCCCGGCGAACAACACGTGCGCCATTTTCTCGAGCTGGGCCTTTATCGCCGCGTTCAACCGGGGGTGGTTATGGCCGAGCAGGTTCACCCACCAGGAAGAGATGACGTCCATGTACCTCCGCCCTTCCTTGTCGTACAGATAAATCCCTTCCGCCCGTTCGATCAAGAGCGGCGGGACCGTTTCGTAGTCCTTCATCTGGGTGCAAGGGTGCCAGACGTAGTTGAGGTCTCGGACAAGGTCGGGATCGTTCTGTTTCTGGAGCATAAGATGATCGTGACTCGCGGGCCGTTGCCCGCCCGGCAAATTCGCCGCTCGATTTTACGGGTTTAAAGCCGGTATCGGGAAGGGGAAAATTCCGGGATCTCCCGCTTGACGGTTTCCAGGACGATCCCCGCCACATAATCGGCCTGGTTCGGGGTCTGCAAAATTCCGTTGCGGTGATGTCCCGTGGAATAATACAAATTCCAATACACGCCGCTTTTCCCCATGATGGGCATGAGGTCCTCGGCGGCGGGACGCAGACCCGTCCAGGCCTCGATCAAGGGCGCGTCCCGCAGACAAGGCAAAAGGACCGACGCGCGTTCGATCAACCCGCGGATCGCGTGGTCCTCCACGGCGGGGTCGAACGCCCGGTCCTCCATGGTGGAGCCAATGACAAAACCGTTTCCCCCGCGCCACGGCGCGATATAGGTAAGGATACCATGGACGGTGTATTCCAAGCGATCGTCCTCCACCCGCAACCGGCACATTTGCCCTTTGATCGGCTTCATGGGGATGGTCACCCCCAGGACCACGCCCAACTGGGTGGACCAGCTCCCGCCGGCGAGGACGAATTTCCTTCCCCGGACCTCGCCCGAGTCCGTCACCGCGGAGCGGACCGAGGACCCGTCCCGCACAAACCCGGTCACGGCGCTCGCCCTGACCTCGACGCCCAGTTTCGCGGAAGCGGCAACCAGGGAGTCGTGCAATTGGCGGTTGTTGACCTGTCCCTCGCCAACCCAGATCGCCTCCTTGCATTCCGGGGAAATGTGCGGAAGCTTCCGGCGGACCTGGGCGCCGGTCCAAACCTCGTGCGGGATTTTCTCTTCCCGGAAGAACTTCAGCCGTTCGTCCCAACGGTCCGCGTAAGCCAGGGAAGGCATGACGGACCCCGCCATCGACAGATACACCGGGACGCCGCTCACCGAAACCAGTTCCTCGACGAAGCGCGGGTATTTTTCCAGCGACTCGCGGCAAAACCGGAAAAACCGGTCCCCCTTTTCGCATTCGCCGTAAGGGGCCAGCATGCCCGCCGCGGCCCGCGAGGCCATCAACGAGTTCATCGGATCTCCCAGGAGACAGACGCTCAACTTCGGACGGGTCCGTTTCAGCCGAAAGGCGACGCCATGGCCGATGACTCCCGCGCCGACGATCACGATATCGAATTCTTTTTGTTCCATGAAAAAACTCCGCCGGATTCCGCCCAGCTTTTTTCACTGCGCCATGGAAAGTGCCGATCGGGGAAATCGGCTCGGACCGCGAGTCCGCGCCGTTCATGAATTGTCCAGCAATTTCAAAAGGGATTCAAGGTCCCGCTTCATTTTCTTTTTGAATTCGACCAGCCTGTCCCGGTCGAAGGGGATTTCCAACTGGAGGGCGCTTTTCCTGGTCTCTTTTAATTTCTTCCTCGCGCCCGCGACGGTATAAAGTTCCGTGTAGAGCAGGCGTTTGATCTCCAGGACCAGGTCGATGTCCTTCCGCTGATACAACCGTTGTCCGGAGCGGTTCTTCGAGGGCTTGAGAACGTCGAACTCGTCCTCCCAGTACCGGAGGACGTGCTGTTCCACGCCGGCGATTTCGGCGACCTCGCCGATTTTGAAGAACAATTTTTCAGGAATGGGCTGGTCCATCGGAGGATTGATTGGTCATCGCCAATAGCTGTTTGCTGGGTTTGAAAGTCAGGACCTTTCTGGGTTTGATCAGGACCGGATCGCCGGTCTTGGGGTTCCGCGCCATCCGCTCCCTCTTTTTACGCAAAGTGAAACTCGCGAAACCGACGATCCGGACATTCTCCCCCTGGCCCAACACGTTCTTAATTTCAGAAAACAAAGCCTCGACCGCCTCGACCGCCTCCTGACGGGTGAACCCCACCTTCTGATAGACCCTTTCGACGATATCGGCCTTCACGACCGTGTTCCTTGAATTGTATTCCGGCAAAATGGCGTTTCCTTTACATTAAATGTTAAACAGTCACAAAAGTCCCCGTTCGGCGGGGCGTTTCATTTCCTCTCCTTGCCGGCCTCCTCGATCACTTTTGCCGCAATGTGTTCGGGCAGGTCGTCGTAGTGCGAGAACTCCGCGGCAAAAGAGCCCCTTCCCCCGGTCAACGCGGTCAGGTCCGCGGCATAGCTCATGATCGACGCCATGGGGATGTGCGCCTTGATGGTCTGGCTGTCCTCATTGGCGTCGATCCCCAATATTTTCCCTCTCTTGGAATTGAGGTCGCCGATGATATCGCCGACATAATCGCCGGGGATGCTGACTTCCATGTGCATGATCGGTTCCAGCAGGATCGGTTTGCATTCCGCGACGCCTTTTTTAAAACCCAGGGAGCCGGCGATCTTGA
The DNA here is from genome assembly GCA_016207065.1 of Nitrospinota bacterium. Lineage (GTDB taxonomy): Bacteria > Nitrospinota > Nitrospinia > Nitrospinales > JACRGP01 > JACRGP01. Next base: position 4,195 of record JACQQK010000052.1, read on the forward strand.
AGGCCATTTCCGAGGAATCGACGTCGTGGTACGAACCGTCGTACAAGGCCACCTTGATATCGACCAGGGGATAATGGGCAAGGAAGCCCTCGCTCATGGCTTCATGGACCCCCTTTTCGACCGCCGGGACATATTGCCTCGGGATGGCGCCGCCCACAATCCTGTTTTCGAATTGAAACCCATCGCCCCTGGGCAGGGGCGAGATTTCAAGCCAGGCGTCGCCGTACTGGCCTCTGCCGCCCGTCTGCTTTTTGTATTTGCCCTGGACTTTCGCGGCCCCGCGGATCGTTTCGAGGTAGGGCACTTTCGGAGGCTTCACGTCGACCTCGACCCCAAACCGCCGCTTCATGCGCTCGATAATTACGTCGAGATGGGCTTGCCCCATCCCGGTGATCAAAAGTTCGTGGGTTTTCGCGTCCCGGTCAACCTTCAAGGTCGGGTCCTCCTCGACCAGGCGGTGCAACGCCGCGCTGATTTTCTCCTCGTCGGCCCGGGTTTTGGGGACCAGCGCGCGCGACAAAACCGGCAAGGGGAAGCGGATGGGTTGAAAGAGCAAGGGCGAATCGGGGGAGCCGAGCGTATCGCCGGTGGCCGTGACCTTGAGCTTGGCGACGGCCCCGATGTCGCCCGCCGACACTTCGGGGACGGGGGTTTGCTTTTTCCCCTGAAGGGCAAAGATCTGCCCCACTCTTTCGGACGTTTGCTTGTTGACGTTGTACACGTTGGAATCCGCCTTGATGGACCCCGAAAATACCCGGAACAGGGTCAACTTCCCGGCATACGGGTCGGCGATGGTTTTGAACACCAGACCGGATACGGCGGCGTTTTCGTCCGCCGCAACGACGATTTCGGAATCGTCCCTGGCGGATTTGGCCTTCAACGCGGGCCGACGGTTGGGCGGGGGAAGGAACTCGTTCATCGCGTTCAACAGCAGGTCGATCCCCATGTTGAACAGCGCCGACCCGCATAATACCGGGACCAGGTCGCCCTTTTGAATCCCGTTTCTCAATCCGGAATTGAAGTCCTCCTGGGAAAGCTCGCCGTTTTCCAGGTATTTTTCGAGCAGTTCGTCGTCCGTTTCGGCGACCGCCTCGACCAGCTCGGCGCGGCGGGTTTCCAGTTCGTCGGCAAGGTCCTTGGGAGGCTGGCCCGCCTGCCCTACCCCCTTCCCGCCTCTTTGATAGACAAAATAGGCGTTCGTTACGAGGTCGAAAATTCCCGAGAACGCTTCTCCCTCGCCGACGGGGACATGCAGGAGCGCGGTTTTTTTCTTGAACTTCCTGCGTATCGAATCCAGGACCGGGTCGATATTGGCGCGCTCGTGGTCCAGTTTGTTGACGAAAACGACCCGTTGCAGAGATTGCTCGTCGGCCCATTTCCAGAATTTCTCGGTATAGAACTGAACGCCGTCGGCGGCGCTGACGACCACCACCGCGCTGTCCACGACGCGGAGGCAGGCGACGGCATCGGCGATGAAGTTGGCGGAGCCGGGGGCGTCGACCAGGTTGATCTTGTTTTTGTTCCATTCCAGAAAAGCCGCCGAAACGCCGATGGAATGTCCGCGTTTCACCTCGTCGGGGTCGTAATCCATCATCGACGAGTTGTCGCCCACTTTTCCCAGACGGTCGGAAACCCCAGATAGGTACAGGGCGGCCTCCGCGACGGAGGTCTTTCCGGAGGCGCCGTGTCCGACGAGTCCCACATTTCTGATTTCATGGATTTTGCATGGTTTCATGATCACCTCTCGAGAAGAAGCCTTTGGCGCCCCGGCAACTTGGGCGCATCGCGCCCCCCTCGCGGACGCTCAGGGTCGAGGGACCGGACGCGATCCGGCTTCCGGCCAGACAAAAATCGGAACCGGGAAAAGCGCCGTTTTCGGACGGGCCAACCGTTTCCTACCGGCGCGGGAATCTCAAGCCATTTTTCATCGGCGGTTCAAAGTCCAATTTACTACAGGCGCTAAAAAACGGGAGGATTAACCCGGATATTGCATGAGTAATTGAATGGAATTGCTCCCCCTTGTAAAGGGGGGCGGGGGGATTCCCGCCCTCACCGCGAACGGGGATTTCAAATCCCCCTGTCCCCCTTTGCAAGGGGGGACAAAACAAAGGCGCTTTTTGCGCCGGGTATTTTCCGTCTCCAACAGATCGGCAAGCCCCGTTCCCAAAACCCGAGGCGCTTCCATGCGTCGTTCGCTCGTGCAATATCCGGGTTAAAACATCGTAGCTTCCAGCTTTTTGATCTTTTGATAAACGGTCCCGTAAAAGGACGGGAACAATTTAAATACCGTATCGGCCTCTTTCTTTTCAAGGCAGACGGCATAGGTGTCGCTCCGCGCCACGACGGTCGCCGTCCGCGGAACGTTTTTCACGCAGGCGACCTCTCCGACCACGTCGCCGCTACTCAAGAACGCCAGCGCCTTGTTCTTCTCGTTCAACACCTCGACTTGCCCCGATAGGATGATATACATCTCCGTATCGGAGGCCCCCTTCTCGATGATCGTCTGGTCTTTCCGCCAGTGGACTATTTTGCCAAAGGCCAGGGAGGCGATCAGGCTGGGGCTGATGATATCGTTGAAATAATTCCTCAGCCTGTAGAAGTCGTCCTGGATTTGCGGCAGGTTGAGCTTTTTATAATAATTCTTCTCGACCCTCAGGACGGTCAGCGGAGTCTTGGCCCGGATCGTCGCCCGGCGGTGCGGGTTGTCCGTCGTGATGGCCAACTCGCCGAAGAACTTGCCTTTCTCGTAAATCATCACGGGTTTGCCGTCGATGATGATCTCCGCGAACCCGTCCAATATGACGTAAAAGGCGTCCCCCAGGTCGTTCTGCGAAAACACGATTTCCCCGGGCCGGTACTTGACGATCTCCGAATGGGTCAACATGCCCATCAGCCGGCTCCCATCGACGTCCTTGAACAAGGGGATGTCCTTTATGGTTTCCAGGCGCTGGGCGTCGTCGGCCCTTTTGGCTTTCATCAACACCTCCGTCTGGCCTTCCGCCGCGAAACGGTACCGGGTATTCGGAACGGGGTCTTTATGCTGGTGCACCAGGACCATTTTTCGGGCGATGGAGTCGGGCAAGTCGCGGAAGGCGCTCAACTCGGTATGCAAGGCGCCGCCGCCGACGTCGTGGATGATCAGGTCCGCGTCCCAGATGAACCCCAGGACCGCGTCCCTTCTGCTTTTGGTGAATACGCCCTTTTCATACCAGGCCTCGATTTTCTCAACGTCGTACTTGGTGTCCCCGGAATGGCTGATGGTCCTCTTGACCCCCTTTCCATCGTTATAGGTCAGGACAAAACGTCCGGCGGGGATGGAGTGAAAGGAATAATCGAACGTGAAATAGCAATGCTTGAAGCCGGGGAGCCGGGTCTTTTTACCGGGCTCCACCTCCAGGAAATCGACAAAGCCTTCGATCATGGAGAGCGGCAGGCAGGTGATGGCCCCCACCTTGCGCAAAAAACTGTCGAAGACGATGCGCGTGGAGATTATCTTGACGCGCTGGCCGTAAAGGATCTTTTCGATCAATCCGGCGTCGTGGTCCGAATGGACGTGGGAAAGGAAAATATACTGAACGTCCTTTTCGCCTATCCCGCAGGACAGGCTCAGGGCGTTCGTCTCCGGGAGGGCGTCGACCATGATCCCTTTCCCCTCCATCCACACGATGACGCAACTGTTTCTCCGCTTGGGGGCGAACCCGGAACCCACCCCCATGAACGTCGCCCCCATGAACGGCCTGACGATCGGGTCGATCTTGCCGGTTTGGGGTTGGGAGTCCAGCTTGCTGATGTCCAGGACGCATCGCGCCGCGTTTTTCGAGCGCACCTCGAAGACCGACGGATGGACCTGGACCACTTCGATCTTTTTTCTTTTGTCCTCGTCGCTTTGGATGGTCACGGACAAATTTTTATCGAAAACCTTGAAGTCGATGACCCGGTCGGTGAACCGTTCGCGGTCCTCTTCCTTCGCGAGGGCAAAAAGGTCCATCTCGTTCTTCAACTGCGCGCAGAGTATGTAGTTTTTGGCCAGGGTGGACGTAAAACGAAGATTGTTCTTTTTCGCCCACCGCCTGTCGCCCGCCAGAAGCTCCGAGAAATATTTGCGGACTTCCAGTTGAAGCCTTTTGTCGCCGACATGTTCCTTTAAAAGGGATTGAAAGAAGGCGAACAGGTCCTTGTCCGCGGAAACCTTGTCCAGGAAAGCGTCGAAGCTCGCGGAATCGTTTTTCGTAAACCGTTTTTTATCGGCCAGGCTGTGAAATTGCGAGCGCAGTATCTGGTCGAAGCGGGGGCCGAACAGGGCTTCGTTCAATATGACCTTGAACCTCCGTTTCTGGTCGGCGGTGCAGTATATGGAGATCTTTTCCTTTCTCGACTTTATGAACAAGAAGCTGTAAACCACGAACTCGAAGTCGAAATAGTTTTTCCCGCGCACGAACGTCCGGATGGGGATGACGTAGCGGCTGGGCAAGGCCTCCTTTTTGCGGGTGAATTCCTTGACCAGACCGGGAGGGCAACCAAAGACAATCCTTCCGAGCCCCTTGACGTCCAGGACCCGGTAGTTGTGCCCGTAAAACACGCTAAAATCCTTGGCGTTCAACATGGTTTCATGGCCGCGTCTGCCGTTGCGAGAATATCAAACGCACGGGGGTTCCGGAAAACCCAAAAGCCTTGCGCAGGCTATTGGTCAAATAGCGTTGGTATGAAAAATGTATCCCCTCGGGATAGTTCACGAAGCATCGAAACGTGGGCGGGCACTTTTTGACCTGGGTGGAATAGAACAACTTCAGGAATTTCCCCCGGTAGCCGCTCATGGGGTTCTTTTTGATCGCCGCCTCGAAACATGAGTTCAACTTTGCCGTGGGAAGCTCCTTGGAATATTCCGCGTAAACTTTCTCGACGGTGGGCAGAAACCTGTCCAACCCCATTCCGGTCTTGGCGGAAACCGTTAAAACGGGGGCGAAATCCAGGAACTTCAACTTCTCTTTTATCGTGTCCATGAACCGCGCAAACGCTTCCTTTTTATTTTCCACCAGGTCCCACTTGTTGAGGACGATGACGCATCCCCTCCCCTTTTCGAACGCGTAACCCGCGATGGTGGCGTCCTGGTCCGTGACGCCGGCCTCCGCGTCCAACAACAAAACCGCGATATCGCATCGCTCCATGGCCTTCAGCGCCATGATGACGCTGTACTTGTCCAGCAAGAGGCGCGTTTTGCCCTTTCTGCGTATCCCCGCCGTATCCACCAGGACATAGCTTTTGCCTTTAAAAACCAGGGCGGAATCCACGGCGTCCCGGGTAGTGCCGGGGATATCGGAAACGATGCAACGCTCCGTCTTCAAAAGACTGTTGACCAGCGAGGATTTCCCGGCGTTGGGCTTGCCCATGACGGCAATCTTGATCCCCACGGCCGCGTCGTCCCGCTCGGCCGGCTCCGGCAGGCAATCCGCCACGTCCTCGACCAACGCCTCGATGCCAATCCCATGCTCGGCGGAAATCGGATATATTTTCTCCGCTCCCAATTCGGAAAATTCGTGGACCCGCCAATCCTGACCGGGGTGGTCCACCTTGTTGACCGCCAGGAAAAAAGGTTTCCGGGACTTTCTTATCTTGTCGAAGACCTCTTTGTCCTGCGGCGTCACGCCTTGCCGGCTGTCCGCCAAAAAAACGATGGCTTCCGCCTCGGAGATCGCCAACCGCGCCTGCTCTTTCACTTTCAATTCGATCTCGGTATCCTCGTCGACATCGATCCCGCCGGTATCGATGACCATGAAGGCCTTGCCACGCCATTCGGCGCGGGCGTATATCCGGTCGCGCGTGACGCCCGGCGTATCGTTGACGATGGCCGACCGCTTGCGGGCGATCTTGTTGAACAGGGTGGACTTCCCGACATTGGCCCTTCCTATTATGGCGACAAGGGGTATGGACATGGCAGTTGTGGCCTAGATGGCCGGTTCCCGGTCGCGCAGAAAATCGCCGATCCCCCGCGCCATGGAGAACGCCAACCAGTTCATATATTCCGCGTTGTCCAACCGGCGCTCCTCCTCGACGTTGGTGATGAAACCCACCTCCACCAGGATGCTCGGCATGTTCGCGTCGTGCAACACAAAGAACGGCCCTTCCTTGACGCCCAGGTTCTTTATCTCGGAAAACTTATGCGACAGGACCTGATGGAGGTAATGTTGCACTTTTCCCGCCAGCCGGGACGAGTCGTTGATCTTCGTCGTGCTGATCAAATCGGCGAGGATATTCTGCACCTGGTTGTCCTTGACGGAACCCACCAGGTCTCCGTTTTCCCTAGCCGCGGTCTCCTTCGCCTGGTCGCTGGACCCGATCCCCAGATAATAGGTTTCGATCCCTTTCGCGGACTTTCGCGGGGCCGCGTTGGCGTGAACGGAAACGAACAAGGTCGCGTCTTTTTCGTTGGCCAGCGCGCCGCGGTCCTTGAGGGAAACGAACGCGTCGTCCTCCCGCGTCATCAACACGCGGTATTTGTAACGTTTCTCCAATATCGACTTGAGCTTTTTCGCGACTTCCAAATTAACGTCCTTTTCCAGCAATCCGCTCTCGCCCTCGGCTCCATGGTCTTTACCGCCGTGGCCCGGATCGATAACGATCAGCGGGACATGATTTTTACGGACGGCCGCGGGATGCCGGGCCGCGACCGGCTCGGCCTTGGCTTGCGCTAACGGCCTCGCCATCTCCGTCTTGGGCGGCGGGGCCTGCTTGCGGAGTTCGATCACGACCCTGTCATCCTCCACTTTCGCGGACACGTCCACGCCGGCGTCCGGGTTCATGTCCAAAACCATGCGGCTCATGTCCTGGCTGAACTGGTTGACGCGGATGCGTTGCAGGTATTCGTCGCGGACTTCCATCAGTTTGGACACGCTCGAATCCAGTCCGGCGTTCTTGAAGTTGACGTAGAACCGGTCGGGTTTCGTCAACCGTTTGTGGAATATCTCCACCGGGCCGTTGGCGTAGACCACCACCCGCGAGGCTTGCGGGTCCGCGGAATAACTCACTTTCCGCAGGATGACCCTGCGGTCCTCCGCGACGGGGCTTTTGGACTCCGCCGCCCGGGACTCCACATCCTGGAGTTCCCGCAACCGTTTCCTGGCCTTTCCGGCCTGATCGCCGTCCGGGTATTTTTCCACAATGGTCTTGAACGCTAAAACCGCCAAATCGATTTTTTTCCTTTCAAAATAAATCTCCCCCTCGTAAAACAGGGCGTCGTCGTCCAACCTTTTGAATGTATATTCCGAGACCGTTTTTTGATAATACCGGAGAGCCTCCTCGCCATCCTCGGAGGTCCCCATCTGGCGGTAGAGATGATGGTATAGCCGCGCCATGGTGTATGCCGCCTTATACCCTTCTGGAGTTTGGGGATACGTCTCGTAAACGTTTTTGAATTGTTCGATACAAGACAGCCATTCCTCGCGGTTGTCTCGTTTTTCCTTGAGTTTATCAAGGAGCAGGTAAGATTTCCTCGCGTTATCGTAAAGGGCCTTGGCCTTCCGCGTCTCGGGTCCCTTGGCCGAGGCGAAGGATTCTGCTCCGCAAAACAGCAAAACCATCAGCGCGGAGAAAATCCACGCCAATGACCGGGTCCGAAATAAAGAATTTCTAATTAAATTCACCTGTTATCCCGTACGCTCCCAGAGGCCCTGGGTAAAAACGAATTTTAATGTAGAAAACCTTGTAAACCTTAACGCCGATTATCGAATAAATCCCGTAAATAATTAATTTTATTATGTTTTTGAATATAACATCTTTTTCAAGGGAGGTCAACAAAAGGCTGGGAGGCAAAAAAACCTCTACACACCGTAGCTGAGGCGCTCGGCTAAAAAGGATGGCAATCCTTTTTCGAGGATTTTTTTCTGAGCGGTTTGGAGATCGTATTTATACCGGCGAAACTCCACGGTCTGAAGGTCCGAATCGAAGATCGCGAAAACAGGGTCGGGGTTACCGTCCCGCGGTTGCCCCAAACTTCCCACATTGACAATATAGCGGCGTTCCGCCTTCAACCGCAAGGCGGAGGGAGGACAAGCGCCGACATTGCCCTCGGCGTCTTGCTCAAGGACCATCGGTCTATGGGAATGCCCTAAAAAACAAATCGGCGCATTGAAATGCGCGAAGTTTTCCATCCCGTCATAAAGAGAAGCGACATAATGCCATTGTTCGGGTTCGAAGGGAGAAGAATGGACCCAAAACACCCCGTCTTCCTCCCTGGCGGCCGAAAGCGAGCGCAGGTACTTGATATTGTCCCGCGTCAGTTCGCGCCGCGTCCAAAGACACGCTTGATAGGCATGAGGATTAAAATAGGAGACGTCCGTTTTCTCGACCGCCGCGTAATCGTGATTGCCGCCCAGGACGATATCGACATTTTCCTTGACCCATTCCACGCAGGGGTTGGGGTCGGCGCCGTATCCGACGATGTCTCCCAGGCAGACTTTTTTATCGTGTACGATGGAACCGGAGATCTGGATAAACGTTTCCAGGGATTCCAGGTTGCCGTGGACATCGGAGAAAACAATGTAGATCACCGTCCACTCCCCCTTTTTTCAATTCAGGGCATCTCTAAAAATTGTAGTTGCCAGATTCATCAGGCGCTCCAGGAGCCCAATAAATTAGGCAACTACAAATTATCAGCGCAGGTTGGACTCAAGAAAAAGGCGATTTTTAGAGTTGCCCTTCAGTTCGATTTGCCGGGCGTGGGCTCCGCCAATTCCTTTTCCAGTTCTTTCTTCACC
>JACQQK010000055.1 GCA_016207065.1 Nitrospinota bacterium
AAACAATGTAGATCACCGTCCACTCCCCCTTTTTTCAATTCAGGGCATCTCTAAAAATTGTAGTTGCCTGATTCATCAGGCGCTCCAGGAGCCCAATAAATTAGGCAACTACAATTTTTCAGCGCCGGTTGGACTCAAGAAAAAGGCGATTTTTAGAGATGCCCTTCAGATCGATTTGCCGGGCGTGGGCTCCGCCAATTCCTTTTCCAGTTCTTTCTTCACCCGGTCCAGGACGCCATTGATGAAATCGGGAGAATCGTCGCTACCGAATTTCTTCGCGATTTCAACGGCTTCGTCGATCGCCACTTTCGGAGGGACGTCTTTCTGGAACATCAATTCGCATGTGGCGATGCGGAGGATGTTGCGGTCGATCACGCTCATCCTGGAGAGGGTCCAGTTTTCGCAACATTTTTCCAAAAGCCCGTCGATCACGCTCTTGTGAATGGCGATGGCGTCCACCAGTTCCGTCATGTATTTCTTGACCTCGCCCTGGCAGGCGGAACGCTCCGTGAAGTCTTGCATCTGCTCCTCAAACTCTCCCCGATTGAGTTCGGTCTGATAGAGGAACTTCAGCGCCAACTCCCTGGAAGACCGTCTTCTACCCATATCGAGGTTTCCCGCTTATATTTGTTTATATAAATTGGCCATTTCGATGGCGGCGAGCGCGGCTTCGCATCCCTTGTTCCCGGATTTGGCGCCCGCGCGTTCCAAGGCCTGTTCCAGGTTATCGGTGGTCAAAATCCCATAAATCACCGGGATGGAGGACTCCAGCGCGACGGCGGCGACGCCCTTGCTCGACTCGGCGGCCACGTAGTTGAAATGCGGCGTGGCGCCGCGGACCACGGCCCCCAGGCAGATGACGGCGTCGTATTTTTTTTTCGCGCACAACCTTTTCGCCACGGCGGGGACCTCGAAAGCCCCCGGAGTTTTCACCACCTCGACGTCGCCGTCGTTGACGCCGTGGCGGCTCAACGCATCCAAGGCCCCGTCCACCAGCCGCCCGACGACGAAGTCGTTGAACCGGCTGGCCACGATGGCAAACTTGAGCCCCGCGCCGATCATCTTCCCTTCAATGTATTTCGCCATCCCTTCCCCTTATTTCACGATTCACGAAATGTTTTTGATGAGATGCCCCAACTTGACCTGCTTGGTCTTCAAATACTTGATGTTATCTTTCTTGGGCTGGACCTCGATGGGAACGCGCTCGACCATGTGCAGTCCGTACCCTTCCAATCCGACGATTTTCCTGGGATTGTTGGTCATGAGCCGGATCTTCCCCAGTCCGAGCTGACGCAGGATTTGGGCTCCAATGCCATATTCCCGGAGATCGGGCTTGAACCCGAGAGCTTCGTTGGCCTGCACGGTGTCGTGCCCTTCGTCCTGCAAGGCGTACGCTTTCAATTTATTGATGATGCCGATGCCCCGGCCCTCCTGGTACAGGTAGAGCAGGACGCCCATCCCTTCCTTTTGAATCGTCTGCATGGATTGCTTGAGTTGCTCGCCGCAATCGCACCGGTGCGAACCGAAGACGTCCCCCGTCAGGCACTGGGAATGGACGCGCACCAGGGTCGGCCGGTCGGGTTGAATGTCGCCCTTGACCAACGCGATATGCACCTGGTCGATCAGTTTGTTACGGAAGGCCACGGCCTTGAATTCTCCAAGGTCCGTGGGGATGAGGGTGGTCGCCACTTTTTCCACCAGGGTCTCTCTCTGGAGTTGATACTCGACGAGGTCCTTGATGGTGATCATTTTCAGCCCGTGCTTTTGGGCGAACTTTTTCAGTTGCGGCACGCGGGCCATGGCGCCGTCGTCGTTCATGATTTCGCAGATCACGCCGGAGGGATAGAGTCCGGCCAGCCGCGCCATATCGACCGAGCCCTCGGAATGCCCGGTGCGGACGAGCACCCCGCCCCTTCTGGCCCGCAAGGGGAAGACGTGCCCCGGCCGGACCAGGTCGCCGGGAGTCGTTTTGGGGTCGATCGCCAATTTGATGGTATGCGCGCGGTCCGCCGCGGAGATGCCCGTGGAGATCCCCTCCTTGGCGTCGATGGAAACGGTGAACGGCGTGTTGTAGCGCGACTGGTTGTCCCGGACCATCATGTCGAGATCCAGTTCCTGCGTCCGCTCCTCCGTAAGGGTCAGGCAGATCAGCCCCCTGCCGAACCGGGCCATGAAATTGACGGCTTCCGGCGTCACCTTTTCGGAAGCGATCATCAGGTCGCCTTCGTTCTCGCGGTCCTCGTCGTCGACGATGACGATCAACCTTCCCTGGCGGACCTCCTCCAACGCTTCATCGATGGAACAGAAAAGACTCAAGCTCGTCCCTCACACAAAACCATGACGTTTCAAAAAATCCGGATCGATTCCCGGACCATTGGACCGGTTCAAAAAGTTCTCGCAAGCCTTGTAAACGTATTTTCCAATCATATCACATTCGATATTGACATGATCGCCGACTTTTCGCTCGTTCAAATTGGTGTGCTCAAGGGTAAAGGGGATGATGGAAACGGAAAACCGGTTGTCCCGGCAGGCAAATACCGTGAGGCTGATGCCGTCCACCGCCACGGAGCCCTTTTCGACAAGATAGGGGGCGAGTTCCGGCGGATGCTCGAACCGGAACAGCGTTTCCCCGGCGCCGCGGTCGATCTCGACGACGACGCCCGTTTGGTCGATATGCCCCGCGACAAAATGGCCGCTGACCTTCTGCGCGGGGGTCAAGGCGCGCTCCAGATTGACGCGGGCCTTGGGACGGACCTGCTTGAAACTGGTGCGGCCCAGCGTTTCCGCGGTCATATCGACCGCGAACGCGTTTTGCATGATCTGGCACACGGTGAGACACACCCCGTTGACGGCGACGCTCTCGCCGAGTTCGAGCCCCTCGAAACCCCGGTCCGTCGCCACCGTCATCCGGGCTTTTCCGTCCCGGCGGTGGATCTCCCTGACCGTGCCCAGAGATTGCACGATTCCGGAAAACATGATTACAGATATCCCTCCAGCAGAAAGTCCTTGCCCACGCGGCGGACGGTCAAGCGCTTGACGGGATGGGCATCCCGGAGACTCTCGATCCCCTCTCCCCCGACCGCTCCCGGCGCGCCCCGGCCCCCGATGACGACGGGGGCGGCAAAAAGCATGATTTTATCCACGACCTTCGCCTCGATGGCGGAGGCGTTCACCTCCGACCCGCCCTCGATCAGGACGCTGGTCAGTTCCATTTCGCCCAGATTGCGCAGAAGTTGACGCAAATCGACCTTGCCGTCCTTTTCAGGCGCGGGGCAAATCTCCACGCCCATGCGGCGCAACTCGCTCTCCCGTTCCTCCGGGAGTTGACCGGTCGATACATAAATCACCCTCTGGGTATCGGCGTTATAAAACACCCGCGAGTTCAGCGGCACAAGGTTGCGGTTGTCCAGAACGATCCGGACCGGGTTTTTCCCTTTCCTCCTTCCCAGCCGGGCAGTCAGAAGCGGGTCGTCCTTCAACACCGTGCCCGCCCCCACCAGCACGGCGTCCACCCGGTCCCGTAACTCATGGACGATTTTCCTGGAGGCGGCCCCGGAAATCCACCGCGATTCTCCCGCCGCCGTGGCGATTTTCCCATCCAGGGAAATCGCGGCCTTAAGGACGACGAATGGCGTCCGGGAGCGTATGTATTTGACGAAAACCTCGTTCAGCCGTTCGCATTCCTCGCGCAGGATCCCGGTCTGGACCCGGACGCCGGCCTTTTGCAAAATCCTGATCCCCCTCCCCGCGACCAGCGGGTTGGGGTCGCGCATGCCGACAAAGACCTTGGCGACCCCGGCGGCGAGGATGGCGTCCGTACAGGGAGGCGTTCGCCCAAAATGGCAACAGGGCTCCAGGTTGAGATACAAACTGGCGCCCCGGGCGCGCCGGCCGGCCTTTTTCAGGGCCCCGATTTCCGCATGGGGCCGGCCGGCCTTTGCATGGTAACCCTCGCCGACCGCCTTGCCGCCCTTCACGACCACCGCCCCCACCATGGGATTGGGGCTGGTCCTTCCGGCGCCTTTTTGGGCCAACTCAATGGCCCGCCGCATGTAGTCCTCGCTATCCAAACGTCCCTTCCCGCGCAAAAATCGTCCCCTTGCCGGAGCCGGCGCAGTACGCCAAACGGATTAAAAATCAACGGTCTGTATCAAGAAAATAACAGGGGATGGGTCAAATCACAAGAGGAATCGGTCAGCGGAGACCGCGCCTGGGGAGAGCCTGCCGCCGGCGAAAAAGCGCTTTTTTCGGGAATCACGGCTAGTTTCCCCGGCGCAAAATATCGACCATGTGATTGCGGATACTGCCGCGCTGGTACACGATCTCGATCCGGCGGTTGAGAGCGCGGTTTGCGAAGCTGTCGTTGGAAACTTTCGGGCGGTATTGGGCAAACCCCTCCACGGACAGTTTTTCGGGAGGGAACCCCGCCTCCACGAGCATCCGGGCCACGTCGCTGGCGCGGGAGGCGGAAAGCTCCCAGTTCGACGGGAACCGCTCCGTCTTGATCGGCGTATTGTCCGTATGCCCCTCGATCTTGACTTCGTAGTTGAACTGTTTTAACAAATCAAAAATCTGCTTGAGGACTTTCGCGCCCTCCAGGGTCATCCTCGCCTGACCGAGAGGAAACAGCACGACGTCCGAAACGGTGATGACGGCCCCCCGCTCGTCCGAGTGGACCTCCACTTGTCCGGAGAGCTTGTTCTTGTAGACGAACTCCTCCACCTCCGAGGAGATCTCCTCGATTTCCTTGGTGACCATGGAGCCCACTTCGTCCACGGCATGGACGGTCTTCTCGTCCAGGACCGCCTCCTTGATCACGTCCAGGCCCTGCCGGGTGCCGGCGTCGGGGGTCTGTTCGACCCCCAGCGCCGATTTGAGCGAATGCGAGAGTTGCTTGAATTTTTCCGCCTCGATCTTCCCCATGGCGAACATAAGAATAAAAAAGACCATGATCAAGGTCATCATGTCCGCGAAGGTGACGACCCACTCCGGGATCCCTCTCTCCTCCTCCTTGAGATGCTCCTCGCCCTCCTCGTCCTCGGCGGGCGGCGCGGGAGGCAGTTCGGGCGGTTTTTTCACTCCGGGCGGCTTGGGCGGCGGTTTGACGGGCGGCTTGGGCGGCGCGCCCGGCGGCGCCGAAGTCGCGGGGGGCGACGGCGGCGGCGATGCCGGCGGGGACGGGGGCGACGATGTGGACGCTTCCATGGCTTATGCCTTTTTGGCCTTCGCGGTTTTTTTCTCGAAATCCTCTTTTTGCATTCTCTTGCCGTGATACGCCGCCAGGGAGTTCTCCAACACCTCCTGCATAAACCTGGGGTTGACGCCTTTGCGGATATACGTGATCCCTTCCAGGACCAGGTTCATTTCCAGGGTTTCGATGGCGCTACGGCGCTTGAGCTTCGTGGTCATGGGGATGAACACCAGGTTGGCCAGTATGGAGCCGTAAAACGTCGTGATCAGGGCGACGGCCATCTTGGGGCCGACCGAGGCCACGTCGGCCAGGGACGCCAGCATCTGGACCAGGCCGATGAGGGTCCCCACCATCCCGAAGGCGGGCGCGTATTTGCCCATTTCGCTGAATATCTCCCAGCCGTCGCGGTGGGAAACCTGGATTTGCTTGATCTCGCGCTTGAGAAGCGTGCTGACGGTGTTCTCGTCCTTCCCGTCCACGGTCAACTGCAACCCTTTCTTTAAAAATTCGTTGTCTATGTCCTTGAGCTTGGACTCGATGGCCAGCACCCCGCCCTTGCGGGCCACGTTGCAGATCATGACCATCGTCTCGATGATCTCGTGCTGGTCCGTTTTTTTCACGAAAAAGACCTTGATGAACAAGCCGATCACCCGCAACAATTCGTTGAGGGGATAGGCGACCAGGATGGCGGCGCTCATGCCCCCCACCACGATCATCATCGAGGGCAGGTCCACGAAAAGGCCGAGCCCGCTATTCGAAAGAATGGCGATGATCACCAGGCCAAGACCCGCGATTATTCCTACCAGCGTGCCAAAATCCATAGGTCTATTTCTGCCTTACTTTTACCGATCCCACAATGGGGTCCACGTTATGAAACCGCATCATTTTTGCCAGCGTGTCCCGGTCGAGGACGGTCCCTTTCCTTAACAGATTGATCCCGGACTCCGAATAAATGTCGTCGGCCAGCTCCATCCCCTCCGACAGACCGTACACGGGACACTCATAAAACTTTTCCGCCAGGGCCTGTTGGGCGCTCAGATAATCCCGCATCAACCGCAGGACCTGGTCGTCAAAAATACGGTTCCCATCTTCCTCCATTTCCCGCAAAATGTCCTCCCGCCGCTTTGCCGGGTTGGCGATCGCCGCATGGTCGAAGTAGCTGGCGGCGGAAATGATGCGGGACCCGATGGGGATGCGGTCGCCGTACAGACCGTCGGGGGCCCCCGAACCGTCCACGTTCTCATGCAGATGGCGGATGATCTCGGCCACCTGTTCAAAACCCGGGAAACTTTTCAAAAGCATTTCTCCGACCAGGGGATGGTTGCTGTGCGGATGGTCGCTTTCCGCGTCCAAAACCAGGGCCTCCACGTCCTGCCCGGGGAGGCCGACAATGCCCAGCTCGTGCAACCTGGCCGCCACGTGTATATTCTGGATTTGGTGTTCGAGCAGTTTCATCCGTTTGGCGATGAACACCGACATGTTGGCGACCCGCTCGGAGTGTCCCCGGTGTTCCGTCTGGCGCAGTTCTATTAAATTGCCCAGAAGCGCCACGGTGGAATCGAACCGGGCGGCGACCTCCTCCATCATCGCGGAGATCTGCGCGTTCTTGGCCTCCAACTGCGCGTTCAGTTCCTGCATTTCGCGCAGGCTGGCGTCGAGGCGCCGCTTGTCGGACCGCAACTCCTCGTTCAAGGCGCCCAGCTTCTGATGGAACGACCGCAAGCGGTCGAGCGACTGCTCCAACTGGAAGTTCTTCTCGTACAACGCGTCGTTCAAGTTGGCGACGCGCAGGACGAAATTGACGACGAACAGCAGTTCCCCTTTCTTGACGGGCTTCGAAAGGTAGGCGTCCGCCCCGGCTTCGCTGGCGTGAATGGCGTTGTCCTCCTCGGGGTCGTAGGCGGACATCAAGATGACCGCGCAATGCGGGTTGAACTCGCGTATCTTCCGGCACAGCTCGAAACCGCTGATCCCCGGCATCTGAATATCGGAAAGAATGATGTCCGGCTTTAGTTCGAGGACCTTCTGGAGGCCTTCCTCTCCCGAAGCCGCCTCGTAATACATCAGGACCTCGGGACGGAAGGATTTGGTCAAAACCTGCTTGACGATCATCAGCAGGGTCCGATCGTCGTCAATGCACAAAAACTTTTTTGCGCGTTGCGTTAAATCCAAGACAGGAACTCCCCGATCGACTTGTTTTTATTACAGAACGCAGTTTATCAGTTTTTGCGAGGAAAAACATCCGGTCTTTGACGCCGGCTTTTGTCCCAAAGCGCGGTTTATCCCCGCTCGCGGCCAAACGATCAAGCGGGACCGGCCAGTTGACCGAAAGGGGTCGTGGCGCGGGTCCCGTCGAGTTCCGCCAGGGCCAGTTTTATCGCAATCGAGTCGGGGGAATGTTTCAGCGCCTTCCGGTAATACATCGCCGCGGCCTGGTCCATTCCCAACCCGCGGGCCAGTTCCCCCATGCGGGCCAACAGGTCGAAGCTCTCGTAACCCAGGACCAGGGCCTGGCGATATGCGTCCAGGGCCTTGGCGCTTTCCTCCTTCCCCGCGAAAATGTCGCCCCGGAGCAGGTAAACGTCCGGGGAGTCGGAATGGGCCGCGAAATTCTTTTTGAGAAGCTCCTCCGCCAATTCCCATTGCGCGTTTTGCGCCAGGGTCCGGGCGCGGTCGATTTCGAGGGAAGGGCCCTGGCTTAGGAACCGGCCTAACTCCTCCAGGGGCCGGAGCGTGTCCATCAGGATTTTTTTGCGTCCCACGTCCTCGATCAGGGCGGCGGCCTGGCGTCCGTGAAACCGGGCTTTCAAATTATCGCCCCGTTGAAGGTAAAGCTGGACCAACGACAGACGGACGTCCGGACGGTCCGGCCCGGTCAACAAACTCTCCTCGGCGTGATAAATGGCTTCCGCCGGCAGGCCGGCCCTCTTGTAAGCCAGGGACAATCCACCGTGCGTCTGGCCGTTTTCATACCTGACCGCGGCCGACCGCCGGTAATCCCGGATGGCATCGGAATATTCCCCCCGTAAATAATGGGTCCTGCCCTGCCGCGAAAAATACGGGGCCGCATAATAGGCGATCTGATTCTCGGAATAACCCAGGCGCGCGGACAAGTCCCACGCCTTGACATACAAATCCCGCGTTTTTTCCGAATCGTGAAATCGCGAATTGTTTTCATACACCGACCCGAGGTTGGCGTAATCGATCGGGCGCACCGGCGCCGACCGGAGGTCCGCGGTGTCCGTCATCGAATGACCCAGCGCCGCAAGGCAGACGACGGCCGCGACCGTCCTCCATAAAGGAAGCTTCCTGACCTGGCCCGCCAAGTGGAAAACGGCGTAAGACGAGAACATCATGAGAAACGGGACGATGGGGAGCCTGAATCGCGCCGTTATATAAAACAAACAGACCGAGATTACAATTCCCGCGAAAAAAAGATACAGGATACGAAACCGCTCCCACTGTCCCGCCAAAAGGACCATCCCCACCGCCCCCAGGACGCCATAGATCGAAAAGTTCGACAATGGCAAGGACAAGACGCGGGAAAAATCCCGCATCAAGTAATAATTCATACTGCTGGGGACTTCATAATTGTTGAAAAAATAAAAAACCTTTCTCGCGTACAGACCGGCGAACCCGGCGGGGTCGTCGGCGACCCTGGAAATCAGGTACCGGACCACTTCGACGTAACTGCCGGGCTCGCCCCCCGTCCGTTCGGCATAAGAACGGTAGTATTGCGGCAACCATTCCTTGCCGGGATACTCGGGAAGATTACCGAGCAGTAGCGTCCTGGGACCGCTGGAGTCGAGAAAGACGAAATGTTTTTGCAGATAAACCATGTGCAAGACGAGAGGGAGCAGGGAAAGGGCAACGGCGCACGAGAAAAAAAGCGCCGGTTTCCTCGCCTCCGTTGCCGGGGCGTTTGTTTTGCCGGCGGAAACCAGAAAAACATAAATGAACGGCCCCAGCAAAATCATGTTGGGCCTGCACAGAATCAGACAAGCGAAAGACAGCCCGGCAAAAGCCAGGCTCGCCTTGTCGCGCCGCTCGGCATACAGGAGCAGGGCGTAACAGGACAGGAGGGAAAACATGGTGACCATGAATTCGCGATAGAGGACCCCTTCATAAAAGATCTCCGGTCCGTACACGGCGAACAAGAGGGAGGACAACAAGGCGGCTTTCCGGTCGAACAACCGCGAGGCAATCCCATAAACCAGGAGGACGGAAAGGGAGCCGATCAGAAATTGCGCGCTCCAGATCAGGAAGAAATTCCCGCCGGCCAACCAATAAACGGCCCCCAGAAAAAACTTGTAGAAATAGGAGAACTGCGTGGGCGGGCTGTGGAGCAGGAGGTAATCCCCCGCCGCGAAATCCCGGGCCGCCCGGTCGTACCAGGCCTGGTCCCAATCCGCGGGGATGTAGTCGAAATAAGGATTGCTTTGAAACTCCAGAAGATAAAAAAGCCTGACGGCGAGGGCGAAAAGAAAGACGAGGGCCGGGACGAAACAGGATTTCTTGTTATTCGTCATCCGCGTCCGATTCCTCGTCGACCTCCGTCCGGCCCCGCGAAACGCAACGGAAACCGACCGCCGGATGGCGCTCCGCCGGGTCGAAGGAATTGCGGAACGCGCATTTGGCGTGGACCAGGTAGTTGAGCCACGACCCGCCGCGCACGACCTTCTGGGTCGTGTACCGGGCGGCGTTGGGTTGCACGCACCATTCCCAGACGTTGCCGGCCATGTCGTGGCAACCGTAGGGGGAAACCCCCAGGTCGTACTCGGTCACGGGGTTGGTGCGGCCCAATAGAAAATCGCAGGTGTTGGCGTAGCCGCTCTGATACCCCCCGGCCTCCCCCCAAGGGTAATCCCGGCCGTCCACTCCCCGCGCCGCCTTCTCCCACTCTTTCTCGGTCGGCAAGCGCAAACCGAGCCACATCGCGAAGACATGGGCTTCATAGAAATTGACCCCGGCGACGGGCTGATCGTCCTGGCTGGAAAACCTGGGGTAAAGAGGGTCGTAATTGGGGTCGAACGCCCTGTACAAGGCGTTGACGACCGGATACTTCATGATCGAATATTCCTTGAGCCCTACCCGGTCCTCCTCGTCCTTTTCCATTTGGCAAATGAATTTCCCGGAAGACACGGTGACCATCTCCGCCCATCTCTTGACGACGGCCCGGTCCGCGAAAGCCGGGTCCCGGGCCTCGCCCAAAAACTCCCGCAATTCCTCGACGGAGTCCAGGCATTCGAAATCCAGGCTGTCGACGGCCCTCAGGATATCAATGCCATAATGGGCCAATAATAGCTCAAACGTCCCGAAAAGGACGCGGCTGTCCCTTTTTTCCCTGCGGAGCAGTTTAACGATCAAGGATTTCAAGGAGGCCCAGTCCCGGCACGCCAGGACGTCGCCGGTTTCGATCGCGCGGAACCTGGCGAACTGCGGATACCTCTCCCGGCACTGGTATTTCAGGAACTGCCCGACCATGAGTTCTTTGTCCCGGGAAAGATTTTTGGCCTCGGGCAGACAGACGCCCGCCAGGAACAGGGCGCCCTTGTCCAACAGGATTTCGAAAAACTCGTCGTTCGACGCGGGGGCGAGACCGGCAAAAAACCGGAAGACCTCTTCCCATTTCCCGTCGCGGCACCGCTCCCGGACCGTCCGTTGCCAGCCGGGGTCCCCAGCCAGTTTCACGGCGGCGAAATATTCCTGAAAAGAGGGGTGCCGGTATTCCCAACGCCTGGGGGTTTGCTGTAAAAACTCGTCCAGCGCGGGAGCGAGTTTCCCGTCCGCTGTCAGCGCCGCCTCCCCCTCCCCGGCCAGGCAATCCAACTCGAACCCCGTTTCCACTTCCGCAAAACGCTGGATCCGGCCCTGCTCCATCAAGCGGAACGAAATCTCCGCCAGTTTTTCGTGACGCAAATAGGCCCGTTCAGGCGCGTCAGCCGCCTTGAGGACTTGCCGGAAATAGGCCGAGTACAGGGCGGCCCTGCCGGGCCAGAGCGCCGCTGGAGCCAACGGGCTTGACGCTGATTGCGAACAAGCGTTATCGAGGGCAACCGGCGCCGGGGCGGCGTTGCCCCCGGGGGCGTCCCCAGCGGCTCCGCGGAACATCCTCAACAAGATGGGGACCGTTGCCTGTTCGGGGAAATGCAGTTGATACCATTCCAGGTCCTTGTCGCCCAGAACGCCTTTGAGGTAATCGCGCCGCGCCTTTTCATCCGCGGCCTGAAAGGCCGTCCTGAAAACGGCTTCCTTCCCCCGCCTCAGGACGGAACCGGCGTCCAGGGGACCCAGTTGCACGGGACGCGAGGCAAATATCGCGAAATTGCTCCGCAGAGCGTCCCCTTCGACGAGCGCCTCGCGGTAAACGAGAAAGCGGTCCTCGGGCGGCAGTTGGTCCAACCCGTCCAGGAGGAAGATGGCTTTGTTGCCCCTGAGCAACGCGTTTATGGTCCCGTCCAGAATCCGCTCGTCCAGGTCCAGTCCCGGGTTTTCGTTTTTTTCCAGCAGGACCGTCTCGCGGATCCGCCGGCGCGCGGCCTCGAAAAACATCCCGAAGCCGCTCCCCTCGGGCAAGTCTCCGAGATGGAAATAAACCGGCAGGGGGAAATAAGGATGCGGCTCCCCCTTCAACAGCGCCTCTTGATAAACCTTGAGGAACGTGGTTTTGCCCATCCCCGGCCCCGCCTCCAGCAGGACCTTGCCCTTGGCGATCTCCAGCAAGTCCTCGTGGACGACCCGCGGCACGGGGAACACGATCTCCTGGATGCTCTGGCGGAAACCGGCGGGATTGAGGTCGAGCAGTTCGGGCCGGATGTAATGGGTCTTCCCTCTCCCGCCCCCGAGGCGCGCGTCGAGCTCGGACGCGACCCGGGCCAGTTGATGTTTTCTGTAAACGCCGATCACCCACTCCGCGGACGACTCCGGGCGCGGTTGGACGACGGGGGACTGGTTCCCCGGATGCATGGCCGGAAGACGATCGTTTGTTTCGCTCATGAACTTTCTAATCTATCAGTGCGTTGAAAAACTATTTTATCGTCTTTTGCCGTCATTCCCGTGAAAACGGAATCCAGTATTTTCAAGGGTCCTCTGGATGCCCGCTTTCGCGGGCATGACGATTTTTGAGGGAAAAGGGACTTTTTCAGCAATCTGTTATAATTGATTGAATATAGGGCATCTCTAAAAATTGCCTTTTTCTTGAATCCAACCGGTTCTAAAAAATTGTAGTTGCCCAATTTATTGGGCTTTTGGAGCGCCTGATGAATCAGGCAACTACGATTTTTAGAGATGCCCTATAATTGAAAAAGAAGCCCCGTCCGCGAAAAATTGTATCATACAAACCGCCCGCGAGGCATTCAAGCCGACATGATTCCGCTGAAGGACGAAAACCCCACCCAAAATTTCCCCCTCGTCACCGTTTTGCTGATCGCGGCGAACGTCGCGGTGTTTTTTTCGTTCATCGTCCCCGCGGGCCTGAAGGACGAAGCGTCGCTTTTCGACAGTTACGGGCTGATCCCGTTGCATCTCCTGGAGACCCCGGTCGCGGTCTATCCCACCGTTTTTTCCGCGATGTTCCTGCATTCGGGGCTCGGCCACCTGGCGGGCAACATGCTCTACCTGTGGATCTTCGGCAACAATATCGAGGACGTCTTGGGAAAGACCCGGTTCATCCTGTTCTATCTCGTGTGCGGGGCCATCGCGTCCTTCTGCCACATCGCCGCGGATCCCCGTTCCGAAGTCCCCATGGTGGGGGCGAGCGGCGCCATCTCCGGGATCCTGGGCGCCTATTTGGTCCTCTTCCCCTTTGCCCGCGTGCGCACCCTGGTCTTCCTGGGATTTTTCATCACCATCGTCCGGATTCCCGCGGTCGTCCTGCTGGGGATTTGGTTCCTGATACAAATTTCGAGTAGCGCCCTGATGGCGGACCTGTCGGGAGGCGTGGCCTGGTACGCCCATATCGGCGGGTTCGCCGCCGGCATCCTCCTCATTTTACCGTTCAGAGACAAAACCTGAGCGGCATTGCCGAGAATTTCGGTTGACCGCGGCCCCTGCCCGCGTTTAGAATGACCCGGTTTGGCCCTTTTCCCGAAAGGGCCGGGCATTTTGCTCTAATTTTTCGCGCAAAGCGGACGATAACTCATAAGGGCTTTAGATCGCCTAAAAATACGCTTTCGCAATCCCCCCTTGAAAGGGGGGGAGGGGGATTTGAAGTTTTGTTCGCGGTCATAGCATGAATCCCCCCAACCCCCTTTACAAGGGGGAGTAAAAAATAACATTCTTTTGCGTTCACACACACTGAGTTATTCCTTTTTCCCGGCGGGGCCGGAAGCTGGAAACCTTATGGCATGAGTTCCTTGGGTTGGTCACATGAAAAGAGAGTTCGAGCGGTTTTGGGGTTCGCGTCCTTCTGCCTGATGACGGCGGGTTGCGCGACCGCGGACCTCCGGGAGATCAACCGGCCGGTACCCGCCAAGTTGCCCTGGGCGGACATGCCCTACCAGGTCATGGGGGTCACTTACTACCCGCTGAAGGACGCGGCGGGATTCACCGAGGAAGGGGTCGCTTCGTGGTACGGACCCAATTTCCACGGCAAACTCACTTCCAACAAGGAAGTTTATAATATGAACGCCATGACGGCGGCGCACCGGACGCTCCCGTTCAACACCTGGGTGAAAGTGATCAACCTGGAAAACGGCAAGGAAACGACGGTGCGGATCAACGACCGCGGCCCGTTCGCCAAGGAACGCATCATCGACCTGAGCTACAAGGCCGCCCGGAAACTGGGGATCGTCGGAAACGGCACCGCCTCGGTCAAGTTGGTCGCCATCGGCCCGGGCAAGGACGGCGAAACCGTTCCGTCCCCCGTTCCCGTTTCTTACACTTATAATAGAGTTTCCGCCGACGCCTCCGATTTGCCGCGGGAGGCTTACGCCATCCAGGTCGCCGTCTTCAAGGACCCCGACAACGCCGCTCGGTTGGGCCAGCAAATCAACCGGGGCCGGGTCAAGTCTTTCGACCTCCAAGGCGAAAAATATTATCGAGTCGTGACCGGGAATTTCGCCGATTTCGATTCGGCCCTCAAACACAGAGACCAAGTCCGCCAGCAGGGCTATCCCAAAGCCTTTATTATTCCCGACAATTAATTCCCGACAAACCCTGTTTTCCGATCAAACATTTCCTGATACACTCATACATTGTATCTGGAACGCAAGATTTCGATTTGGAGATTGTTGCCATGCGATTACCGATTCTCGACAAACTGGACAAAGACCTGATGGCCTGCAAGAAGGAGTTGGAAGTGGACATCCCGAAGGCCTTGAAGGAAGCGATCGCGCTGGGGGACCTCAGCGAGAACGCGGAATACAAATCCGCCAAGGAACGGCAGATGTTCCTGGAGTCGCGGATCTCGCAACTGCAGAAACGCATCGGCGACATCACTTCGTTGAACATCAACCAGATCGCCAAGGACAAATCGGGGCTGGGAAGCACCCTGTTCCTTAAAGACATCGAAACCGGCGAAGCCAGGACCTACAAGCTCGTGTTCCCCGAGGAAGTGGACCCGGACGAAGGAAAGATCTCCCTCGCCTCCCCCTTGGGCAAGGCCCTGTTCGGGAAAAGAAAAGGCGACGAAGTCGTCATCTCCATCCAGGGCGGCCGGAAAGAATACGAAGTCGTCCAGATGACGACCATCCACGAAGATACCGGAGAATCGGGTCTCTAATCTCCTCATGTCTTCAAAGCCTTTAATATCCTTCGAGACCCTTGCGGAGGGGCATCCGTATTTCTTCGACACCGAGGATGCCCCGGATTGGAACGTCGAGTTCGGCAACAACCGTCCGATCCACCTGGAGATCGGGTTCGGCACCGGAAATTTTCTCATCGAAATGGCCGTCCGCGAACCGCAATGCAATTTCGTGGGCATGGACTTCTACCATAAAGGGATCCGCAGGGTCGTCACCCGCGTCGACAAGCTCCTGATCAAAAACATCCGCATTGTCTATGGCGACGCGCGGGAGAAAGTCCCTGCCCTGTTCAAGGACGGACAACTGGGCGGGGCGTTCATCAATTTCCCCGACCCGTGGCCCAAGAAACGGCACGCCAAGCGCCGCCTGCTGAAACCGCAGTTCATCCGGACCCTGTCCGAAAAGCTGGTCCCGGGAGGCATCGTCCGCGTCGCCACGGACGACGAGCCCTACGCCATGGAAATGCTCTCGTATTTCGAAGGCGAGCCTAGCCTTAAAAACAAAATCGCCCCCGCCGTCTTCGCGGAAAACCGGGAGGACACGCCCAGGACCAAATACGAGAAGTATTTCATCAACGCGGGCGAGAAAATCTATTATTTGGATTTTATAAAGGAATAGAGTATACCTGTAGTGGTTAACCGTTTGAATCGTTGCGGTCCGCGCCATTCCCTTTTCGTTTGGAGGAGGGTCCATTGAACAGAGAACGAGTGCTCATCGTCGACGATGAGAAAAACATAGCGGCCTCCCTGCAGGACATCCTGCGGGACGAAGGGTACGAGGTGGCCACCGCCGAGGACGGGATCGACGCGCTGGAGATGATCCAGTCCGACCCGCCCGACCTGGTCCTGTTGGACATATGGCTACCCGGGATGGACGGGATCGAGGTCCTGAAAACCGTCAAGACCTATTATCCGGAAATCGAAATCGTGGTGATGTCCGGACACGGCACCATCGAGACCGCGGTGAAGGCGACCAAACTGGGGGCCTCCGACTTCATAGAAAAACCTTTTTCGCTCGACATCCTGACCCGGTCGGTGGAAAGCGCGCTGAAGCGGAGAAAGGAGCCTCCGCGGAGAAACGACCAGGAATCCCTGTTGTTACGCTCCGAAGTCCCATTCTGCTTCGAGATGATGGTGGGGATCAAGAGGGCCATCAAGAACGCGGCGCGGAGTTCCCGTCCGGTCATGGTCATCGGCGAGCCCGGCACGGGGAAGGAGTTGATCGTGCAGACGGTCCACCGGCAAAGCAAAAAAAGCGACCGGCCTTTCCTCAAGATCAATTGCGCGGTCCGTCCGATGCAGAGCATCCAGGCCCAACTGTTCGCCCCGGCAAAAAAATCCGGCAAACGCTCCTCCCTGGCCGCCGCCGGGGAAAAGGCCGTCTATCTGACCAATATCGACGCCCTCGGCAAAGGCCTCCAGGAAAAACTGGCGCATATGCTCAAACACGATGGGGCAAGAAAACAGGACTTCCCCCCGGAATTTCTTCCGGCCCGGCTTTACGTCGCCAGTTTCAAGGACCTGAAGGCCCTTGTCCGCAAGGGGCAGTTCCACAAGGGGCTGTACGACGCGTTTCAAGGGACAACCATCGAAATCCCGCCCCTGCGGGAATATTCCGCGAACCTGCCGGCCCTCATAAACACTTATTTTCTGGAATACACCGAAAACGGCGAAGCCGCGCTGTCGAAGATCGACGGCGAGGCCCTGGCCGCCTTGTGCGCATACCACTGGCCGGGGAACATCAAGGAACTGCGCTCGACGCTGGAGCAAATCCTGATCGCCGGCGCGTCGCGCGAGAAAATCACGATCCACGACCTGCCGCCCGCGATCCGGCGCCATAAGCGCCAAAACGGTTCCGGCGAGGAGGAGCAGGCCGCGTCCGGGACCGAGTTACCCGGACCACAAGGAAAACCCGCCCGGTTGTTGCAACGCACTCTCAAACGGAGCGTGGTGCTCTGCGGGAGCGGCCTGCATTCCGGGATCAAGACCGGTCTCATCCTGCAACCCCTTCCCCCGGGAAGCGGGATCATCTTCGGCGACATCTCCAGCGGCAACACGATCCCCGCGCGGCTGGAGAACATCCAGTCCACGGAGTACTCCACCTGTCTGCGGCGGGGCGAAAG
This sequence comes from Nitrospinota bacterium, assembly GCA_016207065.1. Lineage (GTDB taxonomy): Bacteria > Nitrospinota > Nitrospinia > Nitrospinales > JACRGP01 > JACRGP01. Next base: position 17,057 of record JACQQK010000055.1, read on the forward strand.
CTCGGTGGCCACGATCGAACACATCCTGGCGGCCCTGCACATGTACCGGATCTCCAACCTGCTCATCAAGATCGGCGACGAGGCGCCGGTCATGGACGGGTCGGCCAAGGACTTCTGCCAGCTCATCGAGGACGGCGAGTTCGAGGAACAGGACGAGCCTTTGGAGGAAATCGTCATCGACAAGCCTTATTCGTTCGGCTCGACGGAGCCCGGCGGGGCCCGCATCGGCATAGAGCCCGCCGACAAGCTGGAGGTGAGCTACCACATGGACTATCCGGAACCCCTCGGGGTCCAGGACTTTACCTACGCGTTCGAAGGCTCGGAAAGTTTCAAACGGGAAATCGCCCCGGCCCGGACTTTCGGGTTTCTGGAAGACGTCGCGCAGTTGACGAAGATGGGGTTCGGGACCGGCGGCAAACTGGACAATTTCATCCTGCTGGGCGACGGAAAAGTCTTGAACACCAGCCTGCGATACGACAACGAATGCGTCCGCCACAAGGTCCTCGATATCCTCGGCGACTTCTACTTGCTGGGACGGCCCATCCGCGGCAGGATCAAGGCGCACAAGTCGGGCCACACCCAGAACGTCGGCCTGATGAAAAAAATCAAAGCCAGCCTCTCTCTATAAGCAAACAATTCCTTGGCCGAAGAAAAAATCCTCAGACTCGGAGTCCTGGTTTCCGGGCGCGGCTCCAACTTGCAGGCGATCATCGACAGCGTGGAGAGCGGCGGCCTGCGGGCGAAAATCGCCGTCGCGGTCAGCAACAAGGCCGGGGCCCCCGCCCTCGAACGATGCCGGAAACACGGCGTCGAGTCCGTCTTTCTCGACCCCAAGGCCTACCCGGACAAGGGCCGGTACGACCGGGCCTTGATCGACCTGCTGAACGCCAAATCCGCGGACCTCGTCTGCCTGGCCGGATATATGCGCGTGTTGGGAAAGGAATTCATCCAGGCGTTTCGCGGAAGGGTCGTGAACATCCACCCTTCCCTGTTGCCGGCCTTCCCCGGCCTGGACGCCCAACGGCAGGCGCTCGAACACGGGGTCCGGATCTCGGGATGCACCGTGCATTTCGTGGAGGAGGAAGTGGACGGCGGACCCATCATCCTGCAATCGGCGGTCCCCGTTTACCCGGCGGACGACGTCGAAACCCTGTCCCAACGCATCCTGGAGCAGGAACACAGGGTTTACCCCGAAGCCATCCGGCTGATCGCCGAAGACCGGCTGACCCTTTCCGGCCGGAAAGTGATTATTAGAAACGATTGACCCCGGACCCCCATCTTATGAACAAGACCCTGTCGCATCTGGTCCTGCTCGCGCTACTCCTGTTCCCCTCCCCGGCGTTGCCGGCGAGCGAGGAACAGTCCGCGGTGGACTCCATACAAAAAGCCTACGAAAACACCCGGACGTTCAGGGCGTTTTTCGTCCAGAAAGCCTACGTCAAGATGATGGACCGGGTGCAGGAAACCCAGGGCGAGGTGTACATCAAGAAACCCGGGAAGATGAAATGGGTGTACAGCGCGCCCGATCCGCAGGTCCTGATCAGCAACAACAAGCTCCTGTGGCTCTACGTCCCGGAGGACCGGCAGGCCAACAAGATGCCCGTCGATAACGTTTATTCCAGCAACACCCCGGCCCTGTTTCTGGCGGGCAAGGGGAAATTGACGGAGTCTTTTATCGTGTCGCAGGTCGTCCGCAACGAAGACCAAATCACCGTCGTCATGGTCCCGAAACGGGAAGACCTGAACCTCGAAAAGATGGTCCTGCAGGCCGACGGGAAAAATTATCAGATCGTCGGTTCGACGGTATATGATAAATTAGGTAATAAAACGGAGATCGAATTCAACAATATCCAGGTGAACATGGACCTCCCGGAGGAGATGTTTCAGTTTAAAGTCCCCGAAGGAGTCGAGGTCATGGATTTTTCTCCAATTCAGAAAAACAATCGTTAGAGGTAGCTACCAAGATGTCCGAATTATCCTTGTTGCCCCTGGACGCCATCCTGGGTTTCGCGACCAAGATGCTCGTCTTCATCATCGGCCTGGCGGCCTTGATCTTCGTCCACGAACTCGGCCATTTCCTGGCCGCGAGGAAAGTGGGCGTGACCGTGGAGAAGTTCTCCCTCGGTTTCGGCCCGAAACTGCTGGGGTACAAATCCGGGGAGACCGAATACCTCCTCTCCGCGATCCCCTTGGGCGGATACGTCAAGATGAAGGGCGAGGACCCCGGCGAAACCGTGACGGACATGGCGGGTTCGTTTTCGTCCGCCCCCGTCAAGCACCGGCTGGCCATCGCCTTTGCCGGGCCGTTCTTCAACATCCTGTTCGCCGTCTTCATTTATATCGTCGTTTACCTCAACGGCGTGCCCACCCTTTCGACCTTGGTCGGATCGGTGCGGGACAATTCGCCCGCGCAAGCCGCCGGACTGAAGACGGGCGACCGGATCGTCGAGATCGACGGACAAAAAATCCGCTTCTGGGAGCGCCTCCTTGAAATCGTCCACAAGAGCCCCGGCAAGAGGATGGACTTCCAGGTCGAGAGGCCCTCGGCGGACGAGAGCAAATCCGTCATCCTGAACTTTTCCATAACGCCCATTTCGGAGGAAATCACCACCCTGTTCGGCGACAAGGAACAAGTGGGACTCATCGGCATTTCCCCTTTGAGCCGTAAAATCTCCTTCGTCCAGAAAGACTCGCCCGCCGACCGGGCCGGGCTGAGGGAAGGGGACGAACTCCTGACCGTGGACAATGCCCCGGTCCTCGGCTGGCCGGACCTGAAAACCGCCGCCATCGACAAACCCGGCACGGAACTGGTCTTCCACGTCAAGCGCGACGGCGCCGAAATGGACTTCCGCCTGACCCCCGAATCCAAGGTTGTCAAGGACCCGGAAAATAAAAATGTCGAAATGGGCGTCATCGGAATCGGTCTGGGCGGCGAGATGCTCCTGGAACAATACGGCTTCCTCGGATCGGTCCTGCGATCGTTGCGGGAGACCGTCCGGTTGACCCACATGATCGCCCTCAGCGTGAAGAAGATGGTCGTCGGCTCGATCCCGTCCGACTCCATCGGCGGGCCCATCCTGATTTTCCAGATCTACGGCGAGCAGGCCAAACAAGGGTTCAACGAACTCATCCGCCTGACGGCCCTGCTGAGCATCAACCTCGGCCTGCTGAACCTGCTCCCCATCCCCATCCTGGACGGCGGCCACATCTTCTTTTTCCTGATCGAGTTGCTCAAAGGCAAACCGGTGAGCGAGAGGAGCCGCGAGCGCGCCCAGCAAGTGGGGCTGTTCATGCTCATCTCCCTGATGGTCTTCGCCTTCTACAACGACATCATGCGCATCATCAACTGATCGCGCCGGGCGCCCCGCTCCGTGGCCGCGTTTTTTATGGATGATTTTTGATTTTTATGGAGTGCAAAGCCTCCCGGCTTTGCATGCAACGCGAGGACGCGTTGCACTCCAAAGACACGCGTAGCGCTCAAAAAAACTCATTCAATCGACCGGGCTAACAATGGAGTCGAAGCGTTCCCATTTGAACGGGTCCGGGCGGTCGCAGGGGGGCCTGCCGGGCAACACCTTGCTCGCGGTATGGGCGCACCACGTGCCGGCGATCGCCCTGCCTTCGTTGTAGATCTTGAATTTCAATTCGCCGAGGCGCGTCTCGCCTTCGCGCCACTTGCCGGAATAGTCCCCCGACGCCGAGGGATGCAGGGACAACTCCACCCGTCCGATATCGGTTTTCAGCGTGTCCGTGTAGGTCCCCGTATAGACTTCGGGGTCCTCGCCGCGTTTCAATTCCACGATTCCCCACCCCTTCCACGTCCCCTCCAGGTCCAGCTCGCCCTTGAACTCTTTCAAGACGTCGGGGCCGGGGATTATCTCTCTCTTTTCCCTGAACTCCTCGCCCTTGCCGGACGACGGGACTTTGGAGGGGTCGTCGGTGAAGTGGCGCGCGCCGCGCTCGTCGGTCCATTGGTACACCTGGGCCAGGGCGGCCGGACAGGCTGTTAACAGGAACAACGCCGCTATCGCCGCAATCCGCATGGACTCTTTTCCTTTCCGGTATTTTCCAATTTCCCCGCAAACCATATTATGTTAGATTTCTCTTGGCGGCCGTAAATATTCGACCGTCAGGAAGGAAATCCGACATGGACCTTCATGCCAGGCTGGAGGACTTGAAGGCCGTCGCCAGGAAACTGTCGCTGGAGATCGAGTTCAGCGATCTTTCGGACCCGGAGGTTTCCATCAAAAGCGGTTACTGTAAATTCAAGGACCGGGCGATGGTCATTCTGGACAAGAACCTGCCGACGGAGGAGCAGATCGACATCCTCCTCAGGGAACTCAAGAGATTTGACTTGGAAAACATTTATCTCCCTTCCTGGGCGCGCGAACGGCTCGAAAACCAGAACCCGCCCGCTATCGAAACCTGAAGTCCGGGAAGCTCCCGGCCGCCCGCGCCGGCGATTCATTTTTTAAACCTTTTCCGCGGTTCCCGTTAGAAAGCGAAAACATGCGTTATTCGAAGATGTTCATACCGACGTTGAAGGAGTCCCCGGCGGACTCCGAGGTGATCAGCCACAAGCTCATGGTGCGGGCGGGAATGATCCGCCAGTTGGCGGCGGGCATTTACTCCACGCTCCCGCTGGGGCTCCGCGTCCTCCGGAAAGTCGAGCAGATCGTCCGCGAGGAGATGAACCGCATCGGCGGGCAGGAGGTCTTCATGCCCAGCGTACAACCGGCGGAACTGTGGATGGAGAGCGGGCGCTGGAGCCTGTACGGAAAAGAGCTGTTGCGGATCCGGGACCGTCACGACCGCGAGTTCTGCTACGGCCCCACCCACGAGGAAGTCATCACCGACATCGTGCGCAAGGAGATCAAATCGTACCGCCAACTGCCCGCGCTGTTCTACCAGATCCAGACCAAGTTCCGCGACGAGGTCCGGCCCCGTTTCGGGATCATGCGCGGACGCGAGTTCATGATGAAGGACGCCTACAGTTTCCACGTCAGCGAGGACAGCGCGCGCGAAACCTACCAGGACGTGATCGGGGCCTACTCCAACATTTTCCGGCGGTGCGGCCTGGACTTTAAAATGGTCGAGGCCGACACGGGGACCATCGGCGGCCACCATTCCCACGAATTCGTGGTCCTGGCGGACTCCGGCGAGGACGCGATCGGGTTCTGCGACGCCTGCGACTACGCCTCCAACATGGAAAAGGCGGCGGCCCGGGCTCCCGCGCCTCCCGCGAACCCGGAGGAACCGGCCCCCTTGCGGGAGGTTTCCACCCCCGGCAAAAAAACGGTAGAGGAGGTCTCCCAGTTCATGGGCGTCTCCCCGCGAAAAATCCTCAAGACCATCGTATTCGAGACCGACGCCGGACTGGTGGCCGGGCTCGTGCGCGGCGACCGGCAAGTCAACCCCATCAAACTGAAGAACCTCATCGGTTGCGAGTGGCTCCATCCCGCCGAGGAGAAAACCATCGCCGAAAAAACCCAGGCCCCGCGCGGGTTCGTGGGCCCCGTGAAACTGCCCATCAAAATCTACGCCGACCCGGAGGTCCCACTTCCGCGGAACATGGTCGCCGGGGCCAACAAGATGGACGCGCATTATACCGGCGTACAGGCGGGACGGGATTTTTCCATAGAGAAGACCGGCGACATCCGGATGGTGGAGGAAGGCGAACCCTGCCCCAAGTGCGACCGGGGCCGGTATAAAATCCGGCGGGGGATCGAGGTGGGACACATTTTCATCCTGGGGACGAAATACAGCGCTCCCCTGAAGGCCCAATACCTGGACGCGCAAGGCAAGGAAAACGCGATGGTCATGGGTTGTTACGGCGTGGGCGTGGGCCGGACCGCGGCGGCGGCCATCGAGCAGAACCACGACGAAAAAGGCATCGTCTGGCCCCTTCCCATCGCGCCGTTTCAGGCCGTCGTCATCCCGGTCAACTACTCCGTCGACGCCGTCAAGGACGCGAGCGACAAGACCTACGCCACCCTGTGGAGCCTGGGAGTGGAAACGCTTTTGGACGACCGCTCCGACCGGCTGGGCGTCAAGTTCAACGACGCCGACCTGATCGGCATCCCCCTGCAAATCGTCATCGGCCCGAAAAACCTGGAAAGCGGAAAGATCGAAATAAAAAGCAGGAAGACCAACCAATCCGGCTTGCACGATTTCCCGGACGTTTTGCAAAAGATTCCGGAAATGCTGAAGGGCTTATAATTCCCAACCGCCCCGAAAGTCGGATTTCCCTTGCAACGGCAAACCGGTTCTTGTACAATTTAATCAAAATCTAAAGTCTGCCGAATCAGCGGGCTATGTTGCCCGCTTTTTTTTTTATTATTTGTCAAAATGGCCGGGGGGAGACCAAATAAGATAAACGCTTATAAACACAATAGTTTATCTCATTTGAAGACCATTCGCATTTTCTCTTTCCCCTCCCCTTGAGGTTGACAATGGGAAAGCATTCAATCCCGCAATCGGTAGCGGAGCTTATCGAACCCGCGCTCCGCGAAGACAACCTGGACCTCGTGGATGTAGACTATAGGAAAGAGGGTAAAAACTGGTATTTAAGGGTTTACATCGACAAAAGCCAGGGCGTCACGGTGGACGACTGCCAAAAGGCCAGCCGCCGGATCGAGGACATGATCGAAATCGACGAACTGATAACTTACCCTTACATATTAGAAGTATCCTCTCCTGGATTGGACCGGCCACTCAAGAAGGAGAAGGATTTCATCCGGTCCCGTAACCGGAAGGTGAGAATAACGACTTACTCCACGATCGACAACCAGAGAAACTTCACCGGGACCATCAAGGATTTCAAGGACGGCATTCTGGCCGTCGAAATCCAGGGCGCCATCGTGAACATCCCGTTGGAAACCATCGCCCACGCGAAACCGGTCATGGAATTTTAACAAGGCGGAAAAGCGACATGAATTTGGAAGCGTTACATATTATCGAGCAGATCAGCCGCGAAAAAAGCATCGACAAGGCGGTATTGATCGAAGCTCTCAAGTCCGCCGTCGAGGCGGCCGCGCACAAGCGCGCCCCGGAGGCGAGGGAACTGCACACCGTATTCGACGAAACGACGGGGGAAATCAAGATCTTCGCCGAAAAAACCGTGGTGGAGACGGTCAAGGATCCCCACGGCGAAATCCTGCTCCAGGACGCCGTCAAGATCGCCCCGGACGCGCGGTTGGGCGAGCATGTCATGGAACCGCTGACCATAGAGAACTATGGGCGGATCGCGGCCCAACTGGCCAAACAGGTCATCTTGCAGAAAGTCCGCGAAGCCGAGATCGAAAACGTCTACAAGGAATTCAAGGACAAGAAGAACGACCTGGTGAACGGCATCGTCCAGCGCGTGGAGCACGGCGACTTGATTGTCGAACTAGGCAAGGCGGAGGGCATATTGCCCCGCCGCGAGCAGGTGTTCCGCGAGACGTTCAACCGCGGAGACCGGATCCGGGCCTATGTCGTGGACGTCCGGAAAACGGCCAAGAACGCGCTGGTGATCCTTTCCCGCACTCACACGGGACTGATCCAGCGCCTGTTCGAGCTGGAAGTCCCCGAAATCAGCGAAGGCATGGTGGAGATCAGGGGGATCGCGCGCGAGCCCAACGGACGCACCAAGATCGCCGTCAAGACCAACGACCGCGACATCGACGCGGTCGGCGCGTGCGTCGGCATGCGGGGGATGCGCGTCCAGTCCATCGTCCAGGAGCTTCGCGGCGAAAAAATCGACATCGTGGAATATTCCGAGAATTCGCAGGAGTTCATCCGGAACGCGCTGAGCCCGGCCAAAATCTCCCGAATCATCGTGAACGAAGCCGAAAGGTCCATGGTCCTGATCGTGGCCGACGACCAGATGTCCCTGGCCATCGGCAAGAAGGGACAAAACGTAAGGCTGGCGGCCAAACTGGTAAAATGGAAAATCGACATCAAGGGCGAATCGGAAGCGCAATCCCTGCTGGAACAACAGCCTTTTGGGCTGGCGAGGAAACCGGCGGCCACGGAAACCCATTTTCTGGACCTTGTCAAAACAGCCAAGGGGTTGGGCGAGAAAGTGGTCCCCGTCCTGTTCAGCGTCAACTTGAATACCGCGCAGGATGTGGTAAAACAGGGGATCGAAGGGTTGCTCCAATTGCCCGGGATCGGCCCCAAAAAAGCCGAGGCCATATTGAACCTGGCCCAGTCCCAACTTGAGGAGATCGCCCGGGCCGAGGAAAAGGCCGCTGGCACAGCGGCCGCCGAGCAGGAAGTCCCGGCTTCCGCCGGACCCGAGGGAAAACCGGGCGGCGAGGAACCGGAAGAAGACCATGAGTTCCCCATCGAAATCCTGGTCGATGTCGACCCGGCCGCCATCGAGATCCTGAAAGCCAACGGCTTTCAAACCGTCGCCGAGCTTTCCGTAACGCCCTTGGAAGACCTGACGGCCATCGAGGGGATGGACGCGGAGACCGCGCGAACTATTCTTGAACAAGCCCGGCTACATATGGAAAAATACGAAAGCGCATGAACATTCGACGTCGTCCGCCGAGACGTCTGGGAATAGGTATCGAGACCATCAGTCCATGGTTCTTATGCGCTATTGAAACCGTTTAATCGCATCCGATCGAGGAGGAATTTTTTTGGGTAAAATTCGCATCAACAAACTGGCCTTGGAACTCAACGTCCAGAACGACCAAATCATCGAAGAGCTTCAGAAGAAGGGGATCGTCGTCAAAAATTACATGAGTTCCATCGAAGAGGAGACGGCCAACTACATCCGCGAAATCTTCGCCAAGGAAGACCCCTCCAGTAAAAAGAAAAAAACCGCCGGTAAAGGGCCGGCCAAAACCGAGGAAGCCGAGAAGAAAGCAAAAAGCAAACCCGCCGCCAAACCCGCCGTTGCCAAAACGGCCGCGGTTGGTAAAGGCAAGAAAGCCCCCAAGGTCGAGCCGGAACCTAAAGAGCAAAAAGAAGAAGGCCCGGCCGCCGTCAAAGCCGCGATCGCCGAAAAAGAAGTCTCTCCGCCGCCGTCAAGACTCGCCAAGACCGCGAAAGGGTCCGGCGCCAAGGAAAAACCTCCGGAGATCTCCCTCGAGGAAATGGAAAAAGAGGAACTTGCCAAGGCGAAAAAAGCCGGCAAGGTCTTGAAAGCGAAGCGCCCTCCCTTTGGCAAGAAACAACTGGGAAAGGACCTCTTGACCGTAGAGGAATTGGAGACAGGGCCGGAGTTGGAGGAAGAACCCAAGGCCGAGAAAAAACACCCGTTAAAAATAATCAAACAGGAAGAAAAACCGAAAGAAATAAAAGCCAAGGCTCCGGAACCCAAACCCGCCCCCGAACGCGTCAAGCCCAAACCCGAGGAGAAGGCTGTCCCGGTTGCCGTTAAACGCGAGGAAGCGGCCGCTCCGGCCCCCGCGGAGGAAGAAACCTTCGAGAAAATCCAGTTGTCCGAAAACATCTCCATCCGGGAACTGGGCGAGAAACTGAAATGCAGTCCCAACGAAGTCATCAAGCAGTTGATGTCGTTCGGTATCCTGGCGACGATCAACCAGAGCCTGGACCTGGCGACGGCGACCAAAGTCGCCGACAAAATGGGGTTCGAGGTGGAGATCGTTTCCCCCGAATCCGACGTGGCGCTGGGCGAGGAAGAGTTGGACCTTCCCGAGGACAGGAAGCACCGTCCGCCGATCGTGACGATCATGGGGCATGTCGACCATGGCAAGACGTCCCTCCTGGACTCCATCCGGGAGACCAGCGTCGCCCAGTTTGAAAAGGGCGGCATCACCCAGCACATTGGCGCGTACCAAGCCAAGATCAAGAATTCGCAAATCACCTTCCTGGACACCCCCGGACACGAGGCGTTCACCGCCATGCGCGCCCGAGGGGCACAGGTGACCGACATCGTGGTCCTCGTCGTGGCGGCGGACGACGGCATCAAACCCCAGACCAGCGAAGCGATCGACCACGCCAACGCCGCCAACGTCCCCATCGTGGTGGCGATCAACAAAATCGACAAACCCGACGCCAAACCCGACGACGTGAAAAAGCAACTGGCCGACAAGGGCTTGTTGCCCGAGGACTGGGGCGGCCAGACTATTTTTTCCGAAGTGTCGGCCTTGAAAAAAACCGGCATCGACACCCTGCTCGAGATGATCCTCCTGCAAGCCGAAGTGATGGAATTGAAAGCCAACCCCAAGTTGTTGGGTAGAGGGGTGGTCATCGAGTCCAAACTGGACAAGGGCCGGGGGCCCGTGGCCACGGTCATCGTCCAAAACGGCGTCCTCCGGGTGGGAGACCCCTTCCTGGTCGGCTCCTACTTCGGCAAGGTCCGCGCCCTGATCAACGACCGGGGCGACAAGATTCAGTCCGCGCCGCCTTCCGCGCCCGTCGAGGTGGTCGGACTCCCCGACGTCCCGCAACCCGGCGACCAGTTCCACGTGGTCCGGGACGAGCGCAAGGCCCGCCAGTTGAGCGCGTCGAGGCTCCAGAAGCAAAGGGAATCCGCCCTGGCCCAAAGCTCCCGCATCACCATGGAAGACCTGGGACGCCAGATCGCCGAGGGAAAGATCAAGGAACTCAACCTCATCATCAAAGCCGACGTGCAGGGCTCGATCCAGGCCGTCCAGGAAGCCTTTAATAAACTGGAGACCAAGGAAGTGCGGATCAAGATCATCCACGGGGCCGTGGGCGGCATCACCGAGACCGACGTCCTGTTGGCCAGCGCCTCCAACGCCATTATCATCGGCTTCAACGTGCGTCCCACGGAAAAAGCGAGCCATCTGGCGGTCCGGGACAACGTGGACATCCGCCATTACAATATCATCTACGACGCCATCAACGACATGAAGAAGGCGATGCAGGGCATGCTGGAGCCCAAGTTCAAGGAGAAAGTCGTGGGACGGGCCGAGGTCCGGGAGATTTTCTCCATACCCAAGATCGGCGTGATCGCCGGTTGCTCGGTGATCTCCGGGAAAGTCGAGCGCAACCTCAACGCGCGTCTCATTAGAGACAGCGTCGTCGTCTACCAGGGGAAAATCAACTCCCTCCGCCGCTTCAAGGAAGACGTCAAGGAGGTGCAGTCCGGCTACGAATGCGGCTTGTCGTTCGACAAATACCAGGACTTGAAACAAGGCGACATCGTGGAACCCTATGTCCTGGAAGAAATAACGACTTGAGAGCGTCTAACAAAATGAAGTCCCTGTAACTTCCTCCCCCTTCCAGGGGGAGGCGAGAAGGGGGTGAAAAGCCGGGCAACGCCCGGAGGCAATGCCGCTCCGCGCTTGCGCCGGGCGGTAATGAATCCGGCGTCACGCCGGCCGTCCTCGGCGTCAGCCTGCGGCGGCATCGGGTCCAGCGCTCACGCGGGTCACCCTCCCCAGCCCCCTCCCTCAAGGGAGGGGGGAGATTTGGATGAAAGTGGGATGTTGTTCAATCAAATTTTTTCTCCACGGCAACCGGTCCTTGAAGGAAAAACGCCGGATCGCCAAGTCCATCAAGGACCGCTTGAAGAATACGTTCAACGTTTCCGTCGCCGAAATCGGAGACCTCGACGCGTGGCAGAACCTGCACCTGGGAATCGTCGCCGCCGGTTCCGACGGGCCGTACCTTGAAAGCCTGATGAGCCAGGCGGTGGACTTCATCGACAACATGAACCTCGCGGAAATGACCGATTGCCAGGTCAAAATCATTCAAGTCGGACCGGACCGTTTCTAAAACAATCCCGCCCGCTCGACCAACATCATGCGCTTCAAAAGATCGGAAAGAATCCAGGAACTGCTACAAGAGGAAATATCCAAACTCATCCAGAGCGGTTTGAAGGACCCGAGGATCGGGTTTGCCACGGTCACCCACGTCGATGTGAGCGAGAACCTGAAGTACGCGAAGGTTTACATCAGCGTTATCGGGAGCGAAAAGGAAAAAGAAGACACCCAGCGGGGACTGGAAAGCGCCAAGGGCTATATCCGGGGTTGCTTGGGCAAGAACTTATACCTGAGGTCCATTCCCGAACTGACGTTCAAGCGCGACGACACGGCGGAATACGCAAACAAGATCCAGAAGCTTCTGGCGGAAATACATCATGGACGGAGTAGTTAACATTTACAAGCCCTCCGGCCCCACCTCTTTTGGCGTGGTGCAATCCGTCAAACGGATCCTCCGCGTCAAAAAAGCCGGGCATATCGGCACCTTGGACCCGATGGCCGAAGGCGTACTGCCCATAGGCCTTAACCAGACGACCCGGATCATCCAGTTCCTGACCCATCTGCCCAAGGAGTACACGGCGTGCATGGCCCTGGGGACGATCACGGATACCCAGGACGCCGCCGGGAAAATACTGGAAACGGCCGACTCCAGCGGTATCGAGGAAGAACAGGTGCGCGCCGCGTTGGCCGGCTTCGTGGGGGAACAAAAACAAGTCCCCCCCATGTACTCCGCCAAGAAAAAAAACGGAATTCCTCTTTACAAATTAGCCAGAAATGGTATTACTATCGAGAGAAAACCGGTCCCGATCCGAATTTACTCCATTGATTTCATTAAAAAAACGGAAAACCACGTAACGTTTCGGGCACGTTGTTCCGCGGGGACCTACATCCGGACCCTATGCCACGACATCGGAAAGAAGTTGGGGTGCGGGGCACATATGGTACAATTGACCAGAAATCGCGTCGGGAATTTCGATCTCCAAACCTCCCTGACGCTGGAAGCTCTGAAGACGGCAAAGGAAGGCGAAAATCTCTCCGACAAGATTTGCCGCATGGAAGACGTCCTCGGTTTCATGCCTGAAGTTCGCGTCAAGAGGGATCAAATAAAATCCATAACGCAAGGCATGCCGCTTCCCAAGTCTTGCGTGGAATCGTTCCCGGACGGTTTGGAACGGGGCCTGTCCTTCCGGGTATGCGACGGTGAAAACGGCCTGGTGGCGATCGTGGAATCGTTAATCGGCCAGGACGAGTTTGGCCGTATGTCCCCTAAAGATATTGCGTTTAAGTTAAAGCGGGTTTTGGTATAGGATAGTTTCAATTTTTTATGTGCCGGGGGGTTGGAATGTTTTCGGAACGGAGACCTGAAAAATCTCTTTTGCGGAAACATTCGGCAACCCTCCCGGCATGAGATCAAAGCATGGAGGAGGATACAAGTCATGTCGTTAACTAAAGAGTTAAAAACTTCAATCATCACGGATTATAAAATTCACGAGACGGATACCGGGTCGTCCGAGGTGCAAATCGCCTTGCTGACCCAGCGGCTAAACGACCTGAACGGTCATTTCAAAATCCACAACAAGGACCATCATTCCCGCAAAGGGTTGTTGAAACTGGTCAGCCGCCGACGCAAACTTCTTGATCATCTGAAAAAGGAAGATCTCGCCCGGTATCAAAATCTCATCACACGCCTGGGAATCAGACGTTAAAGAAGATAGGAGAGGAAATTAATGCGACAAAAAGTGGAAGTTGAGTTAGACGGAAAAACGCTATCGATCGAATCTGGAGAATTGGCAAAACAATCAGGCGGTTCCGTCGTGGTCCGGATAGGGGATTCCATGGTCCTGGTTGCCGCCACCGCGGCGAAATCACCGCGCGAAGGGATCGATTTCTTTCCCCTGACGGTGGAATACAGGGAGAAAACCTACGCCGCCGGAAAAATCCCCGGAGGATTTTTCAAAAGAGAAGGCCGCCCCAACGAAACCGAGATCCTCGTGTGCCGGATGACGGACCGGCCCATCCGGCCGTTGTTCGACGAAGGGTTCAAAAACGAAACGCAGGTGATCTCCTACGTGCTCTCGCACGACCAGGAAAACCCGACCGACGTCATATCCATCGTGGGCGCGTCGGCGGCGCTGTTGATCTCCGACATCCCCTTCAATACCCCGATTTCGGGGGTGCGGGTCGGACGGGCGAACGGGAAATTCGTCATCAACCCGACCGTGGAGGAAAGCAAGACCAGCGACCTCAACCTGGTCATGGCGGGCACCGACGAGGGAATCGTCATGGTCGAGGCCGGGGCCAACGAGCTTTCCGAGGAGGTCATGATGAACGCCTTGGAATTCGGTCATGAGTACATAAAGAAAATAAACCAAATCCAGGTCCGGTTGAAGGGCATCCTCGGCAAGGAAAAAATAATCGCTACCAAGGACGACCACGGCGAGGACCTTAAGAAACGGGTCAACGAGATCGCCAGGCCCAGGTTTTCAGCGGCCATGCAAATCGCCGGGAAACACGAGCGCCAGGACGCCATCGATCAGATCAAGGAGACCCTGAAGAGCGAGCTCAATCCGGAAGGAGACGCCGCGATCAAGGCAAGCATCGGCGCCCTTTTCCACGATGTCGAAAAGGACGTGGTCCGCACGCTCATCCTCGAAAAACAGCTCCGCGTGGACGGCAGAAGCCTTAGGGACATCCGCCCGATCTCGTGCGCCGTGGGATACGTTCCGCGGACCCACGGTTCCGCCGTGTTCACGCGAGGCGAAACCCAGGCCCTCGTCCTCACTACCTTGGGGACCGCCATGGACCAGCAACGCATGGACACCCTGGAGTTCCGCGGCAACAAGTCCTTCATGTTGCACTACAACTTTCCCCCGTTCTGCACGGGAGAGGTCAAATTCCTGGGAAGCACCGGCCGGCGCGAAATAGGTCACGGCATGCTCGCCGAACGCGCCATGGTCCCCGTCCTGCCGGACAAGGAGGCTTTCCCCTACACCATCCGGCTGGTCTCGGAAGTCCTCGAGTCCAACGGGTCGTCTTCGATGGCGACGGTTTGCGGTAGCTCGCTTTCCCTGATGGACGCGGGCGTGCCCCTCAAGGCCCCCGTCGCGGGCATCGCCTTGGGACTGATCAAGGAAAACGACCGGGTGGCCATCCTCTCCGACATCCTGGGGACCGAGGACCATCTGGGAGACATGGACTTCAAAGTGGCCGGCACTCGCGCCGGGATCACCGCCCTGCAGATGGACATCAAAATCGGCGGCCTGGACAAGGCCCTGATGGCCAAGGCCCTGGAACAAGCCAGGGAGGGCCGTCTGCATATCCTGGGCGAAATGGAAAAGGCCCTGTCCGAGCCCAGGAAGAACCTCTCCCCGTACGCTCCGCGAATCTTCACCATGCACGTGAGCACGGACAAGATCAAGGACATCATCGGCCCGGGCGGCAAGATCATCCGCGGAATCATCGAGAAGACCGGCGTCGCCATCGACATCAGCGACGACGGCACGGTGGCCATCGCCTCCAACAACGAGGCATCGGCCCAGGCGGCCATCAAGATCATCGAAGGCCTGGTGCAGGAAGTCGAGGTCGGTAAAATCTATCTCGGCAAGGTCAAGAAGATCGTGGATTTCGGGGCGTTCGTCGAGATCCTGCCCGGCTCCGACGGGCTCGTGCACATTTCCCAGATCTGCGACCGCCGGATCAGCAAGGTCAGCGACGAGATCCAGGAAGGCGACGAGATCGTGGTCAAAGTCATCGACGTCGACCGCCAGGGAAAGATCAAACTCAGCCGGAAGGAAGCCCTGCGCGAAGGCGCGGCGGTCATGAAGTAACCCTCCCGGCTATCGAACCTAAAACCTCCTTGCGTCCGGCGACGCAAGGAGGTTTTTTTTGCCCCCTCGAGTTGCAGGCTTTTCCCCCACTCCGCACCATTTTTCTTCCGAATTGCCGGATACTGAGACGAATGACCGTTTACCCGGAAACCATTGCTGGGCGCCGCCAATTGTAGTAAGTTATGAATCGTCCATTTCCGGCATACCGGAAATCATCTTTCCAAATGAGAGTATGGGCGGGTCGCCGTCAAGGCGATCGACGATCTGGAGGCAAGTTGGTGGTGGCGAAAAGGCTGGAGGAGGCGGGAAAATGATTACAAAAGTCCGTGTTCGTTACTTTAAAAAATTTGAGGATGAGGAGTTCGATCTCCGCGAACACATTATTTTAGCCGGGCAGAACAATTCCGGGAAAACAACATTGCTACAAGCAATAGCCGTATGGAATCTGGCATTGCGAAAATGGCTGGCAAAACGCGCAAGTTCCAAGGCAAAAATACGAACGGGTGTAACCATAACTCGAAAAGAATTTACCGCGATTCCGTTACGGGAGATGAGTTTACTGTGGACAAATGCTTCCACTGCTCTCAAAAAGGAAGAACTGCAAGGAAAAAAGGCGGGACCGCCGCGTGTAATGACTATCGCCCTTGTAGGGAAAACAACGGCTGATGAATGGGAACTAGCCTTTGAATTTCGTTACCAAGGAGAAGAGGTGATTTCCGTAAAACCTTCCGTCGGTCATGAAGGAGAAATTCCAAAGGCCGTGGAGGATTTTAATGTCGTTCATGTTCCGCCATTTTCCGGCATAGGCGCGGAAGAAACGCAATATAAGCGCGAATATCAGGACTTGCTTATCGGTCAAGGCAAACCGGGCGATATCGTGCGAAACCTTCTTGTCGAGGTACATGCTGAAAAGGACAAACCACACTGGGATGATTTGCGCGAACAAATCAAGCAATTGTTTGGCTTCACCCTTCTTCCCCCAAATTATGAGGGGCGGCCTTTCATTTTGTGCGAATATCTTCCCGGTATTCCAAAAGGCAAAGGAATGAACGGTCTGCCGAGACTTGACATTGCCAGCGCTGGAAGCGGTTTCCATCAGGTATTGATGTTGCTGGCTTTCTTTTACGCGCGTCCCGCTTCCATTTTATTGTTGGACGAGCCGGACGCTCATCTTCATGTCATTCTCCAAGAGCAAATATACGACAAGCTCAAGAAGATCGCGGTTGATCGAAGGTGCCAACTGATTATCGCCACTCATTCCGAGGTCTTAATCGATGCCACAAGCCCCAATCGGATATTGTCTTTTTACAAAGCCCCCCACCTGCTTGTCGATGATACGGACCGGGACCAAGTTCGGGAGGCTTTAAAAAGGCTTACGGTCATGGATATGCTTCTGGCCGAATCGGCATCCGGCATTCTTTATGTGGAAAGCGAATCGGATTTCAACCTCTTACGATCCTGGGCAGAAGTATTGAATCATCCCATGGGAGCTTGGTTCAACGATTCTCCTTTGTGGCGCGAAAACAAGGGTCGTAATCCTAAAGAGGCGCGGGCCCACTTTTTTGCACTGCGTGCCGTCAAACCAAAGATCAAAGGATATCTTTTGTTGGATGGCGACAATCGAAATCTGCCTGATCGCGAACTATCGGGCGATCACTTAACAATAGGACGATGGATACGTTACGAAGCGGAAAGTTATCTCATTCACCCGGAAGCTCTCTTGAGATTTGCCGAAGCAGGTCTCCCCTTATACGCCAATAACTATTTGCATGACAAACTGCCCGGTAGCGTTTTTCGCAATCCCTTGGAAAACGATGATTATTTAAATAGAACCCCTGCGAGCAAGACATTGTTGCCCGGATTTTTCAAGGAAGCGAATATTGATCTGCCAAAGAGCGAATATTATAGGATCGCCGAGCAAATGAAAAAAGAAGAAATCCCCCCCGAGGTCAAGGAAAAACTCGATCAAATTTACCGTGCGTTAGGGTTGCAAAATGAACGATAGCTTTGAATTCGTCGAGCCGACCCTGCCCCCCCTTACAAAGTACCGAAACGGCGCCTGCCAATTCAAGAAGGAGATGTCCTCTTCGGACTCTTTTTTAAAACGTAATGTCCCAGTCCTTCAATTCCTCCAAGGCCCTGAAGTCGGTCAGGTCGTAGTGGATGGGGGTGATGGAGATGTAATTGTTCGCCACCATTTCCGCGTCCGTCCCTTTCACGCTCTCGTCAAAACGCATTTCCCCCGCCATCCAGTAGTACGTGTTGTTACGCGGGTCAACCCGTTTGTCGAAGGTTTCGATTACCCGCGACTTCCCCTGCCGGGTGACGACGACGCCCCGGATCTCTTTTTGCGAGACCGCCGGAACGTTGACGTTCAGGGACACGCCCTGGGGCAGGCCCTTTTGCAGGACGAGCGGGACGAACTTCCGGACAAATTCGGCCGCCGGACCGAAATCCGGGTCCACGAACGTGTTTAATGACACCGCGATCGCCGGGATGCCCATGATCGCCGCCTCGGTCGCGGCGGAAACGGTACCGGAATATATGACGCAGGTGCCCAGGTTGCCGCCCCGGTTGATGCCCGAAATGACCAGTTCCGGCGGCTTGTCGAGTAGCTCCGTCACCGCCAGTTTGACGCAATCCGCCGGCGTCCCGTTGACCGCGTAACCGACCCGCGCTCCGTTGTCCATCACCTCACGGACCCGCAAGGGGGCGGTGAGGGTGATCGCGTGTCCCATCGCGCTCTGTTCCGATTCCGGGGCGACGACCACCGTCTCGCGGATTTCGGACACGGCGGCCCGCAAGGCGCGCAGTCCCTCCGCGTTGAACCCGTCGTCGTTGGTAAGTACGATCATAAAGGAATAAAAAAAGGCGGAAACCTTGAAGAGGCCCCGCCCTAAAAACCTTCCAGCCGGTTTTTAAGAAATAAAAAGTTGTTTAATTGTGCTTCTTGAAATACTCCTGCGAACCCTTGGGGTCCGCCTTCATCGCGTCCTCGCCCTGCTTCCAGTTCGCCGGGCAAACTTCTCCGTGGCTCTCGTGGTACTGCAACGCGTCGACCATTCTCAAGGCCTCGTCGATATTGCGTCCCAAGGGAAGGTTGTTGATCACCTGGTGCTGGACGACGCCTTTTTTATCTATCAAAAACAGGCCGCGCAGGGCCACCGCGTCGTTGAACAGCACGTCGTAGGAACGGGCGATGTTCTTGTCGATGTCGGACACCAACGGATATTTGATCTGGCCCAAACCGCCCGTTTTACGGTCGGCATTCCGCCAGGCCAGATGCGAGAACTTGCTGTCCACGGAAACGCCGACGACCTCGGTATGGCGTTTTTCGAACTCTCCCGTCTTGTCGCTGAACGCGATGATCTCCGTCGGGCAGACAAAGGTGAAATCCAGCGGATAGAAGAACAGCACCACGTATTTTTTGTCCCGGTAGTCGGAGAGTTTGATCTGCTTGAAACTGCCATCCGGCATGACGGCATCGGCTGAAATCGGGGGCTTCCTTTGAAACTAACGTTGACATATGCTTCGCTCCTATTGAGATCCGTGTGTGAAGTGTGAAGTAAGTATGCGTAAAAGGAGAATTCAGTTTATCACAATCGGATTGCCGGGTTCAATTTGCATTGTTGAACGTTAAAGTCCTAAAGGGCCCCGCTCACGCTTCCTTAAGGAAACCGGGGTTTTTGACACAAGGCGAACCTTTTGATACCATTGGCTTGAATTCCGTAGCGATCGCTCTGTAAGCTGGAACAAACCAATTCGGAGAACAAATGAACCCCGGACCCGAAGAGAACAATATCCTGTGGACAAGAAGAATTCTGTTTGTATTGGGCGGGGTATTCGTTCTGGCGGGCATTGTCCGGCAATGGCCTATCGCCGGAAAAACCTATTTTGAATTTATCGAGGGCAAAGGCTACCTGGCCCTCATGGTCGGACTGATCATGATCGTCCTGGGATTTTCGGCGCGCTTGTTGATGGACGAGGGGGACGAGTAACGCATTAAGTCAAAAAGCCAAATCAGGGGGATGCGCTTATGAACTCAGATATCGAGGGTCCCGGTTTCACCATCAAGGATTCGCGGTCTTCCAGCAAGTCCGACGAAGAGTTGAAAGCCGACCGCAAGCAGGACAAACCGGAGGACAAAACGGCGGCCAAGGGAGAAAAAGAGGCGCTTCCCGGTCTGGAGTTGAATTTTTCCACGTTCCTGTTGTCCCTCGCATCCTCGGCGTTTTATCATCTGGGGGACCTGGCCGACCCCGACACGGGCGAAAAGCGCGTGGAACTGCCCGCCGTCAAGCAAACGATCGACATCCTCATCATGTTGCGGGACAAGACCAAAGGTAACCTCAACAAGGACGAGGAGAAGTTGCTGGAACAGTTGACCTACGAGTTGCAGGTGAAATATCTGGCGCGGAAGAAATGAGCCGCGGGGTTTTCTCCATTACCTGACGACGAAACGCATTCGATCGCCCGCATGACCCGGCGGAAACTCGGGCCGGTCGAACAACCGTCCGGGCGTCCCCTTCCAAAAGAGACCGACATGGCATTAACGTCCGATCATAACGGGCTGTTCATCCAGGGGATGACCGACCCCGGCGAGTTGCGCGGGTTCCTGGAGTCGCGGTTCTCGCAGGCCGAGATCCAATCCCTCTACGCCGTCAGGCTTGAAGAGGCCAAGTCCATGGCCCGCGCGGAAAAAATCGCGCCCCTGCGGGCGTTCTGGAAATTGATGGACCGCGCCTTTGGCGGAAAATCCCAGGCTCTCCAGTGCGGCAGGGGGTGCGCGCATTGCTGTTACACGGGGGTCGCCGCGACGCAACTGGAATGGGACGGCATCCTGGACAACGCGCGCGAGAAAGGCCTCGACCTCCACAAAATCCTGGAACGCTCCCGCAGGACCATCGACCGGGTCCGCGACGCCGTGAAATCCGGCAAGGACCTCGACGCGGCGGCATGGCACCGGCTGGTCGTCAACCAGCCCTGCCCCTTCCTGCAAGAGGACCAGTCCTGCGCCGTTTACGAAGACCGCCCCCTGGACTGCAGGCTGGTCGTGGCCTACCGGGGCAAGTGTTCCTCCAAAAATCTAGAGCACGCCCAAAGGGGCGTCGTACCTGAGGAAGCCGTCGCCTCGACCGTCGTCGCGCGCCTGCAGTACGAGGCGACGCCGAAAATGAAACGCCGGAAGTTCGACGGCTCCCAAAAGGTCCATTTGCTCCATCGGTGGCTCGTTGCGTGGGAAGATAAAAACCGGGGGAAGCGATGACCCCGGCGACCGCGCCGGGGCGAACTGGCCAAACCGGGATTGCCCTCGACCGCGCCGATTCGCCTCCCGATCGGAGCCCATTGTGTCCAGCGTCACGCTGGCCGGCGACCGCGCTGGCGACGGGCGCCATTAATTCCCGCAATAACAATGTTCCCGCAAACTCTTATGGAGTGCAACGCGTCCTCGCGTTGCTTGCAAAGCCCGGAGGCTTAGCGCTCCCAAAAAAACACGTCATCCTTCGACAGACTTAGGACAGTCCCGTCGAGGAGCGGAAAGCGAGGAACATTACTTTTGCAGACGTCAATAACGGGAAACCTCGGAGAACATCATGCCCAAATGCGTCATCCTGACCGCGCCGCGGACGGTCAAAGTGGTCGAGCGAAAACCGTTGATCCCCGAACCGCGCGAGGCGATCATCGCGGTCGAAACCGCCGGGATATGCGGGACGGACCTGGCGATCTTTTCCGGCGACTATCCCAGGCCCCTCCCCATGGTCCTCGGCCACGAGTTCATCGGCCGGGTGACGTCGGTCGGGGAAGGGGCGGACGAAAGCTGGGTCGGGCGGCGCGTCGCCGCCGAGATCAACAACACCTGCGTCGCCCACAAACGCCACGTCCTCTGCCACGCCTGCTCGCGGGGGACGCCCAACCATTGCCAGACGCGCACGGTCACCGGCATCGTCGCCCGCGACGGGGCCTTCGCCGAGGAAGTGGCCGTCGCCGAGGGAACGCTCCACGAGATCCCCGAGGACCTCGACCCCTTCGCCGCGACGCTCATCGAGCCGCTGGCCGCCGCGCTCCAGACCTTCGTCATGACCCCGGCGACGGGCAAGGAAACCGTCGCGGTCCTGGGACCGGGGCGCCTGGGCATCCTCGTCGTTTTCGTGGCGGCGTTGAAAGGGCTCCGCGTCGTCGCCGTTTCCCGAAGCGAGGACAAACGCCGCCGCGCCCTCAAATACGGCGCGCAAGAAGCGTTCGCCCCCGAGGAGGCCAGGGAGAAAATCCTCGAATTGACGCGCGGCTGGGGCGCGGACATCGTGGTCGACTCCACGGGCCGTCCCGAGGGCATCACGGAGGCCATCTCCCTGGTCAGCCCCCAGGGCGTCGTCGCCATGAAGACCACTTGCGGCCTGCCCCTGAAGGAATTGGACACCACCCAACTGGCGATCGACGAAATACGCCTGCAAGGGTCGCGGTGCGGCCCTTTCCCGCAAGCCTTGGAAATCCTCGCCGCGCACCAAGACCGCCTGAAATACCTCGTCTCCTCCATGCGCCCGCTGGAAAAAGCCCAGGACGCGCTGGAATCCGCCTTCTCCGAACACAAAGTCGTCTTCCGCGCCTCCGACTGAAAGAAGCGGTCCCGCCTTCCCTTGCCCCAAAACGCGGGGCTTCTTTATTTCGAAAAATAAATTGTAAGGTCGCGTGATTGCGGACGACCAACACTCCGGCATTGCCACACAAGCGAACCTCAACGAATGAGGGA
Organism: Nitrospinota bacterium; assembly: GCA_016207065.1. Lineage (GTDB taxonomy): Bacteria > Nitrospinota > Nitrospinia > Nitrospinales > JACRGP01 > JACRGP01. The sequence continues at coordinate 39,322 of JACQQK010000055.1, forward strand.
GAAAAACCCATGATGTCCCCGCAAGCGCGCGCCGAAAATATCCTTGGAAAAGTCCGGCAGGAGTTCGGCTTTGTGCCGAACGTCATTAAAGAGATGGTCCACAGTCCCGCCGTGGCCGAGTTGTATTTCGGGGGGATAAAAACCCTGCGGAGCGCGTCCTTGAACGAGCGGGAAATCCAGGCCATCTCCCTGACCGTTGCCGCATTCAACGGGTGTTCCTATTGCGTCGCCGCCCATTGTACGATCGCAAAAAAGTCGGGAATCGATGAAAAAGACATCGAGGCCCTGAGCAAAGGCGATGCCCCGGAAAACAACCGCTTGAAAACCCTGACGATCGCCAGCCAGCTGATCCTGGAAAAAAAAGGGTGGCTTAACGAAATGGATTTGAGTGATTTGGCGGACAAGGGGATCGATAAGACCCAGATTTACGAGATCGTGGCGGTCATCGGCCTCAAAACCCTGGCGACTTACATCAACCACATCGCCCACACCCCCATCGACAAGGAATTCGCCCCTCTCAAACCCTGAGCGGATACGCAGTTGCCGGGCGCGGGTCCTTGTCATGAAGAAAGGGACTATCCGATGATCCAACTCATGCGGAAAATTTTTACCATGCGATTTCCTTGGAACGCGTGGGTTCTCCTTCTGGCGGGCATAAACATGGCCGGCGGTTTATATTTCTTCGATACGCTGGAGGGGAAATTTGCGTTGTTCGCCATGGCGGGCTCCATGATCGTCATGCAAATCGTTTTTAACCGGCACGGATTTGTCCGCCTCCTGGGACTTGGGCATATTTTATTTTGGACGCCTTTCGCCGGGATGATTCTGTGGCGGCTTCAATTTGGCACGGACCTGTACGCCCCTTTCCGGTTCTGGCTGATTTCCGTAGCCCTCTTGAATTCCCTTTCCCTGATTATCGACTTCGTTGACGTTGGGCGCTTTGCGCGCGGCGAGCGGAACGAGATGTAGCCTCGCTGGCGCAACGAATCCCCATAGCCCTTCATCCCTCTCTTTGTCCGCCTTTTTATCTTTCCTGTTGCTGTCTTGATAGGAAGAAATTACCCTCTCCAGAATTTTTTTCCCGGAACCGCAACCGCGAGTCGCGGGCACGGCCCCTGAAATCAAGCGTTCCGCCGTCGAAAAAAGCGAGAAACGCTCCGGCATGGAATTTGCTCATCAACAATAGGATGGCAATGGGTTAACCCGGATATTGCATGACGAAAGGACTGGAATTTCTCCCCCTTGTAAAGGGGGCCGGGGGGATTCACGCCATGACCGCGAGCGAAAGCTTCAAATCCCCCTATCCCCCTTTGCCAGGGGGGACAAAACAAAGGCGCTTTTTGCGCCGG
>JACQQK010000013.1 GCA_016207065.1 Nitrospinota bacterium
CCCCACCATGGAAGGCGAGTCCACCGCCGTCTATATCGCCAAGACGCTGAAACCGTACGGCGTGAAGGTTTCGCGCATCGCGCGCGGCCTGCCGATGGGCGGCGATATCGAATACGCCGACCCCGTGACCCTGCAGAAATCCCTGCAAGGCCGGACGCAGATGAACGAGCCGCGCGTCCCAACGCCCGCGCTCCGGGACGAAAAAGGCTAAACCTGATAAGAAATTCATCCTCCCCCTTGAAGAGGGAGGTCAGGTGGGGGTGAAAAGCCGGGCAAGCGCCCGGAGGCAACATGGCGATGACGCTGACGCGATCCCCGCCTCGACATCAACCTGAAGCGGTGTTGGGTCCAGCGTTCACGCTGGTCACCCTCCCCCAGCCCCCTCCCTCAAGGGAGGGGAGCATTTATGGGGTCGGACCATCAATTCGTTTTGTTAGACGCTCTTATAATTAATTCATGCGTCGGGAGACAACCCGGTCGAATTCTAGGGACAACGTCCGACCGAGTCAAACGAATTTATAAACGCCGGAAGGTCGCGTTTCCATGGACAGACATCACGATCGCGCAATTGTCCTGTTCGCCCGGGACCCGGCCATGGGAATGGTCAAGACCCGGCTGGAAAAGGACCTGGACCGGACGACGGTTTTCAACCTCTACACGCGGTTTCTGGACGACAGTTTGGAAATCCTTCGCGAGATTCCGGGGGCGGACCGTTTTTGCGGCGTTTATCCTTCGCCTCATTCGGGGTATTTCGACCGGCCGGCGTCCCTGCACGGCATTTCCGTGTTCCGGCAGGAGGGCGACGACCTCGGGGAAAGGATGCTGAACGCGTTTGCCATGCTGTTTGCGGAGGGCTATGAAAAGGCGGTCGTCATCGGGTCGGACAGCCCCTCGCTACCGGTCCGTTACATCGAGATGGCCTTCGACTCGGACAAGGACCTGACGATCGGGCCCAGCGTGGATTTCGGGTATTACCTGATCGGCATGAGGGAAAAGGCCGCGGACGTTTTTACCGGCGTCCCCTGGGGTTCCGCTAACGTATTGTCCGCGACCCTGGAGCGCATAAAACAAACCGGGGCGACCTTGGAGGTGTTGCCCCCCTGGTACGATATCGACCGCATCGAGGACTTGCGGTTTCTGAAAATTCACCTGGATTTCCTGGAGCGCGGCGGGATGGACGTCGCCCCCCACGCCCGGGAGTTTTTAAAACAGTTGGACCTATGACCCTAACGGACGAGCCCTGAAAATGAAAATCATCAAATACACCGACCGCAATTTTGACGACGAAATGGACGCCTTGGCGAACCGGGCCGACCTGGACCTGGAAAGCCGGGACGACGCCGTGCGGCGGATCGTCCGGGACGTCAAGGACCATCGCGACCGGGCGCTCCTCGAATACACCAACAAGTTCGACCGGGCCGACTACCGCGCCGAGGAGTTGCGCGTTTCTCCGGAAGAGGTCCGCGCCGCCTACGGCCGGTTGCGGGAGGAGGAAGTCCGCGCTCTCCGGCTGGCCGCCGGCAATGTCCGCGATTTTCACCAAAGGCAGGTCCAGCAGTCCTGGGAATGCGACCGGGACGGAGTCGTTTTGGGACAGAGGGTCCGCCCCTTGCGGGTCGCGGGGATTTACGTCCCCGGAGGCAAGGCCTCGTATCCGTCGTCCGTATTGATGAACGCCATACCGGCCAAGGTGGCCGGGGTGCGGACGGTGGTCATGTGCAGTCCCACGCCGGACCGCGAAATCCGCCCGCACGTCCTGGTGGCCGCGGACCTGGCCGGGGTGGACATGATTTTCAAGGTCGGCGGGGCGCAGGCCGTCGCCGCCATGGCCTACGGCACTCCCACGATTCCCAGGGTGGACAAGATCGTGGGGCCGGGAAACATATACGTGGCGCTGGCCAAGCGTCTGGTTTTCGGGCTGGTGGACATCGACATGATCGCCGGGCCCAGCGAAATCCTGATCGTCGCCGACGCCTCGGCGCGGCCCGGGTTCGTCGCCGCCGACCTGTTGTCGCAGGCCGAGCACGACGAACTGGCGGTCCCCATCCTCGTGACCGATTCGGAGACCCTGTTGACCGCCGTGCAAGCCGAACTGGAAACCCAGAAGAAGCGGTTGGACCGCCGGGACATCGTCGAAGCCTCGCTGGCGTCCCAATGCCGGCTCATCCTCGTCCGTTCGCTGGAGGAGGCCGTCGGCATCGCGAACCGCATCGCCCCGGAGCACCTCGAGCTGGCCGTCGAAAAGCCGCGCGCGTGGGCGGACAAAATCGAAAACGCCGGCGCCGTATTCCTCGGCCACTTCACCCCCGAGGCCATCGGCGATTACCTGGCGGGACCCAACCACGTCCTGCCCACGAGCGGGACGGCCCGGTTCTCCTCGCCGCTCGGGGCGTACGACTTCGTCAAAAAGACCAGCGTCATTTCCTATACCCAGGAGGCCCTGAAAAAGGTTGCGGAACCCTGCGTTACGCTCGCCCTCATGGAAAACCTGGACGCCCATGCCGGAGCCGTGAAAATAAGGGTGTCCTGAACGCTGGCGGACAAAAAACGCGGATTTTTATTTTTTAGATTTAACTTGACAAAAATATTGGCCCTATGATACAAAACCGTCGTCAAAAAGCCTTTTAATGACGAAAAATTAAGGATTTGCCCGGCATCCTAACTTGTTGAAAATACAAGATGATGGGGTTTTGAGAGGGGATTGCGGGCAGGCGCGGGCGGTTTTTTTTAGGATATGCGTCGCTCGCCTTTATAGATGCAAAAAAGGCGGGGAGGTTTTTTATTCGCAAAATGACCGTCCCTGCTCGATCTTGGGATTTTCGCTGGATTTGGCTCTAGCTACAAACTCGCAAGCGCTAAAAACGAGAGGTTTTTAATAACGAATTTGGATTTTTACAATTCAGGTTTTCAGTTATTTTTTTAAGGAGGTCAAACAATGTTGGGTAAAAAAGCAAGGAGTTTGGCGGCATTTCCGTTAGGGGTAATGCTGGCGTTCGCCTTCTACATGCTTCCGGGCGTTGTGGGGATGGCGCATGCAAAGCAGGTCTTCGCGGAAAGCGCGTTCGCCGAGGAGGCGTTCGCGAAAGAAGCGGGCGCCGAGGAGCAGAAGGCGGCCGAGGAAGGGCCCAAGGTCGAGTGGAGCAACGACGTGTTCTACAAGGATTGGGAAGGCAATCCCTTGAAAGGGATCGTCAGCGGAGCGCCCGCTCCGGAGCTGACGGATACCGACTACAACCATTACGACTTCGCTCCGAGCCGCATTGTCATTTGGATTTCCAATCAACAGCATCTGTACATGGGGAGCTTTGTGCTCGCGGTTCCCATCTTTGTCATGGTTATCGAGTTCATCGGTATCCGGTGCAAGGAGAGGGACCCGATCCTTTCGAGGAAATACGACAAACTGGCGCACGACCTCATGAAGGTCAGTATGTCCGCCTACTCGTGGACCGCGATCCTGGGCGGCATCCTGCTGTTCACGTTCATCACGTTGTTCCCCGGATTCTTCAAATATCTGGCGAGCGTCTTCCGGCCGGTCATGCATGTATATGCCCTGATGTTTCTGGCCGAAAGCGGAATCCTGTACGTTTACTACTACGGCTGGGACAAGATGGAGCATGACCCGTTCCTTAAGTGGATCCATTGCAGTTTGTCGGTCTTGTTGAACCTGGTTGGCACGGTCTTGATGTACCTGGCCAACTCCTGGGCGACCTTCATGCAGGCCCCGGGCGGGATCGACGAGAAGGGCCGGTTCCTGGGCAATATCTGGCACGTCATCCATTCCACCCTGTGGAACCCGGTCGGCGTGCACCGCATCCTGGGCAACATCGTGTTCGGCGGCGGTATCGTCGGCGCGTATGCCGCGTATCACTTCCTCAACGCCGAGACCAAGGAGGAGAAGGCGCATTACGACTGGGTCGGTTACGTGGCCATGTTTATCGCGGTGGCCGGGCTGATCCCCCTGCCTTTCGCCGGTTACTGGCTGATGAAGGAAGTGTATGCGTTCCGCCAGCAGATGGGCATCACGCTGATGGGCGGTATCATGGCCTGGCTGTTCATCATTCAGGCGGTCATGGTCGGCTTGTTGTTCTTCGGCGCCAATTCGTACCTGCATAACAGCATGTCGCGCGTGAAGGGATCGCATCGCTACATGAAATACGTCAAGTACATGATCCTGTTGTTGATCTTGTCGTTCACCATGTGGATGACCCCGCATACCATCGTCATGACCCCGGCGGAGCTCAAGGAAATGGGCGGCGCGCAACATCCGGTCGTCGGCGTCTTCGGCGTTATGTCCGCCAAGAACACCGCGGTCAACCTGATGATCACCTGCACGGTCCTCTGCTTCCTTCTTTATCAGAGGGCCAACAAAAAGATCACCGTTCCATGGGCGACCGTCGGTAACTGCTGGTTGTCGGCGATCTTCGTCTGGGCGGCGGCCAACATCGTTTATCTCGGCGTGTACGGTTACTGGTTGCCGGCCAACCAGCGCGTCGGGCTGTCCGTGCCGCAGGTGAGTTCGACCCTGACCACGCTGTTCGTCGGGACCGCGATCAACTCCTCCATGTTCAAGGACGCGGATTCGTACGGCGAGATCGAGTGGGGCAATCAATCCAAGGTCGGCGCGTACGCCATGTTCCTGCTGGCGGTCGCCTTCACATGGATGATGGGGCTCATGGGGTACATCCGGTCCTCCGTGCGGTTGTTCTGGCATGTGACCGAGGTCGTCCGCGACAACTCTCCCGACGCTTATACGCTGACCATCGGCGAGGCGGGGAAGATCTTGACGTTCAACGCGCTCTTCGTCTGGGTGCAATTCATCATTCTTTTCTGGATAGGAGGTTTGTCCGGCAAGAAGGCTAAAGCGCACGATGAGGTTCCGGAAGCCGTTCCCGTGCCTGCGCAACAACAGCAGTAACTTTAGTCAATCAAGGAAACTTGAAAGGAGAAAGAAAGGGATACGATGCTTCCAGAGCAACATGACATATTGTTCTCGTTTTTGACGATCGTCTTTACGGTTTTTTCGGTAATTGTGTTTATCAATGTGGTCCAGCAATGCAAGGCCAGGAAAGACGCGAGCAAGGCGTGGCCGGTGATTTTTGGGGCGTTTATTTTGGCCAACGCGCTTTTCACCCGGCACATGTTCACTCTGGTCCAGCAAGACCAGATGAGCTTTTTCAAATGGCAGGCGCTGACGGTTTTCGTGTTGTTGCTGACGTGGGGGATGTTCTTCAAGAGCGAAAATATCGAAAAGCAGTCCCCGACCATGATCCGGGGGATGTTTTTTTGGATGATGGTTTCGCTTCCCCTGGCCGGCTACGCCAACTGGTTGCCCCAGCAGAGGAGCGATCCGCCTCCCAAGGCCGCGGCGATCACCGGCGAAATGACCATGGAGCAATACACGGAAATGGGGCGGGTGATCGTCTTTGGAGCCCAGCAGGTTGCGGGGCAAAAGGCGATCGGTAAAGGCCAGTGTCCCCTCTGTCACACCTTCGATCCTGGCGATAACATGGGCCGCTGTCCGAACCTCTTCGGAGTCGAGGAACGTAGCCATAACCGGGTCAAGGAGGACCGTTACAAAAACCAGCCCATCAAGGTCGGCGAGACGGATCCCGCGTCCGGCGTGAAAAAGGGGGCGACTAGCGGCGAGGAGTATTTGCGCGAGTCCCTCCAGTGTCCGTCCTGTTACGTTGTCGAGGGATTTGGCGGCGCGGGCGATACCAAGAGCCCCATGCCCGTTATCGTTAAGCCTCCCATCAGTCTGGATCCGGTCGAACTCAATGCCGTCATCGCCTGGCTCCAATCCAAGGAGACCCCTGGAGACTTCGCGAAAGTGACCGTCCCGTTGCCCTCCGCCTCGGACGCCGCCGCTCAGCCCAAGAAGGAAGCGGCTTCGGAAGGCGAAAAGCCCGTCTTCGTGACGGGTAGCGAGCCGGTCGACCAGATGATCAATACCTTGGGTTGTCCGCTTTGCCACACCATCCCGGGAGTCGAGGGCGCGGTGGGCGAACTGGGGCCGAAGCTTTTCGAAAAGGTCAACGCCCCCAAGCGGATCAAGGATCCAAGGTATAAAGGCAAGGCTACCAATACCAAGGAGTACATACGCGAGTCCATACTCACGCCAGGCGTCTACATCGTTAAAAACGACGAGACGGGCGAGTTGTATCCGGACGGCGTAATGCCTCAGGACTTTAAGAATAAATTGTCCATCGAGGCCCTTGATAAACTGGTGGACTTTATCAGTCAGACCGAACCCCCGCCTGCGGGTTGACTTGGAGATTAGCGAAGATGAACAACAATAAAACGTTAACGAGCGTAATTCTGTTACTGGTTGGGTGTGGGGTGTTTCATTACTTGATATTCCCCATATTCACGCCGAAGGAGCCGGGTTGGTTTCTCAACCGGTATGTGTATTTCCTCCTTATGGTGGCTTATATCATCGGCTACAACATTATTCTGAACTTGAAGCCGCCGATGTTTTTCAAGGCGACGACGGTTTGGGGCGTGGGGTACTATTTCTACGACGCGGTCCTCCATCCGCATATCCCCTGGACCTTGCGGATCACCTATATGATGCTGTGGTCCATAGGGACGTTCCTGTATATTACCCAGGATCCCGTCACCTTCAAGGAGTTCCGCAAGCCGATCGTCAAAACGATCGTGGGCGATTATAGAATGGCCCGGATCGTGGTTTTTATTGCCCTGCCCGTTTTGGTGGGGTTTGCGACTTACCAGAGCCTCCTGCCGAAGTTCGAGGAACCCGTGGAGTTGCGGACGGTGCATCCCGCGCCGCCGGCGACGACCAAGGTCCATGGCAAGAGCTACACCCTGGAAGGTCTGCAGAATCCGTTCAGAATCGACGAGCAGGACAAATACAAGGACAGCTTCCCCTTTCTGGACGCCGACAAGCAGGAATACGTCAAGTATATTACGGAAGGCGGAACGATCTTCTTCCAGAACTGCCATTACTGCCATGGGGACCAGTTGAACGGTTTGGGTATGTTCTCCCATGTGTTCAACCCGACCCCGGCGAACTTCGTCGACCCCGGCACGATCGCCATGCTCAGGGAATCCTTCCTGTTCTGGCGCGTAGCCAAGGGCGGACCCGGATTGCCCAACGAGTCGACGCCGTGGTCCTCGGCCATGCCTCCCTGGGAGGAGCATTTGAAGACGGAGGAAATTTGGAAGGTCATCCTGTTTGAGTACTGGTATACCGGATGGCATCCTCGCACCTTCGACGAGGAATCTTCCTCTGGTAGCGAAAAGAAGAAAGAGTAAATCGCCATTTCATTCTGAAACGTAGACTATACTTTTGGACGAGGAGTCATGATAAATCAAATGAATAAAGTTTGGAAACGCCTGCTGTTTCTGGCGGTCCTGACGGCGGCTTTCGCATTGCCCGGCGCTTCGTGGGCGGCGGAAAAGCCGGACGCCGTCAAAAAGGACCTGCTGGAAAAAGGTAAAAAGGTTTATTTCAAGCGGTGTGTCTGGTGTCATGGCGTGGAAGGTGCGGGCGACGGCCCTTCAGCCGACCGCTTGTTTACCCGGCCGCGTAACTTCAACCAGGGGACCTTCAAAATCCGGGCCACCGACTCCGGTCACCTTCCGTTGGAAAGCGACCTGGTCCTGACGGTTAAAAATGGTTTGCCGGGTTCGGCGATGCCGGCTTGGGGCGAGGTCTTGAACGAAGACGAAATCGTGGCCGTCGTGAACTTCGTCAAGACGTTGCTCGTGGACCGCAATTTCGACGACGCGGACGAGGAAGTGGAAGTTCAGCAGTTCGGCGAAATGCCTTGGAAGACGGAAGCGGGGCCCCTTAAAGAGCAGAACCTGTTTTTGGGCGTCCCTCAGGAAGCGATCGACCAGGGCAGGGAAGTGTTCATTAAGAACAAGTGCTTCGAATGCCATGGGGGCATGGGGCGCGGGGACGGTAACCCGACCATGAAAGACGACTGGGGATTCCCCATCGTCGCGGCGGACTGGCAACAGTGCTGGAACTTCCGCGGGTCCCGCCGGGATCCTTACAACCCGTTCAACATCGTGCGCACGATTTCCACGGGTTTGAACGGCACCCCGATGCCGAACTTCAGGGAGCAGATCACGGTTGAGGACCGCTGGAAGATCGCGGCGTTCGTCAACTCGCTTTGTCCCCGCAAGAAGATCGACAAGCTGACCAACAAGCCGATCAACGACTTCCTGATCAGCTCCATGTACACCAAGGAAGCCGTTGCGAAGAAGATCGACGACCCCATGTGGCAGGCTCCCGACGACGATCCCAAGCTCGTGAAGCGGGCCAAGGATTATCCCGGGACCTTGAACAAAAAGCATTACATCGGCATGGCGGGACAGATCACCCGAGGCGACCGGAACTTCAAGCCGAAAGTCGACAACCTCTGGGTGTCCTCGCGCTGGAACCCCGAGGAAAAAGCGGTCTATTATCTCGTCGAGTACCATAACCGTTTCCTGCCCACCACGCCTGAATTCCCGGAAGGGGTGGCGATCCAGTGGCCGTCCAAGCTTCAGGACCTGTATGGCGCGGAGAAGCCGTATTTCATCTACGGCGATTCCAAGAAGCCCGTGGATGTCTGGAAAGCGGTGTTGTTGCCCAAGGATTACAACCCGACCGCCCCGCCCAAGGACGACGGCTTTCAATTGGACGTCCATGTGGAGGAGTTGAATGGAGCGGGTTTCGATAAGGTGGAGAAGAAGAAAACCCCGCCGACCGTGGAAATAGTGGATTCGGTGTTCAAGCAGGGCAGGGTCAAGATCCTTTTCCGCAGAAGCCTTGAAACCGCCAACAAAGACACCGACGTGCAGATTCCTTCCGAGAAATTCATCCCGGTTTCCTTCATGCAATGGTCCGGGGTGAATAAGGAAAAGAACGAGCACATGGCAATCTCCACGTGGTACTACACCATTCTGGAGCCTACCATTCCCGACTCCATCTATTACATGCCGCCGATCATGGCCGTTACGTTCCTGGTCCTGGAAGGCTGGCTGGTATGGATGACCAAGAGGACCCGGAGAATGTACGACGAGGGCAAAGTCAACTAAAAGCCTTCATCCGTAAGAAACAAGAAAGCCCGTTGCGAAAGCAACGGGCTTTTTTTTATGCGATTTGAATTTTAAAATGAAAGAATAGGCGGAGCTGAGGAGGGCTTCCCGTAAAAGGAAAAATCAACCGCCGATCTGTTCGAGGTCCATATTGCCTTCGATGATTTCCTCGAGGGCCAATTCGTAATAGTATTTGGGCGAGAGGTCGTCGTTGGTTTCTACATAGCTTTTGGCGCCTTTTTCAAGCTGATGGATCCGTTGCGAAACCAAGATGCATAGCAAATAGCGGCTTTTAATCACGTCCAGCCCTTTTTTCTCTAAATCCAATCTCTCTTGCATTTCCGAGATAGCAGTCATACCCGTCAGTTCCTCCGTCGCGTAACGTTCTTGAATTGAAAATCCATTTTAAGTTCCGGGAAGCCGGTTGTCAATTTTTTATGTTGCCCGCGGAGCTTTGCCCGCGCGCCGGTCACGGTTGCAGGATGTTTTGCGCCGATTTCACGAAATAGTCCACATGGTCGCGGGAAACGCCCCGGTTGAGGACCGCGCGGAACACGCCGCGATCAATCAGCAGGATTTTTATGCCCATCGACTTCAAACGCTCCAGAAATTCTCCAGGGGTCGTTTTGGGGTGATTGAGCTCGAAAAAAACGATATTGGTCTTGACGTTTTTCGGGTCCAGGCGGATGCCGTCGATTCGGGCCAGCCCGCAAGCCAGTATTTGCGCGTTGTCGTGGTCCTCCTTCAAGCGCGCCGTCATTTTTTCGAGGGCCACGATCCCCGCCGCAGCCAGGTGGCCGGCCTGCCGCATCCCCCCGCCGACCATTTTGCGGACCTTTCTCGCCTTGTGGATGAAGTCCCGGGTCCCGCAGACCAGCGAGCCCACGGGAGCGGAAAGGCCCTTGGAAAGGCAAAACATCACCGAGTCCGCCTGACGGGTCAGTTCCCGGACGTCCGTCGATAGAGCCATGGCGGCGTTGAAAATACGGGCCCCGTCGAGATGGATTTTCAGGTTGTGGCGGGCCGCAAGCGAAGCCGTCGCGTCCATGTAAGAGACCGGCAACGGCGCGCCCGAACAATAGTTCTGCGTGTTTTCGAGGCAGATCAAGCGGGTCGGCGGATAGTGGATGTCCGGGCCCCGGATGAGCCTTTCCACTCTGTCTAATGGCAAGGTCCCGTCGTCCTCGTTGGGGACGGTCCGGGGATGGATGCCCCCGAGCGCGGAGATGCCTCCCACCTCGTTGAGGAGTATGTGGCATCGGTCGCCCAGTATGACCTCGTCTCCGCGTTGACAATGGGTCAGCACGCTCACGAGGTTTCCCATGGCGCCGCTGGGCACGAACAGGGCGGACTCCTTGCCGATTTTATGGGCGGCCAATTCCTGGAGCTTGTTGACGGTCGGGTCTTCCTCGAGGACGTCGTCCCCGACCTCGGCCAGGGACATGGCCTCCCGCATTTCGGGGGTGGGCTGGGTGACGGTGTCGCTTCTCAGGTCAATGATTTTCACGATCGCTGGCCGCCCCGCCGGTCTGGCCGGCGTTTTCTTGTTTGGTTAAAGCCCGTTTCTTCTGTATCCGGTAATACGCAAGGGAGAGGAACAGGACCGGGATGACGAAGCCGCCCAAGAGAATTTTCGCGGCGGTCGCAGGGGCAACCGCGAAAAAAATCAGCGCGCGGTACTCCTGCTGGACGCAAAGGACCGACAACGCGGACACGATCAGGGCATAACCGCGTCTTTTAGAGCCTTTGGGCCCCGGATTGACGACAGCATGGGCGGCCCGGTTCAGCCCCAGGAAGAGAAACCCGTTCAACAGCATGAGATACACGATCGTGTTTTGTTCCTGGGTCAGCATGGGTTTCCGCGTTCGACGGTCGCATCATTGTAACGGTTTCGGCCAATGGAATAAAGGGATTTGCATGGGGCGGAGAGAGATGCGGAAACGCAATAAAAAAGGCCTTGAACCTTTTCAGGTTCAAGGCCTTGGCGGGTATGGGTTGTGGATTAGAAGAAAAACAGAGCGTTGAGCGCGATCGTGTCCTGGCTTTTTTCCATTAAGTTTCCGGATTTACTTCCGAAAGCGAGGGCGTTCGACTCGTCATGCCGGTATTCCGGGCGCACGACCAGGTTCCTGTTGACGCGGACCTCCGGGGTGAGGGTGATCTCCCAAAGCTCTTGCTTCGTGCCGGTCCTGAATGCCTGAGGATCGTCGAAGTATTCGCCGCGCAGGTTGACGGCGAACCACTTGTTGTATTGATGCCGGACGATCCCCGCGAATCCCCACCATTCGGCGTTTCCGCCCGTATTGATGGCGGAGGCCTTCTCCTCGTTCCCGTGGTCCACGTTCAAGACGAAGGTGAGCTTGTCGGTGAGGCCGATGGTGGCGACGAAATCGTGAAGGTTCCGCCAGTTTTTGTCGTTGGCGGCGTTGCCCGTCTGGGCCTCTTGTCCGCCCATGTAGTTATATACCAATGAAACGTTGCTCAGCGGCGTATAGGCCAGTTGGGCGTGCCATAACTTCCCGTCGTTGGTGTCCGTTTGGTTGTCCCAGCCGTTGGCCACCATGGCCTGGACGCTGAACTGGTCGTTGATCGTATAAGAGGCCTTCATGCCCGTATGGGTGAAGGGGATCGCGAAGCCGAACAGGAACGAATGCGAGTAGTTGTAGTTCCAGGCGTCGTAGCCCTCGATCACCTCGGCGCCCATGTTGGTGATGAACTTGCCGAAGTCCAGTTTCACGCCGTTGCCCACGGGGGCGTTGTAGGAAACGAAGCCTTGCTGGAGGTCGAAGTCGGGTTCGGAAACCGCGGTTCCCCCGACGTTGGGCACGGGCGTAGACTTGGTGTTCTTGGGGATGGCGAACCCATAGGCGAGGTCCGTACGGAAGCCGATGGAGCCCGGCTTGGCCGCGTCCTTTTTAAGGACCAGTTCCCCCACGTCAAATTTGAAAGAATTATGGTCCCGGTCGAAAACCCGCAGGTTGTTGTTGCGGTTGCTCGGTTCGTTGAAGTTGTAATTGTAGGACGAAGACGCAAACCCGTGGACCTCGATGTCTTTTATAAGCTGAAGGTCCTCGGGTTCGGCCGCCGCCATGCCGGGCAGAAACAGCAAAGCCAGGGCCAGAAAATAAAATATTCTTTCGTGACGTTTCATTATCCTCCTCCTCGGAATGAAAGATGCGTTTCAACTCAAACCCGTTGACATAACATACTTTATTTTATTGCGACGGTCAATCGGACTTTTGCCGTTCCTGGCGTCTTAATGGAAGCCGGAAATCAGACCATGTTGTACCCTGATTCCCCATGTTGGGTGGTGTCCAGTCCCATTTCCTCCTCCTCGTCGTTGACGCGGAAGCCGATGGTTTTTTCTATCGCGATGACGATCAGGGCGGTGACCGTGAAAGAGTATATCGCGGACGCGGCGATGCCGATCAACTGGATGCCCACCTGCTTGAGGTTGCCCGCCAGCAATCCGGTCCCACCCACGGTCACGAACAACCCGGTGGCGAGGGCTCCCCATGTCCCGCCCACGGCATGGACGCCGAACGCGTCCAGGGAGTCGTCATAACCCAATTTGACTTTCAGGACGACCGCCTGGTAGCAGAGGATGCCGACGACGAAGCCGATCACCATGGCCCAGAAGGGCTCGACAAACCCCGCGGCCGGGGTGATGGCCACGAGGCCCGCGACCACTCCGGACGCCGCCCCGAGGGCGCTGGCTTTTTTGGCCCGGACATATTCCGCCAGCATCCAGCCCAGCATGCCCGCGCCCGTGGCGATCTGGGTGTTGGTGAAGGCCAGGACGGCCGTTTCGTTGGCGGCCAGGGCGCTCCCGGCGTTGAACCCGAACCACCCGAACCACAAGAGCCCCGCTCCCAGCAGGGTGAAGGTCAGGTTATGCGGGATCATCAAGGTCCCGGGAAACCCCCGCCGTTTTTTCAGGACCAACGCGGCGGCCAGGGCGGCCGTTCCGGAGGAGATATGGACCACGGTGCCCCCGGCGAAGTCCAGGGCGCCCATGGCTTGCAACCAGCCCCCGCCCCACACCCAGTGGGCGATGGGGTCGTAAACCAAGGTGGACCAGACGAAAATGAAGACCACGTAGGCCCCGAAATTGACCCTTTCGGCGAAGCCGCCGCTGATCAAGGCCGCCGTGATGACGGCGAACATCAACTGGAACATGGAAAACAGGAAGTCCGGTATCAGGGCCGCGCCGTTGAGGGCGGAAAACGGGATGCCCGCGAAAAACATCTTGTCCAGGTTGCCGACGAAATGTCCCACGTCGCCCCCCGCGAACGATAGGGAATACCCGCATATGAACCATTGGATCGTGATCACGCCGAGGGGGACGAAACTGTGCATGAGGGTCCCCAGGACGTTTTTTCTCCTCACCATGCCGCCGTAGAACATCGCCAGGCCCGGGAGCATGAGCATGACCAGGGCCGTCGAGATCAGCACCCAGGCGGTATCGGCGGGGTTCAGGACCCTTGGCGGCGGCGTCCCGTCGGCATAAACCAGCGACGGCAGAAGCAAAACCGGCAAGGAAGCCGCAAGCAACCTCCATTCAACTTTTCTTTTCATAAACCTCCTCCTTAACATGCTTGGGTCAATGGGCGAATGCTCAGGCTCGGGTAAAGGGCCGCGCGGGCCCATTTCCCGGATTTGCCCATCCCAGGATGGGTTGGGTTACGCAGGCGCGCGAGATTTTCCGCTGAGGCCGGTTCCCTGCATTCCGATACGGACTCATCCATGAATCCGTCCTGAAATTTATCAAGCGATATTTCAATTCCTGTACCAAGAGCAAAAGTTTTCGGCGATTGCAGGAGTATTTTTATAACAATTTGAATTTAAAAGGCTATTTTGTTTTCCGCAGGCGTTTCCCGGTTGGCGGGGTCAATGGCGATGAACTTTTGTGCATTGAAACCAAGCAAATCGCAATCTCCGTGCGACAAAAATAAACAAAACCATACAGTTATGCCGGGGATCGACCGAAAAGATATCCGTAACTCATTGAAGGGGCTGTGATAAAATTGTATTGAGCGCAATTGGCCGGACGGCGCCAAATCGTGGCGCGGGTTGGCGTCATAATTTTGGCTTTGTTTAACTGGTTGATTTTATTATAAAAAATTACTTTTTGGCGATTATCGTTCCGCGGCATGCACTTTGCTTTTAATAGCTGAAGGGCATCTCTAAAAATCGCCTTTTTCTTGAATCCAACCGGTTCTAAAAAATGGTAGTCGCCCAATTTATTGGGCTTTTGGAGCGCCTGATGAATCAGGCAACTACGATTTTTAGAGATGCCCTGAAATCATTTACGGAAAGGTTTGTGGTTTGACAAGCGCCTGCGGATTGAGAAAATCTGATTTGCCGGACAGGTCGGTTTTTGCAGGCCCTTTTTTGATCGACGTTTTTCAGGAAGGGACAAGAAAACGCGTGGACCAGGGCTTTGCCGAGGAGTTTGTATGGGTCCCGCAAATGGTCTCCGCGTTGGCATTTTCAAGGGCATATCCGCAACCGTTGCGGAAGTTCCGTCATTATTGAAGGAGAACAGTAAATGGCCGAGGAAGATTTATTGGCGGCGCTGGAAGCCGCGCCGCCGCCCACTAAAAAGAAATTACCCATTCGTAATATTCTGATCGTCCTGGCGGCGCTTCTCGTTTTGGGCGCCGGCGGGTATTTTGGCTACAAGTTCTTTGTCCTGGATAAAAAAGTCGCCGAAGAGGCCAAAGCCAAGGAAGAAGCGGAGAAAGAAAAGAAAAAAGCCGTCGAGGCGAAGGAAGAACCCGAGGTGGGAGTTATGTACACCCTGGAGCCGTTTATCGTGAACCTTGCGGGGAGCGAGGGGAAACGGTTCTTGAAGGCGACGATCGCCTTGGAATTGAGCGTTCCGGAATTGCGTCCGGAGGTGAAGGAAAACCTTCAAAAAATCACCGATTCGGTCCTCATTCTGTTGAGCAGTAAAACCTTCGAGGACGTCTACTCGGTGCAGGGGAAATTCAAACTCAAGGACGAGATCACCACCCGGGTCAACCGTTTCCTTCTGCTGGGGCACGTCAAGGACGCTTATTTTACGGAATTCGTGGTCCAATAATGTATGGGCATCTCTAAAAATCGTAGTTGCCTGATTCATCAGGCGCTCCAAAAGCCCGATAAATTGGGCGACTACCATTTTTTAGAACCGGTGGGATTCAAGAAAAAGGCGATTTTTAGAGATGCCCGTATGGTAAAATCATAGAGGAATAAAGCCCGGTATTTCCCAGGAAAATTTAAACGATGAGCCAGGTATTATCCCAGAACGAAGTCGACGCCTTGTTGAGAGGCGTGAGCGAAGGCGCGGTCGAGACCGAGACCGAGGCCCCCGAGGAGGTATCCGGGGTCGTCCCTTACGACCTGACCAGCCAGGAAAAAATCGTCCGGGGGCGACTGCCGACCCTGGACATCATCAACCAGATGTTTTCGCGGTTGTACCGGAACTCTTTCTCCACGCTCATGAGGAAATCCGCCGACGTCAGCACGGTATCGACCGATACCGTGAAGTTCGGCGAGTTTTTGCGGTCCTTGCCGGTCCCCTCGAGCCTCCATGTCTTCCGCATGGAACCGCTGAGAGGTTTCGGTCTGATGGTGGTGGAAAGCAAACTGGTCTTCTCGCTGGTGGACACCTTCTTTGGCGGTAGCGGTTCCTCCGAGTACAAGATCACGGGGCGGGATTTCAGCGCCATCGAGATCCGGATGACCAAGAACGTGGTCCTCACCGCGCTTCAGGACCTGGAGAAAGCCTGGAAGCAGGTGCATCCCATCACGACCAACTACGTCCGTTCGGAGGTCAACCCGCAGTTCGCCGCCATCGTCCCGCCCACCGACGTGGTCCTGGTCATCCTGTTCGACATCGAGATGGAAGGCGTCGCCGGCACCATAACGCTGTGCATCCCATACGCCGCCGTGGAGCCCATCCTCCCCAAATTGAAGGCCCAGTTCCAAAGCGAACAGATGGAGGTCGACCAGGTCTGGGTGCGGCGTTTGCGCGAGGAGTTGATGCGGACGGAAGTGGAGGTCGTGGTGGATTTGGGGAAAGCCCCAGTCACGCCCAAACGCTTGCTCCAGTTGAAGGTGGGTGACACGTTGATACTGGGCAACGACGTTTCCGACCCCTTGTTCATGATGGTCGAGGGAGTCCCGAAATTCAAGGTGTTTCCCGGAGTTTCGCGGGGCAATAAAGCCGTACAGATAACCCAAATTCTCGAAAGGCAGAAATGACGTCATGCAAGATTCCGATGATTTTGAATCATTAGACGAACTGGGCGATATCGGCGACGTCGGAGGGGCCGGCCCCGCGGCCGGCGAAGGTGGAGAGGGCGCGGTCGTCGCCGAGGAAGGCGAACAAAAGATCGACGTCAAGAATCTCGACCTGATCCTCGACATCCCCCTGACGGTGACCGTGGAACTGGGGCGGAGCAAGATGTTGATCAACGACCTTCTGCAGTTGAGCCAGGGCTCCGTCATCGAATTGACCAAACTGGTCGGCGAACCGCTCGAAGTGCTGGTCAACCAGAAACTCGTGGCGCGCGGCGAAGTCGTGGTCGTCAACGAGAAGTTCGGCGTGCGCTTGACGGACATCGTTTCCCCCATGGAACGCGTTCAATCCCTGGGCTGATCGTTTCGCTCGCGTTTTCTCGCAAACCCTTCTTTTCCCATTCATCCCTGACCCCCTCCCTCCTCCGATAAAGGGGAATGAGGGGATTTGAAACTCCCGTTTGCGGGCATGGCATGAATCCCCTCGCTCCCTACAAGGGGGAGCGATTCCATCATTTACTCATGCCCTATCCGAGTCAATCCCCGCCAGTTTTTCCCAGTCCCGGTACGGTCTTTGCACAATACAGTATCAAATAAATTGTGTTGGGTTTTTTGACGCCAACCGAAACCCGAAATTCATAGGCCCTATTATGAGACTTGCAAGGAAATTTCACTGGATCCTGGCGTTTTTGCTGGCGCCGTCGTTTGCCGCCATTGTCCATGCGGACCCTTTGGAGCAACTCAATTTTCTGAAAGACGTTTCGGTGATCAAGGGCAAGGAAACCTTGACGTTCCGCCTGGAGTTCAAGAACCCCCCGGGCAAAATTCCCGCTCCCGTTTTTTATAAAAAATCGATTCAGATCGATTTTCCCCAAGCCTACACGCAACCCGCGAAGCGCAACATCTCCGCGGAAGACCGGCTGATTTCCCAGATTTATGTGGCCCAGCGCGACGCCAGGACCCTCCGGATCCGGCTCGTGCTTGGAGAAGAAGGACGGGACCTCAGGAACGCGGTGCATATCGAAAAAAAAGGCTCCACGGTCGTCGTCCGGGTCGATAAAACCCAGAGCGATATCCTGGACAGATTTTTAGCCAAGGTTTCCGAGACGGAGAAAAAGGAAGCGGATTCCGGCCAGCTTGCCAGGTCCGCGGACATGGTCGCGGTGTTGGATTCCCTGCCGGAACCCGAGGCGAAATCCGCCGGTCCAGCCCTCTCCCCCATGGAAGAGAACAACGAGTCCGAGGCGGACCCGAAAGCGCGGTCCGTTCCCGTCCCCCAGGACCAGGTCCACGATGCGGTCCAGGTTTCCGCCGTCGCCATGAGTGAGGACAAAAATGGGATCGCCGGCGCCGTCCGGGCCGGTCAGGATAAAAACCGCGGATTTCTAAACTACTCGGACCCGGTCGCCCCCGAGCCGCCCAGCATGATCGCCGCGGGGTGGAAAATGTTTTACACGCTGGCCATCGTTTTGGGGTTGATGTTCGCGCTCTTTCACGTATTCAAGAGGACTGTCTTGAAAAATTCGGCGCTGGGCGGCAACGACAAGCTGGTCAAGACGCTGAGCGTCGGTTATTTGGGCCCCAAGAAGATGGTCGCCCTGGTCGAGGTGGCGGGAGAAATCCTGACGCTAGGCATTTCCAACGACCATATTTCGCTCCTTTCGCGCATACGCGACGAGGAGCGGGTGCGGATGATCAAGGGTCCCGGCCAGACGAACGCCCTGGAAAAGCCGTGGAAACGGAACGAAGAGGAGCGGACGGAAGAGAAGGAGGACATGGAGGACATGAGGGAGGAGCCGAAGCCTGTTCTCGTAAAGGCGGAGGAGACCTCCAGTCAAGCCGGCGCCTTCAAGAAGTACATCAAGCATTTTACGAAATCGGAACCCGTCCAGAACCAGTCCGTTGCCAGCGTCAAGGAACTGATACGCCAGAACCGGGCTAAAATCAAAACGGCGATATGAAATCGGCCCGCAAAGCCTCGATCGTAATTGCGACGGCCCTCTTCCTGGCGGGGGGCTGGACAGCCGCGGCCTGGGCCGTACCCATTCCCGTCGTCCAGCTTGGAGTGGAAAACGCCTCCAGCCCCGACAAGGTCTCCAGCGCGTTGCAGATCCTCGCGCTCCTGACCGTCCTCACGCTGGCGCCCTCGATCCTGATCATGATGACGTCCTTTTCCAGGATCGTCATCGTGTTTTCGTTTTTGCGCCAGGCCATGGGCACTCAGCAGACGCCTCCGAACCATATCCTGATCGGTCTGTCCCTGTTTTTGACCATGTTCGTCATGGGCCCGGTGTGGAACGAGGTCAACGAGAGGGCCCTGCAACCGTATCTCCAGGAGAAGATCTCGCAGGCCGACGCCTTGAAGGCGGCCCAGGTCCCGCTCAAGAGGTTCATGTTGCGCCAGACGCGCGAAAAAGACCTGGCCCTTTTTGTCAATTATTCCGAAGGCCCCAAGCCCGCGACCAAGGAGGACATCGGGATCAGCGCCGTCGTCCCCGCTTTTATCATCAGCGAGCTGAAGACGGCTTTCCAGATCGGTTTCATGATCTACATCCCGTTTCTGATCCTGGACATGGTGGTGGCCAGCGTCCTGCTTTCCATGGGCATGATGATGCTTCCCCCCGTCCTGATCTCGTTGCCGTTCAAGCTGATGCTGTTCGTCATGGTGGACGGCTGGTACCTGACGGTCGGGTCGCTGATGAAAAGTTTCGCGTAGGAAAGGGAGCCGCATGTCGCAACAGTTCATTATCGATTTTACGATGGAAAGCTTGCAGATTGCCCTGCTCCTGTCGGCGCCCATGCTCGGCTTCGGGTTGCTGGCCGGCCTCCTGGTCTCCATCTTCCAGGCCGTCACCTCCATTCAGGAACTGACGCTGACCTTCATCCCGAAGATCCTCGCGGTGTTCCTCGCCATGGTCATGTTTCTGCCCTGGTTGCTTCAAACCATGATCAGCTATACCGCCGGGATTTTGATCAACATTCCCTCCTTCGTCCAATAATGGAAATCCTGAACTTCAACCCCGCGGAGTTGGAGAGCTTTCTGTACGTGTTCGTCCGCGTCGGCGTCATCATCCTTTTTTCGCCCATCCTGGGGAGCGGGGCGGTCCCCGTCAAATTGAGGATCGGCCTGATCCTGCTGATCAGTTTTCTCGTTTTCCCCTCGGTCAAGCTCCTGGCGATGCCGCAACCCCGCGGAGGATTCGCGCTGGCCCTGTATATGATCTCCGAGGCGACCATCGGGCTGGCCATAGCCTATGCGGCGCGGTTGGTGTTCGCCGCCGTCCAACTGGGGGGGACCATGATCGACTTCCAGATGGGTTTCGGCGTGGTCAACGTCATCGATCCGCAGACGGCCTCGCAGGTTTCCATCACCGCCCAGTTCCAGAACATCCTGGCCATATTCATTTTTCTCGCGACGGACGTCCATCATTTGATCATCCAGACCATCGTGGACAGTTTCCATACGATCGACCCGTCGAAGTTCGCGTTTTCCTCCGCGACCATGGAGATCGTCGTCCAACTCTTCGCCGCCGCTTTCGTGACGGGCATCAAGCTGGCGGCGCCGGTGATGGCCATCCTGTTTTTCATCAGCGTCGGCTTGGGGTTGGTCGCGCGGACGGTGCCGCAGATGAACGTTTTTATTCTCGGTTTCCCCCTGCAGATCGCGGCGGGGCTGATCATGGTCGGGCTGTCCATGTCGCTTTTCAGCGCGATGTTGCAGGATTATTTCGCGGGGCTCGCCGGCGGTTTCCGGGGGCTCTTGCAGTCCATGTAAATGGGCCGGGGCCGGGTACGCATACGGCCCTGAGGACGTAAAAAGCCATGGCGGAAGAAAGCAAAGACCAGAAAACCGAGGAGGCGTCGTCGCGACGCGTACGGCAGACCGAGGAACGCGGGCAATTCGCCCTGAGCCGCGAATTCACCCAGACGATCATCCTGCTGGCCAGCATCCTGGCGTTCAATATGTCGGGGCTTCAATCGACGAAAAACATGATGGACGCCTGGCACACGCTTCTCGGCGAATCCCACGCGGTGCAGGCCACTCCGCCGGAGATGCAGAAACTTTTGATATGGACGCTGGTCAAAATGGGGGCGATATTGGCCCCCATCCTGCTGGCCATCATGGCGGCCGGGATTTTCGCGAATCTCATCCAGACGCAGGGTTTTAAATTTTCGCTCCATCCGCTCCAGCCCAATTTTGGCAAACTCGACCCCATCAAGGGAATGACCCGGATATTTTCCAAAAGCGGGCTGGTGGAACTGTTCAAGTCCCTGTTCAAAATCGCCGCCGTCTCCCTCGTCGCGTATATCACCATCAAAGGCCGTTTCGACGAGCTTCCCGCCCTCATGTCCTTTCCCGTCGGACGGATCATGACCTATATGGGAGAGGTTGGGTCGGAGATCATGGTCAAGGTGCTGTTGATGATGATGGTCCTGGCGGGACTGGACTACGCCTTTCAACGGTTCACCTATCAGGAAAACATCCGGATGACCAAACAGGAGGTGAAAGACGAGAGGAAGGAGACGGAAGGAAACCCGCTGGTCAAGCAACGGATCCGGAGCGCCCAGATGCAGATGGCCCGCCGGCGGATGATGGCCGCCGTGCCCAAGGCCGACGTGGTGGTGACCAACCCGACGCACATCGCCGTCGCCATCAAATACGACAGTTCCAAGCACGACGTGCCCGTCGTGGTCGCCAAGGGGCAGGGCTATGTGGCCCAGAAGATCAGGGAAATCGCCAAAAATAGCGGCATCCCCATGGTGGAGGACAAACCGCTTGCCAGGACGTTGTTCAAAACCGTCGAGATCGGCCAGTACATCCCCGCGACTCTTTACAAAGCCGTCGCGGAAATCCTGGCTTACGTCTACCGCCTGAAAGGGAAGTTTACGGTATAGCCCTTGCAAGATAATGGGAGCGGGGTCGATTGGCACGGTTTTTTGACGCTATTGCGGGTAAAACTGAAAAAGGCATTTTTAGCCGCGGAATCGTCATGCCCGCGAAAGCGGGCATCCAGGAACGCCTTGAAAACCATGGATTCCCGTTTCCGCGGGAATGACGGCAAGGACTTGTAAATAGTTTCTCGGCGGCTATTTCTGAAAAAAGGTCATAGGACTTCATGGCGCAAGCGAATATCGTAACGCTTTGGTTGAACCGGTCCAACGAATTCATGGTGGCGTTGGGCATCATCGGCATTGTCGTGGTGATGGTGATTCCCATTCCGCCCTTCATGCTGGACATCCTGCTTTCCTTCAGCATCACGTTTTCGCTGATCATCTTGCTGGTCTCCATCTTCATGCTGGCCCCGCTGGAGTTCTCGATCTTCCCGTCCCTGTTGCTGATCGTGACCCTCCTGCGCCTGGCGTTGAACGTGGCCTCGACGCGGATCATCCTGTTGCATGGCAACGAGGGAACCGGCGCGGCCGGACAGGTGATCCAGTCGTTCGGAAACTTCGTCGTCGGCGGCAACTACGCGGTCGGCACGGTGGTCTTCCTCATCTTGGTGATGATCAACTTCGTCGTCATCACCAAGGGCACGGTCCGGACTTCCGAGGTGGCCGCGCGGTTCACGTTGGACGCCATACCGGGAAAACAAATGAGCATCGACGCCGACCTCAACGCCGGCATCATCACCGAGCAGGAAGCCCGGAAACGCCGCCGGACCCTGGAGCGGGAAGCCGACTTCTACGGGGCCATGGACGGCTCCATCCGGTTCGTGCGCGGGGACGCCATCGCGGGACTTCTGATCACCGCGATCAACATCCTGGGCGGGTTCGCGATCGGTATTTTCCAGCAGAAAATGACGGCGGGCGACGCCGCCAAGGTGTACACCCTGTTGACGATCGGCGACGGCCTGGTCGCCCAACTGCCCGCCCTTGTCGTATCCACGGCCGCGGGCATCGTGGTCACCCGCGCGGTATCCGACAAGAACCTGCCGGCGGAACTTCTCGGACAGCTTCTGAACCATCCCATGGCTTTTGTCATCGCTTCGGGAGCGCTCTTCTTCTTCGGCTTGATCCCCGGACTGCCGCATTTGCCGTTCTTCCTGCTGGCGGCGGCGGCCGGGACCGTCGCGTACTACAGGTTCCAGGACATCGAGAAGACGAAAGTCCGCGAGAAGAAAAAGATCGAGGAGGAAGCGAGGGCCCCCATCCCGGAAAAAGTGGAATCCATTCTCCCGCTCGACGTCATGGAGCTGGAGGTGGGGTACGAGTTGATCCCCCTGGTGGACGCGGAACGCAACGGGGAACTCCTCGACCGGATCAAGTCCGTCCGCAGGCAGTTTGCCCTCGACATGGGGTTCATTGTCCCGCCCCTGCACATCCGGGACAACCTGCAACTGAAACCCAGCGAATACGCCATTTTGATCAAGGGCGTCCAGGTGGCCAGGGGCGCCGTGATGATGGGCCGTTTCCTGGCGATGAACCCGGGGACCGCGGAAAAAGAGATCGAGGGCATCAAGACCGTCGAGCCGACCTACGGCCTGCCCGCCGTCTGGATTACCGCCGGCGAAAAACAAGACGCCCAGTTGGCGGGATACACCGTGGTCGACCCCGCGACGATCATCACCACCCATCTCAAGGAGACGATCAAGCGGTACGCGCACGAACTGCTTGGCCGCCAGGAAGTCCAGGCGCTGTTGGACAAGTTCAAGGAGACCAATCCCAAGGTGGTCGAGGAGTTGATACCCAACCTCCTGCCCCTGGGCAAGG
>JACQQK010000062.1 GCA_016207065.1 Nitrospinota bacterium
GAAATGAGAATAAAAAAAGAATTGGTCGAAAGGATATCCCGCAAAATAGTCAAGGCCCTCATCGACGGCGAAATGATCGTATGGGACGAGGCCCCGGAGAAATTGGAGAGCATCGTCAACCACATCATCACCGACGACCTGATGGTCGAGGACCGGCTCAACGAAGAGGTCAAAATGCTTCTCGAGTCCAGGACCAAATCCTACGAGCGGGACATGATGGATTACGGCCGGGCGTTTCAGATGGTCAAATCGCGGCTGGTGCGGGAACGCGGGATCATCCTCTAACGCTCTAACGGCGGAAAGAAAGCGGCGGTATCGATGAAAATCAGCAGGGAAAAAATCAATCACATCAGCAGTTTGATCGTCAAGGATTTCAAAAAGCGGGAAGAAATCGACTACAAGACGGACCTCAACGAGATCCGGCTGACGATCGCCCGCGTCATGACCGAGGAGTTGACGATCGAGGACGACGCGGACATGGCCGTCCGCAAAACCCTGGAATCCTATTCCCGCCTGATCCGCGAGGGCACGCAGGAATGGGACATCCTGTACCAGAAACACCTCGACGAATACATGAGGAAACACGGCCTGTAAAGGCCCCGCCTAACGCATTTTTCCTCCGCCCTCTCTCGTTTTATTCTCCGCGCGCCGCACGGCCGCGTCGTATACTTTCCTGACCGGTATCTTTTTGGCCTGGGCGATCTTCTTGCACTCGTCGTATTCGGGCGCCAGGTGGAGGACTTCGCCGCCGAGCCTGCCGACCTTGACCCGCACGGGGCCGTAAGGGGTCTTCACGGTCTGGAATTCCCGGTCGAGGACGACGCGGTCCACCTCGTGATACCGCACGCCGAACGTGGAGGTCTCGCTGAGCAGGATTTTCGCGACCTTGTCCGTCAGGCTTGGGGGGCAGAGGGCGGTGAGCTTGACGGCGGGCCGGTTTTTCTTCATCAGGACCTGCGAACAAAACACGTCCGCGGCCCCGGCGGCGAACAGCGATTCCATGACGTGGTCGTAAAATTCGGGGTTCATGTCGTCGATGTTGGTTTCCACGACGGACATGCGGTCCCCCTTCCCTGTCGCGGAGCCTTCTCCAATAATGACGCGCAAGAAGTTCGGGGACCGGTCGATCGTGTGGTCCCCGGCGCCGTAACCGGCGCGGACGATCCGCATCGGCGGCAGGGAAACGAAGTCCTCGGCGAGGAACCCGATCATGGCCGCTCCGGTCGGCGTGGTCAGTTCTTTTTTGACGCCGCTGGAGTAACAGGGGATTCCCTCCAGCAGTTTCAGCGTCGCCGGCGCCGGGACGGGCAAAATGCCGTGTTCGCAAAGCGCCGTCCCCTCGCCGGTATTCAACGGAGAGGAGAAAATTTTATCGACTTCCAGCAGTTCGACGGCCAATATGCCGCCGACAATATCGACAATGGAATCGACGGCCCCCACCTCGTGAAAATGGATTTTCTCCACGCTCGTCCGGTGGACATGCGCCTCGGCCTTGGCGATCCTCCGGAACACCGCGACGGACTTTTCCTTGACCGCCGGGGGTAGCCGGGAGCTTTCGACGAGCTTTCTGATGTCGGAAAAACTTCGCGCATGACGATGCCCGCCGCGGGCATGCGGCTCCACCGCCACCTCCACCTTGGTCCCGCGGATGAGCCCGCGTTTGACGGCGCGCGAGCGGACCTCGTAACCTTTCAGGCCCAGTTTTTTCAGGCCTTTTTTGATTTCCTCGAAATCCACTCCCGCGTCGACCAGCGCGCCGAGGACCATGTCGCCGCTGATCCCGGAAGAACAATCGAAATACGCGATTTTCATCTATTCCCGGTCCGATCCTATTTTTTAAACGACCTTTCGAACAATTCGCGGATGGCTTTTTTCCCGTGGGGCTCCAAAAAACGAGTGCCTGTTCCGGCAAAGTGTTTGTGTTTGATTTTGGCCTGCTCTTTTTTCCAGTGGTCGGTCTGCCAGCGAAACCAGTCTTCACGCTCCTGGTCGAAGACGTACAACGTCTTGTTGCAAATCTTGGCGAATTCCGCGCCCCACCCGGTGCCGCCCTTGACGGTGTTGTCTTCCAGGATCTTCCCGACCACGAACACTTCCTGCGAGTTGTTGACGATGTGCCAGATGCTTTGCAGTACCCTGCGGAACAACGGGGCGGCGCTGAATTTCCGGTTCATCAGCTTGGACACGTAGGCGAGGCTGAAGTCTCCGTGCTGGAGTTCCTCGTGAGTCAGAAACCGGACTCCGCGTTGCCGGTCCATTTGATGTCCCTCGAAGGTGAAATTGACCTCCTCCACGCCGAACTTCTCCGCGTTCGCGCCGAACTCCGCCTCGGTCCCCTTCATGCCGCCGCTGAACAAAACACAATCTTCCGCTTTCATCAAAATCCTGTCCTCCTATCAATGGGCGATTGCCGCGTTTGATTGACCTTCAGGCTCGTCCTGCCCTTTATACGCCGCGGACGATATGCGATGAAAATAACTTAGTTAAAACTCCGCCCCTATGCAAGGATTAAATCGCGCTCAGGCGCCCGATCGGACTTTGACTGGAAACAAAATAAAGTCAGGTCCTTCTCCGCGGGAGGGAGACCCTACAGCAAAATGGCAAAACGGAGATTGGCTTGAACAGCTAGGCGGAGGGTGTTTTCGATCCGTTTCTCGAGAAAAAACGGGCGAAAATCCCCTTTTTGAGGACCTTGGCAGGATGGGCGGACACTGGTTCTTCCGTAGGCCGGTTCCGCTCCCTATTCTGGTCGATGAACAACTGGATCAGCATATGGCAGGTATGGCAACCGCCCCCGGCCTGGCAGGCCCGCGTGACCTGCTCGATCTCGGTGAGACCGTTTTCCTCGATGCAATTGCGGATAACGCTTTCGGGGATTTGCAAACACTTGCAGACGATTTCATCCGCCTGCGGTATATCGACTTTCGGGATCATCTAGAACGCCAAAAAAGACAAGCGTGTCAACGCGGTTATATTATTGAGAATAATTATCATAATCTTTTCAGGGTTTGTCAAGCAATTTCTAGCAAGGCGCTGAAAAGCTTTTCCATGGTCTTTTGCCGTCATTCCCGTGAAGACGGGAATCCAGTATTTTTAATGGTTTTCTGGATGCCCGCTTGCGCGGGCATGACGATTTTTGGGCAAAAAGGGACTTTTTTCAGCAACCCGCGGGAATTACGGACAAACGCCGATAAACACGGAGGGAGGGGGGTTGGTGGCGGTGCAGGGACTTGAACCCCGGACACAACGGATATGAGCCGTTTGCTCTAACCAGCTGAGCTACACCGCCATTTTTCGTAAAATATCGGAAGGAATACCGCCGGTTGCTACGGTAATTGATTGATTTTTCTTGTTGGGGTGGAACCGCGAAAGTCTACCCGTTAACGAAATCCCTGTCAATAACTATATCATAATGAGGGGCGAGGATTTCGTCGCTTGAATTATCTCTTCCAGCGCCGTACGTCCTTCATGTATTTCTCCCGGTCCATCGCGTCGTCCTGGGGAAACGCCTCCATCAGGGGTTGCGGAAATTTGTTCGCCTGCGGATAAAACTCGATGTCCCCGTCCGCGACGCGGTACACGTTGTGAAACGTGCGGTATTGGGCGGAAGCGCCGACGAAATCCCAATTGGTTTCGTTCCTGATCAGCCGGTACAACTCCGAACAGGCAATCCCCTCGTACAAATTGATCTTGCCGATGCGCCCCTTTTCGAGCCGGGCCTCTTTTCCAAAATCCACGCTCCAGATATCGGACCCGTCTTGTTCGAAGACCTCGAGTTGATAGACCGCTTTCCAATGGGTCCACACCTCGAACATCCGGGTCTGTTTGAGCCGGGACAACAGTTCCTCCTCGATAAACCGCGTCACGCTCGCCATCTCCTCTTCCTGCCGGTTGCGCTCGACGGTCCGCGTGCGTATGGGATAAACCTCCGAGACGGGCTTGAACTCGGCCAGATGCCCGTTATCTTCCCTGATGCGGACGAAGTCCGAGTTTTGCGGGAGAATTTTCACCCCGTCGCGGGAAATTTCCGCGATGTCGCCGGGGTTGAACAAACTGGTTTTCACCTCGGGGCAAAACTCCGCCAGGTCCATGATAAATTGCGTCGGCGCGGCAGGGAAGGAATAGCGGTTGAGGAAACCGAACTCGTCGACGTACCGGAACCCCGCCGCCCCGGGGACGGCGAACCTGGGGTTGAGCGCCTTGACGACTTTTAAAAACGAGGCGTACTCCTGGAACGGCAATTCCAGCGCCTTGTGGAACGTGAAGTTCCCCTCGATGAGCGGCTGGAAACGTACGTGCGCGAAGTCCAACCGCCCGTACAATTCCTGGATGTACTGGACAATCTTGGGCGTCACGATGGTGTCCACCTGGTTCCAGACGGCCACCTCCCCGTCGTGGACCAGCAGGCCGTGTTCCGGATACGGGTCCTGGGTTATCGAGGGCGTCGGCGTGAGGGTCAGGTCCTTGATCTTGATCGGCTCGAAATCCTCAGAGACCCGGACATTGTGGTATCCCAACTCTTTCAGAACGTCGAGGAGGATCTTGTCGCCGGGGGCGATGACCATCCCGTCCTTCGGGAGGTAAGCGAGCGTGCGGACATCGAAATGGTCCTGGTGGCGGTGCGAAAGATACAACACGTCGAACTCGGGAACCTTGTCCAGCTCCAGGCCGACGGCGGGACAGAGGACGTTGATCTCCTCCCAATGCGGGTCGAAAAAGACCGGATCGGTCAGCAAAACGCAGTTTTTGGATTGGATCAAAAGACAGGCGTGACCGATCAGAGTGGTTTTCATGATTCCCCGGAAATCGAGTCGATTATTAAAAAATATCCGTTAAAATGGTTTAAAATATCCTACACTAAACCATATCTCATGATGATTTCAACGCGATAAATCCATAATCGAGAGCGAGGGAAATGGACCAGACGATCAGTTTCGAGGAGGGCAAACCCTGCCCGGTAAAGATCCAGGGATACGGCGGCGGCCTGTCGTTTTCCGCAAACGGGGACATGCTGTTGATCGGGGCGTTTCCCGAGCCCACCGACGAGCAAATCAAGGCCTGGGGCGGCAAGTGGCGGGCAAAACTGGCGACGGAATCGGAATTCCCCGCGATCCCCATCTTCGCGGTAGGGAGCGAAAACTGGATTGTGGAGGCCCCGTGCAACCCCGCCGATCAGGAGCGGGAATCCCCCGGTTTCGCCGAAGCCCTCTATGCCAAGGACGACTACGAAATGGCGGCCATCCTCGTCGACTCCACGACGGGGATCGTCCGTAAAATCGCCGCCGTGCCGTTGAACGAAATGTTCATCGAGCGGCTCGTCCTGTCCTGGAACCCCTTCCGGCATCCCGCGGACCAGTATACCAAATCCTTCGCCGCGCGGGAGTTCACCGGCAAAGTCGGCGAGATATTCAAGACGCGCACCGCGCGGCAGTTGTGGGACTCGTCGTGGTGAAAGGCCTCGATTCGCATAGAGCCGCTTTGCCCCCCCGCCCTGCTTGACACCGCCCGCATACAAACGTATCCTAAAATGGAACATCATCATCCGGAGATAACGCTTTGAAGAACAACGAGACGGTCAAACGGACCGCAACGATCGACGGGGTGACGCTCACGCTGAGCCACCCGGACGCCTCCGACCCGGAATGGATCGGGCAGGAGGAAATCCTGCATCAACTGCTGGCCTGCTGGCTGGTGGTGGACAAGGCCGACCTGCCGCTGGCCCCCAGGATCGTGGGCATGCCGGGCATCGGCAAGACCACGCTGGGCATGGTCGCCACCCGCAAGCGCAAACAGCCGTTGTACATCTACCAATGCACCAGCGACACGCGCCCGGAGGACCTGCTGATCACGCCGGTGCTGGCGGAGTCGGGCAGGATTTCCTACCACGCCTCGCCGCTGGTGACGGCCATGATTACCGGGGGGGCGTGCATCCTGGACGAAGGCAACAGGATGAACGAGAAAAGCTGGGCCTCGCTCGCGCCCCTGCTGGACCACCGCAGATACGCGGAGTCGATCATCGCCGGCATCAAGATCCCGGCGCACCCCGATTTCCGCGCGTGCGTGACGATGAACAACGACGAATCGACTTTCGAGATTCCCGATTACATCCTGTCCCGCCTGCAACCGACCTTGCAGTTGTCCCTGCCTACGTTCAAGGACGAACTGGCCATCCTGAAGTATCACCTGCCGTTCGCCGAGGACGACCTGCTCAAGCTGACGGTGGAGTTCCTGCAACGGGCGCATCAGCTCGACCTGGACTATTCGCCGCGCGACGGCATCCACATCCTCCAATACGCCCTGAAACGGTTGAGCCAGAACTCCGGCCACCCGCTCTCCAAGGACAAAATCTGGCGGGAGGCCATCGCCAGGGTCCTGGGCGACGAAGCGTTGGACCTGGACAGCCTGGCCGAAAAGAAACGCCGGGCCCTGGGACAAGAGAAAATCCCCCTCGGTTTGAGCGACTTTTTCTTCGACGAGGACAGCCCTCTGCATCCCGACGCGGAGCGTTGATTAGCCAGAACCCCCATTGTCCGGCAGGCCATGAAGGACATTTTCGCCCTCAGCGACAGAATCCAGTTTCTCCCCGCGGTGCACGGGAGCGGCAACTTCAGCCAGGCGGTGCGCGGAAAAATCCTGGCGTCCGCCTGCGACTGCCTCGCCGTCTGCCTGCCGCCCGAATTCCAGCCGACCGTCGAGGAGGGGATCGAGAGACTTCCCCGCATCGCGCTGAGTTGCATCGAGGAGTCGGACGGGAAATACTGCTACGTCCCCATCGACCCATGCCAGCCCGTCATCATGGGCCTGCGCATCGCCATGCAGGAAGGGATACCGCGCCATTTCATCGACCGGACCGTCGCCGAATTCCAACCCCTGCGCGCGTTTTTCCCGGACACGTTCGCCCTCAGGACGCTGTCGCTGGAGAAGTTCTGCGCCAGCCTGCTCCCCGGCATCCCGCGCCCCCAACCGGGCTCCCAGCAGGACATGCGCGTCCGCTGGATGGCGCACCGGCTTCACGCGCTGGAGCTGGAGTATTCGCGCATCGTCTTCATCTGTTCGGTCCTCGACTGGCCCTGGATCAAGGAGGCCTACGGCGAGCGCCTGGAGTTTTCGCCGCCGGAACCGCGCGCCGGTTATCCCAGTCTTTACGACGTGGACAAGCACACGCTCTTCTTCGCCTTGAGCGAGTTCCCCTATGTCACCTATTTGTACGAGAGAAACCGGGCGGAACTGCGGTCCGACCGGGACCTGTCGATCGACGGGGTCAAGGAAATCCTGCTGAGGGCGCGGGAGATTTTCCTTTCCAAGCGCAAGGCGCGCTACCACAACCTGACTTCGCAAACGTTCCAGATCTATCTGCAATACGTCCGTAACCTGACGTTGATGGAGAGCCGTCTGGCCCCCGACCTCTACACGCTGGCCATGGCCGCCAAACAGACCGGAGGGGACGCCTTCGCCATCGCCCTGATCGAGGCGGCGCGGGATTATCCCTACCAGGCGGATGAACTCGCCTCGCCCGCCGTCTCCCTGGGGATCGAGCAGGCGGTCTTCGAGGAAGACAACGTCGCGGAAATGAAAAACCGGCTTTCCGAAACGCGGTACGAGTGGCGCAACCTCAACCTGAAAATGGAACCCCCGTCCTGGCGGCAGACGCAATGGAAATACCGGTGGAACCCTTTCGGACAATGCTCCTGGCCGCCGGAAGACGACCGGATCGAAAGCTTCCACACCCACGTGCGCGAGCAATCCAGATTGTTGTTGAGTAACGACCTGGCGCGGAGCGAGAAGTTCGCCGCGTCCGTGAAGGACGGGATCGACATGCGCGAGACGCTCCGCAACTGGCACACGGGCGACATCTACGTCAAGGAAATCCCCCCGTCGCGCGGCACGGTGGAGATCGTCGTGTTTTTGTTCGAGATGGAACCGGGTCCGCGCGACTACCCCTGGAGACAAACCTGGTACGCGGAACACGCGGAGGAGTCCACGCTGTGCTTCTTCGCCACCGACTACATGGCCAACATGGTCGGCCCCGGCATCGGCCAGGCGACCTACGGCGGATGCATGATGATTTTCCCGCCGCGCCCGATACCCAACATCTGGGAGGACCCCCGTCTGCGCCATTCCGAAACATTGGAGGAAAAGCTGTTGGAAGCGGCGTTCTTCCACTCCCGGGAACGGCACGTGACCGTGGTATCGCCGGGCCTGCCCATCCTGTCCTGGCGGAAACTGGCGCGCCTGTATAAAAAACGGATCATCCACATTCCGTTGAAACGTTTTTCCAATCAAACCATCGAAAGAGTACGGCTGTTCCACGTCCTGAACGGCAAGGACATACGGTCCTACGCCTCGAAGTTCATTCGGGACATGTAAAAACCCATGTCTCGGCCCATGGGCCGGCTTGCTTTAGGGAGTTCCGCATGAAGAAAACCTTCAGGTACCTGCTGGCGTTCGAATCCGCCGAAGGCATCACCAGCGTGGCGGAGTTCAGCATGTATGACGACTACAAGAGTTTCGAGGAAGAGTTGGGCAGGCAGGGACTGCCCAGCCGCTTGCTCAACGAAAAGGAATTCAAATCTCCGGAATTCCAAAAAGCCAATTATCTCGATTTACGGTGAGTTCCGGACCGGACCCCGCCTGTTCGATATTTTGGAAATGCCATAACCCGTAGCCTGGGTTCTCAAATCCTCCCGGCTTGGTTGAAATGAAACGCTCGCCAGCGCTGATAAAATTTTCCCGCGAACATCATGCCGCGCTGGTATTGGCGAGGCGCGCGAAAAAGAGCGTTCCCGGAAGCGATGCCGTCGTTCAACTCATGGCCGACTTCCCGAAACGCTGGAATGACGGACTGGCGCCGCATTTTGCCGAGGAAGAGCGCGCCCTGTTGCCACGCATCCTGGCCGAAGGCGGCAACTCGCTTGCGGAACGATTGCAGGAAGACCATGCCCGGTTGAGAAAATTGGCGGCGCGTATCATCGCGGGCGAGGCCGAGTCATTGACCGAGTTCGGAACGTTGCTTGCCAACCATGTGCATTTCGAGGAGCACGAACTCTTTCCCTATTACGAACGGCTGGTCGATGAGCGCCAGGACCCAGATCATATAAGGAAATAAAAAAGGGGTCCGGTTTTCTGGAACCCCTTTTAAATTTGGTCGGGGCGAGCATCCGCCGGATGATAGATTTGAACCACCGAGCGTTTGGACCCATTTTACGCCAATCAAATCAGCTCCCTCTCCCTTGACGGGAGACCTTTGCATAAGTCGCCGGGAGAGACCAAGGCGGGACCATGGCCCTATTGCCCGAAATGTATAAAAAGTTCGAGGAAGAAGGTTGCCCCGATTGGACAAGCTTGTATAGCTCTACAATTGACCTAAACGATATTTTTCTCCGTTGTTCGCGAAGCTATGCCGATGCTCTTAAGACCGAGGTTGAGAAGTTTAGGAGGGCGGTTGATTTCCCGGATATTGAGAAAATAAAAAATCGGAATTTCGAAAAATACGAAGAGGAAGTGGGCGAAAATGTCCGCGCGGTCTTGAAACAAAAGGGCATAAAAACGCTTTTTCCAAGTTACGTTTTATCCCATGTTCTTTTGGCTCCCGCTTTTTTTGGCGAGAACTTGGCGGACCTTTTGAACAAGGCCAAAAACGGCGATAGAAAATCCATCTTGAAACTGGTTCAAATGGACAAGTCCTTGATCGCCTCGGAGTGGTCTTCGCGGGAAATCCGTAAGGCCCGAATGGCGGGCGAATTGGAGTATTTTGAGTTGTTGTCCAAAGCTCTGCGGACGGAAGCATTCAGGCCCCAAAAGAGAGACTACCGGCTTTCCTGCGTCTTGGTGTTTTGTTGAAAACTGGGATTGAATAAGCTCTCCAATGACGGGATATGCGATCTGATGAAAGAATTTAAAATCTTTAATGGTGATCCGGAAACCCCGTGCCGGGAAATCAAGCGGCTGGGTTTGAAGAAAGAGACCGCATAGGATTTGTCCGCGTTTCGGGCCAATGCGAAAGGCCGGGGTTGTGAACGTTTTAGAAACGTTTCCCCCTCCCGAAGCCCCTTGCCGTCCCCTGGGGGACGGGAGGGAGGAAACATCCTTGGTTTTCGGTTTAAACAGCAAGGCCAGTGAACGAAGGGCGCGGCCTTGTTTTATGAACATCCTTTGCGGTGGTGTCGATTAGAGGGGGGACAAGAAAACGCGATTCCGTGTCCTAACCCGGATATTGCATGAGCGGAATGCCCCATGGCGGCGCTTCGGGTTTTGGGAACGGGGCTTGCCGGTCTCCTGGAGACGAAAAATACCCGGCGCAAAAAGCGCCTTTGTTTTGTCCCCCCTGGCAAAGGGGGATAGGGGGATTTGAAGCTTTCGCTCGCGGTCATGGCGTGAACCCCCCCGGCCCCCTTTTACAAGGGGGAGAAATTCCAGTCCTTTCGTCATGCAATATCCGGGCTAAATAGATAATCGGGAGTTTCCTAAATTGAGGCCATTGGCGGATTGACCGCCGGCGGCTTTTTTATTTTGGCGCGAAAGGAAAGGCCGATGTTGGCGCGCCGACATAAAGGAAATTCCCCATGCGTGTTTTAACGTATAGTCTGAATGGGCAAGTAGAGCAAAGCGCGGCGCTGGATGACGCCGGGTCTTCTTTACTTGATAAAAGTAGTCATAAGTCGCCGGAGAAGAAGTTGCCGTTTTGGAGGAAGCCCAAGGTTCCCGAAGGGCTGTTTGCCGAACTTCGCCGGAGGAAATTATACCGGTTGATGAAAAGCGGTTTTGAGGTTGCGGGCGTGAATTTCGAAGGGGGCGGTCAATTGCCTCATGAAGTACCTCGTGAAGGGTGGGAACCGTTTGGATTCCCATGTTGAATGTTCCGACGGGGAAATGCGCGATCTGCGGGAATCCAAGAAAGAAGGTTTTGTCGCCCGGCATGGAAGAAGGAGGCTTCGGGTTATTACATCGACAAGAAGCCCGACAAAAGGCTTAAAGAGGTGTTTTTTACTCAGGAAATTTTACCTTTCTCCTCGGTCATGGAAAAGATGTTGGCGTTGATCGAGGGGCAATCCGTTCTTGTCGGAGACCGGGCTTTCCGCGTTTCATCGGGCGAATTTCAGGAGTATCCATGAACAAAGCTAAAAACCCGGTCGCGCGGGAGCTTTGAGCGGTCTTACCGGAGAAAATCCGTCCGCGGAAAACGCGAATTTCGCGTCATTTGGCGTGGTTGCATTTGGACCGGTTTTGCCGCATAATTAATAAACAGGCCATCAATCCATCTTTGTAAGAACTTACGCTCCATTGACTCCCCAATCCAACCTCGTATTTTTACAATAGAGACGGCGACGGATAAGTGAAAAGACACTTCAAGATTTTCGGATGGATATGCCTTGGAATTTTATTGCAATTCAAGTTCGACGTTTTGTACCGGATCGTTGTCCTTGAAAACCTGAGTTTTCACGAGCGCGGGTATTTCGTAAAAATGCGTCTTTTCCCCGCGTCCGAAAACCTTAGCGTCCTCCACGTGGAGACCGTTGTCCAGCATTCGTTGGGGCCGGATTATTTCGCGAACGTTTACATCCCCGAATGGTATAAAGTGATCAACAAAACACCTTACCTGGGCGCCGAAGCCATACCGGGTTACCAGGCGTATCAAATGAACATGCGGCGGAAATACCGCCACGTCCTGGCGGCGGAGGATTTGATCATCGCTCCCAAGGAACCGGACAAGGACGTCGAGGCGGCGCCGGTCCTGGTCCATTTTGAAAACCAGAAACAACGTCTCCACGACGACAAGACTTACCGTTTGACCACGAAGAACAAGGACACCCAATTGGAAGGGCCGGAAATGGTCGAGGCCAAATACCGCCAGCATGTGGGTTTATAACCCCGGAGAGAGACGGCGCAGGGACCATGAAAACCGCTACGAAGGACTATTACAAAATCCTGGGGGTGCCCAAAAACGCCGCGGACCAGGAGATCAAGAAGGCTTTCCGAAAACTGGCCATGGAGCATCATCCGGACCACAACCGGGACGACCCCGAGGCGGAAGAGAAATTCAAGGAGATCACCGAAGCCTACGGGGTATTGATGGACCCGGTCAAACGCCGCGAATACGATAATTTCCGCTCCGATTATTTCACCGGCCGCCAGGACGCCTCCTCGCGGTTCAATTATTCGCAACAGGACATTTTCGAAAACATGTTCCGGCAAACCTTCGGACGGGACATTTTCGAGGAGTTGAACAAGGAGTTTTCCCGGTCCGGCTACCGCGCCGGCAATTCGTTTTTCGAGACGCTCTTGTTCGGCGGCGTGGCGGGAAGCCTGGGAAGGCTGTTGGGGATGATACCGGGTCCGATAGGCAAACTGGGTTACGGGCTCCGCGTTTTGCAGGCGCTCGGTTCCTCCCTGATCGCGCTCAACCAGATGCGAAAGGCGGGTACGGCGGAGCCGAACCCGACCGGCGAAACCAAACCGGAGCCTTCCGTGCTGGATTCGCTCAAGGGCTTTTTTGGACAGGGCGGGAGTCCCGCAACCGGGGAACGGGACCTGAACATCCACATGCAAATCTCGATTCTGCCGGAAGAAGCGCGGTTGGGGACTAAAAAAAAGATCTCGTACAAGGCGAACGACGGGACCGAACAATTGGCGATCCAAATCCCCCCTGGAATTCGATCGGGAGGTAAACTGCGGTTGAAAGAAAAAGGTTTGAAGAAAAACGATCGCCGGGGAGACTTGATTCTGTCCATCAAGGTGGAAAGCCCTTGATCTTCGCTCTTCTCCGGCAGTCGCGGTTGTTTATCGAGCAAAACACCCCAACCCTCGTGCCAACCGCCCGCCCGAAACATAAAACCAGGAGCATTCCTCATTCCATTGCCGCCGTCGCGAAAACTTGAATTTCACGGGACCCATGAACCTATCTGAACTCAGGAATTTATCAGGACAAGCGGTCATCGCCGCCGGCCTTCTCATGTTTTTGGGAAGCGCGCCGGTCCGCGCCGAACCCCAGAAAAAACCGGGACCGGAAAAACCGGTCCCCGTGGTCGTCGCCAAAACCGTGTCCCTCCTGGCGGACACGAAGATCGAGTTGCCCGGGACCGTTCTTCCCTGGGCCGTCACCCGTCTCGCCTCGGAGGTGAATGCCCGCGTGGAATCGCTATCGTTCAACGAAGGGCAGTACGTGAAAAAAGGGACGCCCCTGGTCCAACTCCGCACGCACCCCTTAAAACTTCAGCGCGACCTCGCCATGGCCGAGAAAATACGCGTGGCCGCCAAACTTGAAGAGTTGCGGACGGGCACGCGGGCGGAAACTATCGAGGCGGCCAAGGCCTCTCTGGAACAGGCCCGGGCCCGCGTAAAGGTCACCCAAAACGAACTGCTCCGTGCCAGCAGGCTATACGAGGACAAGGTCCTGAGCCTGCACGACTTCGACCGGGCCAAGGCCGAGGCCGACGAAGCCAAGGCCCTCGCGGAGCAAAGACAGGCGGTCTTGAAGGAGTTGGAGGCCGGCCCGAGGATCGAGGAAATACGCCAGGAGGAAGCGAACCTGCAAGCCGCCGAGGCCCGCATCGCCATCATCGAGGACGACATCCAGCGTTCCACGATCCATGCCCCATTCAACGGCTACGTGTTGAAAAAGGAGACCGAGACGGGACAGTGGCTGGAAAAAGGCGACCCGGCCGTCTCCATGATCGCCGTGGACGCCTTGAAGGCGGAAATCAACCTGCCGCAGTTTCATTTCAACAAAATCGAGATCGGGACGCCCGCCAAAATCATCCTCGAAGGCCGCGGGGCCGGTCGCGCGAACGAGGAATTCAAGGGCGAGGCGATCGAAAAAATCTACTCGGGCGACCCCGCTTCGCGCACTTTTCCGGTGCGGGTCAAAGTGATCAACCCCAATTCGCGGATCGCGGCCGGCATGCTCGTCCGCGTCGAGCTTTATCCGGAGGAGAAAAGGAAAAACACGCTTTATGTCCCCAAGGACGCCGTGGTCCGCACCCCCAGGGAAACGTCCGTCTGGGTGGTCCGGGAGGACAAGGACAATAATTTCACCGCCATGAAAGTGGCGGTGGAAACCGGAGACAACGTGGAAAAACTCGTGGCCGTCAAGGCCGACCCCAAAAAACTCAAGGTGGGCGAATGGGTGGTCGTCCAAGGCAACGAGCGGCTTCCTCCGGAAGTTAAAGTCAACGTGATCGACAAGCGCGAATGAGTTTTCCATGAAGCTGATCGAACACTCGCTTAAATACGGCGTGACGGTGGCGGTCGGGGTCATCCTGGTCCTCATGTTCGGGATCCTGTCGCTCCTGCGGGTCCCCATTCAATTGACGCCCGACGTCACCCAGCCGGAATTGACGGTCACCACCACATGGCCCGGGGCCAGCCCGGAGGAAGTGGAGCGGGACATCATCGATCAGCAGGAGAAATATCTAAAATCGGTGCCCGGGCTGACGGAAATACGTAGCACGGCGCAGACCGGCCTTTCCGAGATCAACCTGCAGTTCCAAGTCGGTTCGGACATCCGCGAGGACATGCTCCGCACCTTGACCGCCATCAAACAGGTCCCCTCCTATCCCGAAAACGTCGACGAGCCGGTCATCCAGACGGTCAACGTGTCCGACCGCCCGATCGGTTGGTTCGTCCTTCAGCCGCTCCCGGGGCATGAGGGCAAGATCGATGTCTACCACTACCGGGACTTCGCGACGGACAACATCAAGTCGCGGTTCGAGCGCGTGGCCGGGGTTTCGCAAAGCTCCGTGTTTGGCGGTAGCGAGTTGGAAGTCCGCGTGACGTTCGACCCGAACGCCCTCGCCGAACGCGCCATCGGCATCTACGACCTCAGGGAAGCCCTGCGCCGGCAGAACCATAACGTCAGCGGCGGCGATTTCGACGAGGGGAAACGGCGCTACATCATCCGGACCACGGGGGAATTCACGTCGCCGGAAGACATCGAGAAAACCATCGTCTCTCATACGAACGGCCGCCCCGTATACGTGAAAGACGTGGCCCGGGTCCACATGGATTACGCGGAACTGCGCTCCTACGTGCGCCACAACGGATTGCCGGGGATCGCCGTCAACGCGCAGAGGGCGCTGGGGTCGAACATCCTGCAGGTCATGAAGGACCTGCAGGAGACGCAGAGGGACCTCAACGAGAACCTGCTCCACCCCATGGGGCTCCACCTCGTGCAAACCGCCGACGCCACGGAATACATCGCCCAGTCCATCAAAATGGTGCAGACGGACATCGTGATCGGCGGGGCGCTGGCGATCGTCATCCTCCTGATTTTCCTGAGGAGCTGGTTCAGCACGCTGGTCATCGCCCTGGCCATCCCCATCAGCGTCGTCGGCTCCTTCCTGATCATCACGCTGATGGGCCGGAGCATCAACGTGATCATGCTGGCCGGGATGGCCTTTTCGGTGGGCATGGTGGTGGACGCCTCCATCGTGGTGCTGGAGAACATACACCGCCACCGGCACATGGGAAAGAACTCCCACGACGCGGCGCTGGACGCCACGACCGAGGTCTGGGGCGCCATCCTCGCCAGCACGTTGACGCACCTGACGGTATTCATCCCCATTTTGTTCATCCAGGAGGAAGTCGGCCAGATGTTCCGCGACATCGCCGTGGCCGTCAGCGCGACCATTTTCCTGTCGATGATCGTCAGCGTCCTGGTCATCCCTCCCCTGAGCGCCAGGCTGTTGCGTTACGAGGAAATCCACGCCCACGACCGCCATTCCCGCATCCACAAGATGTTCCTGAACATGTTCGGCCTGGTCCCCTTCGGGCAGAGATTCAACCAATGGGTGACCGATTCGCTACGCTCGCTTTTTCGATCGTTGAAATCGCAAGCGATGGTGATCGTCCTCCTGACCGTCGTGCCTCTCGGGATCGCATGGAAAATTCTGCCCAAGGCCGAGTATCTCCCCGAGGGCGACCAGAACGTCATATTCGGAATGATGATCCCCCCACAGGGATACAACATCCAGGAGATGACGCGCATCGGCAACCAGATGGAGGAATTCTACCGCCCCTACTGGTTGGCCGAGCCCGGCAGTCCCGAGGAGGCGCGACTCAAGGGGCCGGCGGTGCGCAACTTCCTGTATATCGGCAGGGAAGGAAACCTGTTCACCGTGGTGAAGGCCAGGGACCCCGAACGCGCCAAGGACCTGGTCCCGGTCTTGAAGCAGGAGCTTGGTAAAGTCCCGGGGATGATTTCCGTGACCCGCCAGTTATCGCTGTTCACCAGCGCCTTCCGGGGATCGCGCGGCATCGAAATCAACATCATGGGACCCGACATGTCCAAGCTGTCGTCCATCGCCCAGAACGCGTTTTTCAAGCTCAAGAAATTGATGCCGGAGGCGCAGATCCGTCCCGTGCCGGGAATGGAACTCGGCCAGCCGCAAATCAAGATTTTTCCCAGGATGAAGGAAATCGCGGAAACGGACGCGACCGTTTACGAGCTGGGTTATTCCGTGGCCGCCCTGGTCGACGGGGTTTACGCGGACAAGGTTTACATGGACCCCGAAAAAGTCGACGCGCCCTATGTCCCGCGCTACGGCGTGGACCTCGTCCTGAAAAGCCGGGAGCATTCCGTCGACCGTACGCAGGACATCTCCTCCCTGGTCGTGCACACCCGGAAGGGCAACACCCTGCCCCTGGCCAGCGTCGCGGAATTGAAGGAAACCGTGACCGCCGAGCAAATCCAGCACTTCGAGCGCAGACGGGCCATCACCCTGGAAGTGGTCCCCCCGCCCCAAATGCCGCTCGAGGAAGGCATCGACCTCGTGAAAAAGGAAATCATCCAACCGCTCAAGGACGACGGGACGATTTCCGGGCAATACGCCGTCCAGTTGACGGGCAACGCCGACAAACTCGATCGGATGAAGGGAGTCATGTCGGGCAACCTCCTGCTGGCGGTCTTCATCACCTATCTTTTCCTGGTGGTCCTGCTCCAACACTGGGGTTACCCGTTCATCATCATGCTCAGCGTGCCCACGGCGGCGGTCGGCGGGGTCGTCGGGCTGTGGTTCCTGAACCTGTTTTTCCTGCAACCCCTGGACGTTTTGACCATGCTCGGATTCGTCATCCTTGTCGGCGTGGTGGCCAACAACGCCATCCTGATCGTTTATCAAAGCCTCAACAACGTGAGGTACGGCCTGCCCGTCCAGGAGGCGATCCTGGAAAGCGTCCGGACCCGCATACGGCCGATTTTCATGACCTCGCTGACCAGCATCTTCGGCCTTCTGCCCCTGGTGGCAATCCCCGGCGCGGGTAGCGAAATCTACCGCGGCATCGGCGTGGTGCTCTTGTCCGGCCTGCTGTTCAGCGCCGTGTTCACCTTGTTCCTCATCCCGTGCCTGATGAACCTTGCGATGCTCTATTTCGCCAAACAGCGGGCGCCCGCGACCGGATCCAGCCTGCAAATTGGCGAATAGTTTTCAACTCTTCCTCGAGTGGGCCGCGAGCACATGGAAAAATCCGGCGGCGGCGCATACTGGAAAAACTTTTTTTCCGACCTCCTGACGGGTACATTCAAAAGCCTGTTCACTTACTGCGCCGGAGGTCTGGCCCTGGGAATGTCGGCGGTTTACGTCCTGTATCGATTTTTCATGGAACCCGCCGGGTGGAACGCATTCTTGCAATGGACGGCGGTCCTGCTGAGCATGGCTTGGTATGGCGCCTGGGGATTGTTCCACGGCCTGGCCGCCGGCGCCGTCTCCGCGGTCGAAAGAAAACTCTCCGAGATGGTCGACGGACTGCACGGCCTTCTGGACCTTTTGTCGCGCGAGGTCCTGGGGAGATTTCCAAAGCTCGACAACCGCATCCCCCGGGAGGACTTGGAAAGGAAGTTCGACGAAATCGGCAAAAGCTACCTCGACGAATTGCGGCTCAAAAGGGGGCCGATGGGCCTTTTGTGCCGCATCGTCTTTGCGACCATCCTCAAAAGCCTGAAGTTCTTTTTTCTGGACGAAGTCGCGGAGAAACTGAAGGGCAAAACCGCGGGGGCCGTAACGCCCGCCGATATCGAAAGCGCCTTGCGCCGGGCGGGCGCCGAGATGGTCCTTTCGCCCATCCTGGATAATTTTTTA
The DNA here is from genome assembly GCA_016207065.1 of Nitrospinota bacterium. Taxonomy (GTDB): domain Bacteria; phylum Nitrospinota; class Nitrospinia; order Nitrospinales; family JACRGP01; genus JACRGP01. Next base: position 18,072 of record JACQQK010000062.1, read on the forward strand.
TTGCTGAAAATTTTCAATTATGCTTTTATGATCGTTACGTTTGGCATTCCATTTGGAATCCTCTGGAAATTTTGAGCATCTAAAGGGGCGAATCTTCCCGGAGAAATTGTGCATCCTCTTCAAGTCCGCAAACCCTCGACCCGGCTCCTGGCAATAATCCTATTGCTGGGTTTCGGTCTGCTGACCGGATTTTCCTCCGTTCTGCACAGCCACGAGCTGGATTTCGGCCCCACTCACAAGGATTGCGCGCCGTGCCATTGGTCGCAATCCAACACCGGCGACAAGTCCCATGCCGCCGACGTCCCCATCTCCCAGGTTTTCCAGATTTTCCAAATCTCCGTCAGCCTGATATTTCCGCTGAGGTTCTTCTCCGACACCCTCAGCCGTAGCCCTCCGTTCATTTCGTAAATCCCAACTCCAATAGTCTGGCTTGAAAACGGCATTGCCGCCGTAGGCGCCCGATTTCCATTGTCCGCCGGTCGCGCGCGCCGGAAGACCCATTACATTTTCATACTGGAGACGGAATTTATGAAATTCGCAGGATATATCTTGTCCATTGTCTCATTTCTCGCTTTACCCGTATTTGCGCTGGCGGAGGACGGCAACGGTGCGAAACGGCTGGAGGAACTCGAAAAACGAATAAAGATCCTGGAGGAAAAAGGCGCCGCCCCAAAAGCGGAACCGGCGCCCTCCCCCGCCGTCCCCGCCCTGCCTTCCTCGGCCACGGGGATTTCGCGGGTATTCAACCCGGCGTTCAGCGTCAACGGCCTGTTTCTCGGGACCTACCGGTCCGAAAAGAACAAGGACCAGACCGCCGACGTGAAAACGGGGCTGAATGTCCAGGAACTCGAACTGCAAGCCACGGCGTATATCGACACGTACCTCAGAGGCGACATTGTCCTTTCCCTGCCGACGGCGGAATCCATCGAAATCGAGGAGGCCATCGTGGATTTTGTCCCCATGCGCAACCTCTCGGCCAGGGCCGGGAAATTCCTCGCCGCCTTCGGCAAGCACAACCAACTGCACACGCACCAGTTCCCGTTCATCGATGCGCCGCTGGTCTCCAGCGAGCTTTTCGGCGAAAGTTTGAACGAGAAAGGGGTGGGGCTGAACTGGGTCGCTCCGTCGCCCTGGTATTCCGAGGTCAATTTTCAACTTCTGGAAGGCGAAAACGCCGCCGCGCTGAACTCGCGTTTCAACGACGATTTTGGCTACCTGCTTCATAACAAAAACCTGTGGGACCTGAACGAGGACACCACGGCGGAACTGGGCGGCTCGTATTTATATGGGAAGAACAATGCCGAGACCCACAACGCGACGCACGCCGTCGGCGGCAACCTGACGGTGAAATGGAAACCGGTCCGCCGGGCCATCTACAATACGTTGATCTGGCAGACGGAATACCTCGCCGCGTTCAAGGAAAACGGCATCGATCCGGTTTCCGACGTCAAACTTTACGACGACAGGGGCGGCGTCTATACGTCCCTGCAGTATCAATTCGCGCGCCGGTGGTGGATCCAGGGCCGCTACGACTATTTCGGCCTGCATGCGGCGAACGACGCCAACGACAAACAGCGGTGGAGCGGTTTGCTCGCCTTCGTGCCGTCCGAATTTTCCGCCGTCCGCTTGCAATACAATCACCTGGATTACGCGAACAGCGGCACGCTGGGGTTGAAAAACGAGCATCAGGTCCTGCTTCAGCTCAATTTCACCATGGGCTCTCATCCCGCCCATAAGTATTGATCCCTAATGCACCCACGACTTGGAGCGTTTGAAATATGCCAAACCATATAAAATTTTCTTTTTCATCCTGTTGCCGTAATCTGTTCCTCGCTCTTGCTTTCCTTTTCCTGAGTATATCCTCCGCCTTCGCGGGTTTAAACGTGGCGACCACCACCGAGGATATCGCTTCTCTCGTCAAGGAGGTCGGCGGCGATCATGTGTCCGTAACCAGTATCGCCAAGGGATACCAGGACGCGCATTACGTCGAGGCCAAGCCCAGTTACATGCTCAAGATCAACCGCGCCGACCTGCTGATCTATATCGGAATGGAACTGGAGATCGGCTATTTGCCGTTGTTGATCGAGGGAGGGCGGAATCCCAATATCCGATTGGGGCAACCTGGCCTGCTCGACCTTTCCTCATCCATCGCCCCCATCGAGGTCCCCGTCGGCGAGGTGGACCGGTCGATGGGCGACGTCCATCCCTATGGCAACCCGCATTACCCTCTGGATCCCGCGAACGGCCCTTTGATGGCCGGACTGATCGCTGGCCGCCTGAGTCTCCTCGACCCGGACCATGCGCCTGAATATAAAACCAACCTGGAAAATTTCCGCAAACGCGTGGATGCCAAACTCAAGGAATGGTCCGCGCGGATGGAGAGGTTCAAGGGGACCAGGATAGTGACCTATCACCTCCTGTGGAGCTATTTCATGAAACGCTTCGGCCTGGAATATGCGGGCGTCGTGGAAAACAAGGCGGGGATACCCCCCTCGCCCAAACATTTATTGGAACTGGCGGACACCATGAAACGCCAGAAGATAAAATTGATCCTGACCAACAATTACACGGATCCCAGCTTTTCCAACCTCTTGGCTGAAAAAACGGGGGCCACGGTCCTGGTCCTGCCCGGTTACGTGGACGGCGTTCCGGAAGTCAGGGATTATATCGGCCTGTTCGACTACCTGATCGACAAAATCGAACGGGCGCTGTCCCATTAATAGGAAACGCATATGAGCGAATTCTTCACATTCATGGCCGCCCCGGCGATAGCCTGCATCATTCTGGCCGTCGCGTTTTCCTATTTCGGCGTCCACGTGTTGAAACGGGAGATCGTTTTCGTGGACCTGTCGCTGGCGCAGTTGGCGGCCCTGGGGACGACGGTCGCCTACGTCATGGAAATCGAACTGGACACCGGCGGCTCGCAGGCCCTGTCGCTGGCGTTCGTTATGGCGGGAGCGATCTTTTTCGCGTACATCCGTTTCCTTCAAACCCGGGTCCCGCACGAAGCGATCATCGGCATCGTCTACGTGGTGGGCGCGTCGCTGGCGATACTGATCGTCAACCGCGCGCCCCACGGCGCCGAGCATTTGAAGAACCTGCTCGACGGCTCGATCCTGTGGACCAACTGGAAGGGATTGCTCCAACTGACCGTCGTGGTCGCCTTGGTCTCGCTGGTCCACTGGCGGTTCCGCGACCGGTTTTTCGAGCTTTCGCGGGAGTACAAAAACGCGAAGGGTCCGGGAAACTCCCAGCCCCTTTGGGACTTTGTATTTTACTTGAGCCTGGGGTTGGTGATTGTCTCTTCCGTGCGCACGGCGGGGGTGTTCCTGATCTTTACCCTGCTCATTGTCCCGGCGGTGTGCGGAGCCCTGTTCTTCGACTCCATGACCCGGCAGTTCGCGGCGGGCGCCGTCCTATCGGTCCTGGTCTCGGTATCCGGGCTGATCGTTTCCTACCTGTTCGACCAACCCACGGGGGCCGTCGTCGTGAGTTGTTTCGGCCTGGCGTTCCTCGCCGCCCTGATCGTCCGGCGATTCATGGCCTTCGGAAATCGATGAAATGGGGAAGCGACTATGAGACGATCATGCCGCCGTTATACAGTCCTTTCGGCTTGGCAGGGCCTCAAAAAACTGTAGGAAAGGATATCTTACTTTGCAATTTTCTTGACGACTGCTTGCTCGCCGTCGGCGGTCATCCATGACGGAAGAGGCTCGCCCGTGGCTTCGTGGTAAAGCGTCTCGGGGGCGATATCCACATTGTCCGGCCAGCACAACGTCCCCGCTTCCTTATTGACATGGAATTGCTTGAAATATTCCAAATTGGAAAAACGGCTGAAGACGCCGCTTTTCTCCACATACCTCAGCAAATTGACAATGCCCCTTTTGCCGTTTTCAAAGGCAATCTCCAATTTGTAGCCTTCAATGTGCCTTGCGTCTACGACAGGCCATTAGGGAAAACCTGATACATAGCCTTCCAAGGGGCACGGGCATGTTTTTTTTCCCTGCGGAACGCCGGTAACAACAAAAAAGGGCTTGCAGGTTTCCTGCAAGCCCTTTCTGCTTTTCATGCCCCCGACACGATTCGAACGTGCGACCTGCGGATTAGGAATCCGTTGCTCTATCCTGCTGAGCTACGGGGGCTCGTTTTCTGTCCCGGCGAAATAAGTTTTGTAGTTATATCATTTCTTCCCGCCATGGGGCAATGCGCTTTTATCCCTCCAACTTCTTTGCTCCCGCCAGCATCCGGCCAAAGGGGTTTTTGACTTATCCGCCCCTCCATATTAATATATTTATCATCGTTTACCGTTTCATGGAGGTTTTCGGCATGGTCCGCGTTCGCGCCAGTCAGATTTTCACGCCGTCCGTCGAGGACGCCGTTTCGGCTAAAA
>JACQQK010000056.1 GCA_016207065.1 Nitrospinota bacterium
CGAGGTTGGAGAGCAGGCGCAATTGCTCCAGCACGGCGGGGTCGAGGTCCTGGGCCTCGTCGATGATGACCGCCACGCGGTGGCCGCTCTTCCGCTGTTCCAGCAAAAAATGGTTCAGGTGGTCGGTCAATTCCTTTTTGCTGACGCTGTCCCCCGGCAGACCCAATTCGACGTTGATGGCCTGCTACAGTTCCAATGCGTTGACGCAGGGGTTGAGGATATAAGCGATGTGGAAATCGCCGTGCAGTTCCCGGAGAAAACTCCGGCAGATGGTGGTCTTGCCCGTCCCCACTTCGCCGACGATCTTCAGAAACCCGTTGTTCTCCTGCATCCCATAAACCAGATGCGCCAGGACTTCCTTATGCTTGGGACTGAGATACAGGTACTTGGGGTCGGGGGTGAGGTCGAACGGTTTTTCCGAGAAGCCGAAATAATCCTGATAAATGTTACGTTGCCGGTTTTTCTTTTCTCCCCGGTCGAGTTCCGGAAGGAGCGAGGATTTCCGCGGGGCCAGCCCTCTGCCGTTGGGCGCCGGCGCGGTCTTTTGCGGCCCGCCGGATTTTATCATTGCCTGCTGGTCATAGGCCTGCCGCCGGATTTCGTCGGAGAGCGTGGCGTAGGCCTCCTGGATAAGGTCCGCCCGCCATTTGGAGGAGGCGTCCTCGAGAAAAGACGTTTGTTGGGCGGCGGCGGAGTCCTGCTGGGCCATCAACTGTCGATAGGCGGTTTCGATTTCTTGAAAATCCGCGCCCGATCGGACGCCCAAAACCTGGTAGAAATCGTGATGCTTGACGTTGCTCATAGCGGGTCCCTGGTGAAACGCAAACTTCCTGAAAAATCAACCGCCGTACAAGACGACTCTAAAACGACGCCCGGGCCGCGTCCCGGCTCGATGCCGATAATCGCTTAATATACAAGCGGTTGAGTTTATTGTAAACCAAAAAAAGGTTTGCGGGCGGACGGGGCGAAGAATCTCGTTTTGTTTGAATTTTAAAGTGTATACTAAAATGGATTCGCAAAAAAGTTAAAAAACCGTTGCGCGGAATGGAACCGGTCTCCAAAAAAATCAAGCGTTGCCCCATTTGCCGAAAGGACTTGCCGGAGGGAACAAATCCGTTCCGGCCGTTTTGCTCCGAGCGTTGCAAAACGGTCGACCTGGGATCCTGGTTGGACGGAAAATACCGCGTCCCCGACGACCCTGAACCCACCGAGGATTGGCCTCCGCCCCCAGCGTGACGCCCACTCGCCGTGGAGGCAACGCGGCGATGACGCCGGGGACGCCCCCGGTGGGCAATGCCGCCCCGCGCTTGCGCCGGGGCGGTAATGAATCCGGCGTCACGCCAGCCGCCTCCGGGGGCATCCCCGGTCAGCCCTCGGCGGGCGAGGAGGCGCCGGATTTTCGCATCAGGATTTCCATGAGCCCCTCGTCATACAGGACCAACGCGAGGTCCAGCAGTCCGTCGCGGTTGAAATCCGCGGAGGTCATGGCGCGCGGATGCCGCCCCACGGGATAGTTGTTGTGCGGGAACACGAACGTCCCGTCGCCGCGCCCCTCCAGCATCGAAATACTGCCGTCGTCCTGGTTGCACACCACGAGGTCCGGAATCCGGTCGCCGGTGAATTCCCCCGCCACCACGAACTCCGGCCCCTTCTCCCCGGCGGCGTCCGGCATTTTCTGGAATTTCCCCTTGCCGTCGTTCAGGAACAGGGTCACGCTGTCCCGCACGGAACTGCTGGCGAACAGGTCGAGGGCCCGGTCGCCGTTCATGTCGTGCTGGGCGATGAACGAGGATTGATGCCCCCCCGGAATGCGCTCCGGGTTCTTGAACGTCCCGTCCCCCTTGCCGGGAAAAACCCGGATGTAATCGGCCTCGACGGCGCCGAACGCGACGGCGAGGTCGATGTTCTTGTCGCCGTCGTAATCCCCGGCGACCACGCTCGACGGCGCGCCGGAAGCGTTGTACGCTTCTCCCACCTTGAACGTCCCGTCGCCCGTCCCCAGCAGGACGACGAGCTTGTCAAACCGGAGCGCGACCGCCAGGTCGGTCTTTTCGTCGTTGTTGAAGTCGCCCGCCGCCAAAGCGGTCGGAAGCCGCCCCACCGTGACGGGCTCCTTCAGCTTGAAGACCCCGTCCTTTTGTCCGAGGATGACGGAAACGTTGCCGTCGCCGTAATTGGCGACCGCGATGTCGGGGATGTCGTCGCCGTTGAAATCGGCGGCGGCGAGCGCTATCGGCTCCCGCCCGGTTTTCAAAACGAAGGGCGTCTTGAACGTCCCGTCGCCGACCCCTTCGAAATAATGCAGGGCGTTGTCCTGGGAGGATATCACGACGAGGTCGGGAAAGGCGTCGCCGTTCATATCGTGGGCCGCGATGGCCGAGGCCTTCTTGCCGATGGGGTAGGTGACGGGGAGAGAAAACAGGTCGGGCGCCGGTTTGCCGCCGCCCCCGCAGGAGGCGAGAACGAAAACCGCCAGGACCCAGATCAAATTGCCGGCCCGTCTTAAATTCGACAACGCGAAGCGCCTCCGCAAGGAATACGCCGCCCAGTCATCGCGAGCCGCCACTCGCCGCGGGGGCAACTGGCCAGACCCGGATTGCCCTCGATGACGCTCATTCGCCATCCGGGTCAAGCCCATTGGATCCAGCGGCACGCTGGGCGCGGCGATCCCGATTTTCTGGATTGCTTCGCTACGCTCGCAATGACGATGGCGCTTTCGCCATCCGGGCCGAGCCAGTTGGGCTCCGGCGATCGCAACAGCGTTATCGCCGGAACGCGATTCCCGCCTCGGCGCAAGCGCGAGGCGGCGTTAGATCCGACGTTCACGTTGGGGCGCGCGACCATAATTCGCATTTATACAATAAGTTGTAATCAGCGTAAAGAACGGTTTCAGCTTGACTTCCCGCGCCCCGGCCCATAAAATTCCGGGGAGCCTCTTGGTTGCCTCCTCAAGATCACTGCGGAACAATGGCCCTGAAAACCCGGCTGACAAAACTATTCATACTCGGTCTATTCGTATTTTTCGCGATGACCGGGTGTCAAGGGTTCAAGTATACGCCGCAATCTTCCTCCCGAGGAGTCTATCATATCGTGGAGGAAGGCCAAACCCTTTACCACATCGCCAAGGCTTACGACATCGACGTCGAAACGCTGGTCCGCGCCAACTCCATCGAGGATCCCGCCAGATTGTCCGTGGGGACCCGGCTCTGGATACCGGGCGCGGCCAGGGTCCAGGACATCCCGTCCTCGTCCAGTTCGGCAAGGAATGGCAAAAGAAACAAACGCTACGCCCCCGGCAGACCTTTCAAGGGGTTTTTGGAATGGCCGCTGGCAGGGACCGTCACCTCCCCGTTCGGTTACCGCAACGACAAGTACCACGACGGGGTCGATATCGGGGCGAGGGAAGGAACCCCCATCCTGGCCGCCGCCGACGGTAAGGTGATGTTCAGCGGCTGGGGACCGACGGGCTATGGGATGATCGTGATCGTCAAACACGCCAACCATCTCACCACCCTGTACGCCCACAACTCGAGGAACCTGGTCAAGAAAAACGCCCGGGTCAGACAAGGACAGAAAATCGCCGAAGTGGGTCAAACCGGACGCGCGACCGGACCCCACCTGCACTTCGAGGTCCGCAACGACACGCACCCCAGGGACCCCTTGCTGTACCTGCCCTGAAACTGAAAGGAAAAACAAACAATGGAAGAATTGAAAAAAGCCATCCGCGACGTCCCCGATTTCCCCAAACCGGGGATCGTTTTTAAAGACATCACTCCCCTGCTCGCGGACGGGAAACTATACGCCAAGACCGTCAACGCCCTGCGCGACCGCTATATCGGCAAGAAGATCGACGTGGTGGCGGGGATCGAAGCGCGCGGGTTCATCTTCGCCAGCGGGCTGGCCTACGCGCTGGGCGCGGGACTGGTCATCATCCGCAAGCCCCGCAAACTGCCGTACAAGACCTTCAGCCAGACGTACTCCCTGGAATACGGGACCGATACCATCGAGATCCACCAGGACGCCGTCAAACCCGGCCAGAACGTGCTCGTCATCGACGACGTGCTGGCCACCGGCGGTACCGTGTCGGCCGCCGCCGAACTGCTCAAAAAGAATTTCCGGGGGAATATCGTCGAAGTGGCTTTCATCATCGAGCTGGATTTCCTCAAGGGGCGGGAAAAACTCCAGGGACTGCCCATCCATTCCCTCATCCACTTTTGACCGGGGAAAACGATTTTTTATCCCTTCCCCCTATCCGGGGGGAAGGATAGGATGGGGGTAACGATGGCGCCGAGAAGACGCGTCCGGATCAAACGGGACGGTTAAAAAGCGCGCTCGGCGTTTAGCTGGAAGCGTCATCGGGCGCTTCCGGGGAACGTACGGACGTTGATTTCCTTTTTGAGGTCCTCGAGCAAGGCGCGGATGTCGGGAAGGTAGTCGGGGGAGCATAGCAGTTCGACGAGACCCCGGCCCGGGTCGAGGGTGCGCACCACCGCGAAATCGCCATACGCCTCGAACAGGCCCACCAGGTACGCGATCTGGTCTTTGTCCACCTCCACCAGCAACTGTTCGGAATCCGTATGCATCGTCAACTCCTTCGCCTCCCCCTTGTAAAGGGGGCTGGGGGGGATTTAAAAACGCCTGAAAAATAAAACCGATCAACCCGACCCTCAAATTACTCCCCTCCCTCGAGGGGGGGGCTGGGGGAGGGTGACCCGCGTGAACACTGGCCCCGACGCCGCCTCAGGCTGACGCCGAGGCGGGAATCACATTCCGGCGATCGCGTCAGCGTCATCGCCGCGTCGCCTCCGGGCGTTGCCCGGCTTTTCACCCCCACCAGACCTCCCCCTCAAGGGTGAGGGAACGAACCTCATTTTGTTTGTCCGCTCTTATTCTGTTTCGTGTCTTCCGGCGGCCGGGGCGGAGCCTTGTGGCCGCACGAGGAGGCAAAGGACGCCAACAGCGCGACCAGGACGGCGGCGGCAACAATTTTTCTCATGACGATTTCCCGCGGCGTTTCTCAATGGATTTGAATATCTTGTCCAGCCGGGCGATCTGCTCCAGAACGCGTTTTCTGGCCGTGCCCCCGTAAACCGCCTTCCGGTCCACGGACTTCTCGGCGGACAGACACTTGAAGACGTCGGCCTCGAAACGGGGAGATATCGCCTTGAATTCGGCCAGGCTCAACCGCGCCAGGGGCTTCCCCTTTTGCAGGCAGTAGGCCACGGTCTGGCCGACGATTTCGTGGGCCTCCCGGAAGGGGACTCCCTTCAACACCAGATAATCCGCCGCCTCGGTGGCGGTCAGGAACCCCTCGGACTCGAGGCGCTCCGGCGACGGCGGCTTGAACCGGGCCGTCGCCACCATGCCGGCCATGACGGCCAGCGACATCTTCACGGTGTCCGCGGTGTCGAACACGGCTTCCTTGTCCTCCTGGAGGTCGCGGTTGTAGGCCAGAGGCAGGGACTTCATCATGGCCAGCAGGGCCATCAAGTGGCCGTAGACCCGGCCGGACTTGCCGCGCACGAGTTCGGCGGCGTCGGGGTTTTTCTTTTGCGGCATGATGCTACTGCCCGTCGTGAACGCGTCGGACAGTTCGATAAAACCGAACTCGGCGGAACTCCACAGGACGATCTCCTCGCAGAACCGGCTGAGGTGCATCATCAGGATGGCGGCGGCGGAGACGAACTCGACGGCGAAATCCCGGTCGCCCACCGCGTCGATGCTGTTGTGCGACACTTCCGGGAACCCCAGGAGCTTGGCGGTATAACGGCGGTCGACCGGATAATTGCTCCCCGCCAGGGCCGCCGACCCCAGGGGCATGACGTCGATGCGTTTCAGCGCGTCGGCAAACCGTTCCCGGTCGCGGAGGAGGGCCTCCAGATGCGCCAGCAGGTGATGGGCCAGGCGGACGGGTTGCGCGCGTTGCAGATGGGTGTATCCGGGGACGACGACATCGACGTTCCTCCGGGCCTGCCCCAACAGCGATTTGCCTAAACGGACTATTAATTCGAGAACGGCGGCGGTTTCCCTCCGCAGATAAAGACGCGCGTCGAGGCACACCTGGTCGTTCCGGCTCCTGCCGGTGTGCAGTTTCCCGCCGACGGGGCCGACCAGTTGCGTCAGCCGCCGCTCGACGTTCATGTGCACGTCCTCCAGACTCTCGTCGAACTCGAACTTGCCGGATTCGATCTCCGCCAGGACTTTCCTCAGCCCGGAGACGATTTTCCCGGCCTCGGCCCGGGTGAGGATCCCGGCCTTCGCCAGGGTCTTGCAGTGGGCGACGCTCCCCTCGATGTCGCAGGCGTACAGCCTGCGGTCGAACGCGACCGACGAGGAAAACTTCTCCATCAGCGCGTCGGTGGACTGTTTGAACCTGCCGCCCCAGGGTTTTTTCATCGATCGAAATCCTTAAAGATTTTTTTCGCGAGGCGTCGGCTTTAATAAGATTGCTGAAAAAACCGCTCTTGGCCCCAAAATCGTCATGCCCGCGAAGCTTGTCCCCGCATGCTTGAGGCGGGGAGCGGGCATCCAGAAAGCCCTTGAAAATACTGGATTCCCGCCTACGCGGGAATGACAATAAGGGACCATAAAATAGTTTTTCATCGCCCTGTTAGAAGGAAACTACTTTATCCGACTCTTCAACGATGTTCATTAACTCTTCCATGGTCGATAAGGGGCAAACGGCGGAACCCTCTTTGCGCCTTGATTTCAGGCACGTCCCGCAAGCAAACAGGCTCCCGCCTTCGCGCAAAAATGCCGCCAACTGCTCTTTGACATTGAAGCGTTCGTCCTCTATGTCCTCGCAGTCAACGCCCTTGCCAATGAGAAACGCTTTGACGCTGTGTTTTTTTGCCAGCGAAAACACGCCAAACCGAAAAGCGTTCCACACCGTTTCAGGGTCCGCCTGGCTGACGATGATGCCTATCTTCATACTCTTTCCCTTCAGGGCCGGTTATTGCATGGCAAGCGGACGAGACGAAGGAAAAAGAGTCCGCCTCGTCTCCGCAATCCGCGTCAAACCTGCGTGATAGTAATCGAACGAAACGAGGGGTGTCAACACGAAAGGGGTTTCTCCCGCGCGGACAATGCGCGGAGGAAGACGGACCGCCGGCTCAGGCGGGCGACCGGGAAGCGGCGGAGGCGGCGACGGACGCGTTATCGAACTTGCCCCATTTGTCCTTGGCGACGATCTCGACGTGGACTCCCTTGGGAAGGACCTTGGCGAGGAAGTTCAGGTACCAGTCCTGGATGTTGGGACAACCCGCGCTTCCGCCGCGCCAATCGAAATTCTTCTTGTAAAATTCGTTGATCCTGCCCGCGTTCACCCCGTGGATGCCGTAACTGCCGGGGACCTTGTTGTCGAGCTTGTTCAGCCCCATCCACCAGTAGCCGATATCGTGCTCCGGGTCCCCGAACGGGATGGCCCGGACGCGCGTCTTGCCGTCCATGACCTCGCGTTTGTACCAGGTGGGTTTGTACACCTTGTTGACGATCTCGTATTTTCCCAGGGGGGTTTCCTCGCCCTTGCGCCCGAAAATGGCATCGACCTCCAGGATCTGCTCGTTGTCGTAGTACACCCGCATGAGCCCGCTTTCGACGATGCCCACCAGGTACCAACGCTGGGGATCGGAATCGTAGCTGGCGAGGGTTTTGCCGTTGAACTTCAAGGCGACCTTGTTGCCTTGGACCGCGTACTCCGCGCGCGGGTCGTTATAAATCCGCTTGATGATGTATTTGAAGTTTTCCGCGACCTTGTTGTTGAGGACCATTTTCTCGACGGTCTGGCTGAGTTCCTGGTATCCCTGCCGGGCGCGCTCCAGTTCCGTCGAGGCTTGCGCGAAGTCCTGCTTGATGCGCTCGAAATTCTCCTTGGAGACAAGCCCCAGCTTGTTGAGTCCCGCGTAATAGGCCACGTCGACCTTCTGCTGGGCGGAGGCGTCGAGGACGAATTTGTAAAGGACGAGGCTGGACGCGGCCAGCGTCAAGAACGCCGTCCCCGTCAGTTTCAAGGTGCGCTTGACGTTGCTGGAGAGCTGGTATCGCCGGACCTCGAGCTTGACTTTTTTCTCTTTTTCCTCGAGGGCGGTGAAACTGGCGTTTTGGAATTTGTGGAAGAGCTTGTATTCCAACCGGGAAAGCTGGCCCGTATTGGCGCGCAATTTTTCGATGAGCCAATACAGGTTTTCGCGGGTGTGGCGGTCGTAACTGCCCTTGGGGTCCTTGTTGGCCAGGAGATTGTATTCGGTGATGTTCAGCGTTTTCAGCTTCTGCGCCATCATTCCAAAACACCTCGTCCGGTTAAACGCCTTCAGCGGCTTTCGGGTCGTCCATGAACCGTTATTTTATCGCCAAAAGACGGAAATTCAACCTCAAATCCGCGTCCCGGCGGCCAGAGGGGAGCGTTTGTCTCCGGGATTTTTCCGCCCCGACGCCATCTGACAACGCCCTTCGAAGCGGGCCCCGCGGTCGATATGAAACGACGCCGTGCGGATTTCCCCCTCCACGTCCGCCCCGCTGGCGATCTCCACTTTTTGCGAGGCCACGATGGCCCCGCGGACCCTCCCCTGGCACCGTACCTCCTGGGCCTCGATGTCCCCCAAAACGCTCCCCGTTCCGGCGACGACGACCGTCCCCGAAGCCCTCATCCGCCCCTTGAAATGGGCCTCGACGCGCACGTTTCCATGGAAATTCACGGAGTAGTCCGTCTCGGAGTCCCGGTTGATGAGCAGGCCGAAACTGGCGTCGCGGAATTTATTGTAAAGCCGCCTCTCGAACCACGTGCCATCCTTCCTGCCTTGCCGCAGTTTCTCGATGATCCAGTATAGGTCTTCCCGCGTCTCGCTGTCGTAGGTCCCCGCCGGGTCCTTGTCCTCGATCCGCGCGCATTCTTCCTCGGTAAGGGCCTTGAGTTTTTTCCCGGAGAAAAAATCCATGTCTTGTGTCGTCCTTTATTTTAATCGGTCAGGTGAGACTGCTGGCGACGCGATGCAGTTTTTTGGCGAAACCCATCCATCCCTGTTTCCGCAGGTAATCCAGGACCGCCCGGTTGCCGGCGGCGAGGGACGGGCAACGGGCATTGTTGTCGACGATGTTGGCGGCAACCTGGTCCATCCTCTCCGTCAGACTACCGTCCTTGTTATAGAACAGGGCGCCCCGGTTGTTGGCGATGTTGATGACTTTGTGGTGGGGGACCAACCCCGCGATGTGAATGCGGTCCTTGTACTTCTCCAGTTTGTCCAGGGTATCGAGGTATTCCCGGAGCTGGTTTAAGCCTCCGGTTATTTCCCGTTCCTCCTGGCAACGGTTGAAGACCAGGCTGAACTTTTTGTTCTCCAACGATTCGCGGACGGCGCGTTCGCCTTTTTCCGCGACCAGGCGGTTCACGTACGCCTTGTCCAGGCCCGTGAGTTTCCCGGAAACGAAGTCGTCGTAGAGGTCCTCGTAATAGTCGATGAACGAATGAATGGCGTCGACGCTTCCGTTGACGGCGATGTTGTTGCTGAGGTCGAAAACGAACAGGACGTGGTCGATGCAGTTCATGAGGGAGGAGAGATGGTTTACTCCCCCGGCGGGGGTGTCGAGGATGACGTAATCGAACTTCCGGAACACCCCGTTCAACACTTCCAGGAACAGCAGGAGAAACTCCGGTTCGTTGATCCTTTTGCGATGGTTTTTCTTGCCGAGGATGGGGATCTCCCCGCCCAGGATGGAGAAACCGTACTCCTCGATGTATTTGATGAACTCTTCCGCCACCGGCCAGGCGTTGTCCTCGCGCGATTTAAGCTCCTCCTTGAACTTCCTCAGGTCCAGCGCGTCCAGAACGGGAACCAGGATTTTAAGGTCCTCGGGGGAATGAATTTTCCCGCGGTGCAAGAACAATTCGTGGACCTGGTCGCCAAACCGAAAATCCGCGAACCGGAAGAGGTCGGCGTTCAGGTTCTTGTACCAGGCCAGGCAACGGACCAGTTTTTCGTCCCGCGCCGGGACGGAACCCTCCAGATAACCTTTGAACCAGGTCGATATATGGTAAATCGTCCGCAGAAAATCGACTTGATAGGTCCGGTTGGCGAGCGTTTCGAACAAGTCGTAAAACGTTTTATTGGGATGGCTGTCCAGCAGGCTGGATATGGTCGGAAGCCGCAGGTCGAGATCGATCAGGCAGACTCGCCGGTCGGAGGCGCTTGTCTTCAGAGACTGCGTCAAAGCCGCGGCGGTATTGAGGGAAATGGTCGTTTTCCCGATCCCGCCCTTGGGTCCAATGATGGAAACTATCGGCATCGATTTCTCCTGATGGTTAGGGTCCGATCGCCCGGCTTATTCCAAGCCGCGTTTCTCGTCTTCGGTTTCGACCGCCGCGTCGGACGGCGGTCCGTCGTCCCGCCGTCGCGGACAGCCGCCGACGACCAGGGTGATCTCTCCCCGCCACTGGCGCCCTTGTTCGACAGCCAGGGTGGCGAGGTTTCCCCGGATGACCTCCTCATGGATCTTGGTCAACTCCCTGGCGACGGCAATGGGCCGGTCGCCGAAGGTCCCATGGAGGTCGCGCAAGGTCCGCTCCATCCTGCGCGGGGACTCGTACAAAACGATGGTGCGTTTTTCCTCCGCCAATTCCTTGAGGCGCGTCATCCGCCGTTTCTTGACCGGCAGGAACCCCTCGAACACAAACCGGTCCATGGGCAGGCCCGACACGGTCAGGGCCGCGACCGCCGCCGACGGCCCCGGCACGGGAAGGACCGGGATGCCGCTTTCGATCGCCAGCCGCGCCAAGTGAAACAACGGGTCGGAGACCCCGGGCGTGCCCGCGTCCGACACCAACGCCAGATTCTTTCCCTCTTTCATCATCTCGACGAACCCGCGCCCCTTCTTGACCTGGTTGTAACTGTGGAAGCTGGACAGGGGCGTTTGGATTTGGTAATGGTTCAGCAAGATTTTGGAGCGGCGCGTATCCTCGGCCGCTATGAGATGAACGGAGCGAAGCGTTTCGACGGCCCGGTAGGTGATGTCCGACAAGTTGCCGATGGGGGCGCTCACGATAAATAACGTACCCGTATCCTCGCCTACCATAGGTTCCTATTGTACTTGGACGGCAAAAAAAACTCAATAACTAACCAAATAACAAGGCAATACAGACTGGGCAGGAGGGCTGTTTTTCGACGATCGCGAAAGCGTCATCGCCGAGCCGCCCCTACGGCGTGTGGCCGGCGTGCCGCCAACGTGAACGTTGGATCCAATGCCGCCTCAGGCTGACGCCGAGGCGGGATGTAGCTCCCCCTTGCAAAGGGGGCCGGGGAGATTCGCATTTCGGCGACCGCGTCAGCGTCATTGCCGCGTTGCCCCTACGGCGAGTAGGGTCAGGCGGAGGAAAGTTTTCCTTTTTCATCGGGTTTGACCAGCGAAAGGATTTTCTTGTCGCTGGAGGACATGTCGCAATTGCCGTCGAAAATCCCGCCCACCTCGACTTGCAGGGACGGGGTGCGGATGTTGCCCAGGATCTGGCTGGCGGCGTGCACTTCGATCCGTTGCTTGGCGTTGATCACGCCCTTGATCCTGCCCTTGCAAATGACCGTGCCGGCGGTGATCTCCGCCGTGACCTCGCCCGTTTCTCCGACAATGAGGGTGTCGTCGGTGATCACCTCGCCCTCGAACTTGCCGTCGATGCGCACCGTCCCCTGGAAGGTGAGCGTGCCGTTGAAAACCGTATCTTGGCCCATATAGGCGCGAATTGACTTGTCTTGTTTTTTCAGGTTCATAAGACTCCTTTGTCCGTCCGGCATGCCGCCGGACCCGCCGCCTCCGGCCGGCGCTAAGGCGGGATGCGCCCCCCCTTGCAAAGGGGGCTGGGGGGATTTGCCTTCCGGCGATCGCGTCAGCGTCAGCTCCGTATCGGCTCCGGCGCCTCGCCGGGCGGGTCAGCCGATTTGGGACACGATCATACCACGAATCCGGTCCAAATCGTCATCGGAATAATACGCAATCACCACCTTCCCGCCTTTCTTGCCGGGAAGGATCTCCACCTTGGTGCCGAGCGACCGCTCCAGTTCCATTTCCAGGTTGTCGAGGAAAATATTTTTCCTCGCCGAGGGGCCCTTGGCCCTGCCCGCAACCTTGCGGGCATTGAGGGTCTTGACGCGGCCCTCCGTCTGCCTCACGTTGAGGTCTTTTTGGACGATCTCGCGCCGGAGATGCTCCAGGTCCTTGTCCGACTCCAGCCCGAGCAGGGCGCGCGCATGGCCCATGGTCAACCGCCCGGCGACCAGATCCTCCTGCGCCGCATGGGGCAGTTTGAGCAGACGCAGAAAATTGGCCACGGTGGCGCGGTCCTTGCCGACCTTGCGGGCGACCGCCTCCTGGGTCATGCCGAACTCGTCGGCCAACTGCCGGTAGGCCATCGCCTCCTCGATGGGATTGAGGTCCTGGCGGTGGACGTTCTCGATGATGGCCAGCGCCAGGGACTCGGTGGAGCTGGCCTCGCGGACGATGACGGGGATCTTCTTGAGCCCGGCCTTCTTGCTCGCGCGCCACCGCCGCTCGCCGACGATCAGCTCGTAGCCGTTTTTGCCCATTTGGACAACTACCGGCTGGATGACGCCGTTCTCGAGGATCGAGACGGAGAGTTCCTCCAGCTTGTCGTCGTCGAACGTCTTGCGCGGCTGTTGCGGGTTGGGGACGATCTCGTCGATCAGCAGTTCGACGGCGCCGCGCGGGGCCGACGGGGTTTCGGGGACGCCCATCTCGAAGTCCGGGATGAGGGCGTTGATGCCTTTGCCTAACGCTTTGCGGTTCATAGCTCGCTTTCGTCTGACGGGGACCGCCCTGGAACGGGATGGCCCGGCTCGGATTGCCCTTGATAATCGCTACCCGCCATCCGGGTTGAGCAAGTTGGATCCAGCGTCACGCTGGCCGGGCGCTCGCCCGGCGGCGCTTGGCCGTTGTGTTTCGAACGGGCGATGATCTCCCGGGCCAGTTCCACATACGAATCGGCCCCCTTGGACCGGTTCGCGTACAATACGATCGGCTGGCCGTGGCTGGGGGCCTCGCTCAAGCGGACGTTGCGCGGGATGACGGTGTCCAGCAGATAATTTTTGAAGTACTTCTCGACCTGCTCCTTGACCTGGTTCGCCAGCACGGTGCGCCCGTCGTACATGGTCAGCATGATGCCCTCCACGGTCAGGCCGGGATTGATCGACTGCTTCACCAGCTTGAGCGTTTTGAGCAGATGGCTCAGCCCTTGAAGGGAGTAATACTCGCACTGCATGGGGATCAGCGCCGAGTGCGAGGCCGCCAGGGCGTTGAGGGTGAGCAACCCGAGCGACGGCGGACAGTCGATGATGACGAACTCGAACTCGCCCTTCAAACCTTCGAGGGCGGATTTCAATTTTTTTTCGCGGTGTTCCGCCGGGACCAGTTCCACCTCGGCGCCCGCCAGGTTCACCGACGCGGGGATGATTTTCAGCGTATCGATGGCGGTGGAATGGATCGCCTCGCCCAGCTCGGCGTCGCCCATCATCAACTCGTAGACGCCTTTCTGCCCCGGCGCCAAAACGATGCCCAACCCGCTACTGGCGTTGCTTTGCGGATCGATGTCGATGACCAGGACCTTGCGCCCGGATAGGGCCAGACAAGCGGAGAGGTTGATGGAGGTGGTGGTCTTGCCGACCCCGCCTTTTTGGTTGGTGACGCTGATGATTTTTCCCATGACCCACGAAAAGAGTGACTGCAAATCAAAAGTTACCACAAATTCGCCCTGCTTGCCAACGACAAACCAGCGTGCCGCTGGATCCAGCGCGGCGATGACGCTGACGCGATCGCCGAAATGCGAATCCCCCTCAGTCCCCCTTTGTTAAAGGGGGAAGTTTCACCCCCCTTTGAAAAAGGGGGGAGGGGGGGGGGATTTACAGGAGAGCAGTTCCCGCCGCCAGGCGAAGCTTTGTAGCGGCATTGGATCCAACGTTCACGTTGGCGGCACGCTGGCCGGGGGACCGCCCCGGCGCGAAATGGCCAAACCCGGGGATTGCCCTCAACAACGCTCATTCGCCATCCGAGTCAAGCCAATTGGATCCAGCGGCACGCTGGTGTTTCACGTGGAACATTTTTCAAAAATCATCAGTTTGGAGGGAATCCCGTGATAACTCTGGATGGGGATTTCCTCGGTAACCGGCAGGGAAGGGCTGGCGGTGTCGGCTTCTTTTTTGATCACGATCCGGCCCCCGGTTTTCAGAAAGGGGAACCCCATCTCCAGGCATTCGGCCATGGGAGCGACTGCCTTGAAAACAACATAGTCGAATCGGCCTGCGTAGCCCTCTTTTTGAATCAACTCCTCGGCCCGCGCGTTGACCACTTCCAGTCGCGGGAGAGCCAGACTGCGGGCCACGGCCTGCAAAAAATTCGCGCGTTTTCTCCGGCTCTCCACCAAGGTCATGGGGTAATCGGGAAAGATGATTTTTAAGGGGATTCCGGGAAACCCGGCGCCGCTCCCGATATCCAAAATCTCGGGACATCGCCCCCGAAAAGCTCGCGCGTATTGCAGGGAATCGAAAACGTGTTTCTCCAGGACCGCTTGCGGGTCGTCCTCGGACGTGAGGTCGATCTTTCGGCTCCATTTACCCCACTCGGCCAGAAAAGCGAGCGTTTTTTCCACCCTGTCCGGCGATTGCGCCGAGGCGTCCAGCCCCAGACCGGGATGGCCGAGGATTTCGATCGTTTTTTCTTTTAAGGAAGGGAGAGCTGATTGCAAGGGCGGCTTATTTCCGCAGGACCTTGCGGAATTCCTGCGTGAGGAGGGGCACGACCTGCAAGACGTCGCCCACGATGCCGTAATCCGCCACGGAGAATATGGGAGCGTTGGGGTCCTTGTTGACCGCCACGATGCATTTGGAGGAGGACATCCCGGCCAGATGTTGAACGGCCCCGGAAATCCCGCAGGCGATATAGAGGTCCGGGGTCACCGTCCGGCCCGTCTGCCCGACCTGATTGGAATACTTCCGCCAGCCCTTGTCCACTACCGGACGGCTGGCGCCCACCGCCCCGCCCAGGACCGCCGCCAGTTCCTCCAGCAGTTTGAAATTGTCCGGGCTTTGCATTCCCAACCCGCCGGAAACCAGAATCCGCGCCTCCGTGATGTCCAAGGCAGTCCCCGTCTCCTTGACCACTTCCGTTACCCGGGTCAGGAGAGACGATTCGGGCAGGTCGAGGTCGCGGGTCGTCACCGCCAGCGTACCGCTGGAGCCAATGCCGCCTCCGGGCGGTTGCCCGGCGCGGAAGACATTGGGCCGCAGGGTGAGTATCGGCAGAACGTTATCGGAAAACGTCACGGTGGAAATGGCTTTCCCGGCATAGACCGGCCGCTGGACACGCAGGTTTTGTCCGGCATCCCACTCCAGGGAGATGCAATCCGTTGCCAGACCGGCGTCGAATTGCGCCGACAGGGCGGCCGACAGCTCCTTGCCGTGGACCGTGGCCCCCATCGCAATCAGGGCCGGGGGATTTTCCCGGATCGCCGGGGACAACGCGGCGAGATAGCCGGAGCAGGTGTACCGAGCCAACCCCGGACCTTTAAGAAAAAGAACCGCGTCGGCCCCATGGCGCGCCATGGAATCGAGTTCGGCCTGGACCGTCTCCGCTCCAAGATAGACCGCGACCGTTTTGCCGCCGGAGGAAGCAGACAACCCCCGCGCGGCATTCAGGACCTCATGGGTGACGGCCTTCACCGCGCCGTCCGCATGCTCGACAATGACCCAGATGTCTTTAGAAGATTCGCCCACGAAAACCTCAATTACCCAAAAAAGTGTTCAAACCACCGGCTGACGCCGAGGAGGAAACCGCCCCCCCTGCAAAGGGGCTGGGGGGATTCGTATTTCGGCGATCGCGTCAGCGTCATCGCCGCGTACCCCTACGGCGAGTAGCCAGCGTGCCGCTGGACCCAACAGGTTTGACCCCGATGGCGAACAGAGATCATCGAGGACAATCCGGGTTGAGCAAATTGCCCCTACGGCGAGTAGTGTTCCACGTGGAACATTCAAGTTGTGGAAAAGAATAACGCAAGCCAGGACGGCCCGTCAACCGAAAGGGTGGGGTAGCGCCGAATTTTCCCCCATTTACCTGCTTTTCACCCGGACTTTACATTTCGGTTGCTCAAATGTAACCCACAGGTTACAATCGATTCCGTTTGTATTGGTCGGACTATCGGGGTAGAAAAATGAAACGGAAAAAAAGCGTTGCTTACGAGGACGATTTGATCGAATCGCTACGTAAAAACCCAGAGGAAGCGGCGGCTTATCTCAGCGCCGCGTTGGAGGACGGCGATCCGGGAGTGTTTTTTCTGGCGTTGAAGGATTGCATCAAGGCATTCGGCGGCATGGCCGGGATCGCCCGCAAAACCGGACTGGCCCGCGAGGCCCTTTACCGAAGCCTTTCGAAGACCGGCAACCCGGAATCAAAAACGTCAACGCCTTGATCGGGGCGTTGGGATTTAAAATTTCAATAGACCCCTTGAAAAAGAAACCCGCGAAAGACCGGAAAGGGAAGGCGGCTTGATTAAACAACTCCGGATGGAGAATCCGTCCAATCGTCTCGCGCTAAGTACAAGTAATGGCATGCGGCATTTTCACTTTGAACCCCCGCTGTATTTCAGTATAAACAAATCCCCCATGATGTACTGGTCTTTCTCCTTCCGCACCTCGGACTCCCGGCACAGCTCCACGGTGAACCCGAACCGGTCGGCCAGCGATTGGATGTAGGCGCGGGACTGGGCGAAACGTCCCGTCGGCCGCAGAATATAATCCTCCCCCTCGCAACTCTCGGTGCCGAAGGCCAGATAGGCTCCGTCCATGGCGCGGTGGGGCAGGGCTGAAAACAGCGGCTCGAGTTTTCCCAGGTACATGAACACGTCGGTGGCGATGAACAGGTCGTATTTTTCCCGGGCTGATTCGAGGAACGCGACGATCTCGCCGGTATGCAACGCGTCGTAGATGTTTTTGGCGCGGGCGATGTCGATGATTTTCGGGGCGATGTCGATGCCGACGATCCGGTCGCAGAGGGAGCGGAACGCGGCCCCGGACAACCCCGTGCCGCATCCCAGGTCCAGGGCGTTGCGGAACCGTATGCCGGTCCCGAGATGTCCGTCCATGGCGTGGCGGAGTTTTTCCGGGACCCGGTAGCCCAGATCGTCGACCAGTTGCTTGTCGAACTGGGCCGAGGTCTGGTCGAACAGGTTCTTGACGTATTCGATGGGTACGGTATCGGCGCTCTGGCCGGTCAAGGCGGACAGCATATGCCGCGCGCCGGGGTGGGAGGGGTCGAGTTCCGTAGTCCGCCGGTAAGAGGCGACCGCCTCGTCCATCCGGTTGAGGTTCCCGAACACCCCCGCCAGGTTGTTATGGGCTTCCGCGTAACCGGGATCGATCCGCACCGCTTCTTGAAAACAGACCGCCGCCGATTCCATCGCGCCCTGCTCGACCAGGGCGATGCCCAGGTTGTTGTGCGCCTGCGCAAGATTGGGATCGATGGCCAGCGCTTTCCGGTACGAGGCGACGGCCTCGTCCAGCCGTCCCAGGTTCTTCAAGGCGATCCCCAGGTTGTTGTGCGCCTGGGCATAATTGGGCTGGATAGCCAGCGCATTCCGGTAGGCGGCGACGGCCTCGTCCAGCCGTCCCAGGTTCTTCAAGGCGATCCCCAGGTTGTTGTGCGCCAACACGTGCCGCGGGTCAAGGTCCGTGGCCTTTCGGAAGGAAGCGGCGGCCTCGTCAAGTCGCCCCAGCCGTTGCAGGGCGTTCGCCAGGTTGAAATGCGAGTCCGCGTCCTCCGGGCTGAGGTCCAAGGCGTTCCGGAAGGAAGCGACGGCGTCCTGCGTCCGGCCCGCTTCGTCGAGGGCCAGGGCGAGGTTGTAATGCGCCGCCGACGCCGACGGAAACAGTTCGATGGTCCTGCGGTACGCGTCCGCCGCTTGTTCCGGCTTGCCTTGCGCCTTGTACACGTTGCCGAGGCTGAAATGCGCTTCGGCGTATTCCGGGTGGACGCGCGTTGCCTGGCCGATCAGTTCCGCCGCCGTTTCCAGATGACCCGCCCGGTAGGCCAGGGTCCCCAGCAGATACAGCGCTTCCGCATGGTTGGGGGAAACCTCCAGGATTTCGCGGTAGAGGCGTTCCGCCTCCCGCAACCGTCCGTCGCGATGACATTGCTGGGCAACGTCTAATTTTTCTTGAATGTCCATGCGATCCCGTCCGTTCGCAAAGGCTTTCTCTGATCCGGATGTTGCACGAGTCGAAAGCGCTGGGAAATCCCCCTCGGTCCCCCTTTTTCAAAGGGGGAAGGGGGGATTTAAAGATCCTGGCACAAACTGTCCCATTCCATGCCTCGGCTCGACAGCCGCCGTCTCTTGGTCCCAAGCGGTCTCTCGCCATTCTCCCTTTTTGTTCGCGCAATATCCGGGCTAATCCTCCGTCCCATCCTCGCGTAAACCGCGCGGCGCCATGAAGGGAAGGATCAGGCACGCCGCGATGCACGCGTAGCCGAAGACGTCGCCGTACCGGGAATAATAAGTGGGTCCGCGGCGGCTCGGGACGATTTCCGTCAATACCAGGTCCTCGACGAACAAGGGGGTGGCCTGGCGGATCCGGCCCATGGGGTCGATCATGCCGCTGATGCCGGTATTGGCGGCCCGCGCGATGGGGACCCGGTTCTCCACGGCCCGCAGGGCGCCCATGCCCATATGCTGGCGCGACGCGGCGCTCCTGCCGAACCAGGCGTCGTTGGTGATGTTCACCATGTACTTCGCTCCCCCCGCCACGAACTCCCTGAACAGTTCCGGGAAGATCCCCTCGTAACAGATCACGACTCCGAACGGGGGGTCCGCCTCGTCGAACACCTTCGGGACC
>JACQQK010000063.1 GCA_016207065.1 Nitrospinota bacterium
CTGGGGGTGAAAAGCCAGATTCACCCTCCCCCAGCCCCCTCCCTCAAGGGAGGGGAGTAGATGGGGTCCTGAGCGCTCAGGATTTTATCAACCGCTGACTTTTTTAAGGAGAATCTGATGAACTTGAAACGTTGGATAGTCACCTCTTTACTGACCGCGGGGACCGTCGCGATTGCCCTGACTTCTTCAGCGCTGGCTGGCGACAAAACCAAAGCGTCCTTTCCCCAGGACCATCAATCGTGGGAGCACATCAATTCCGTGGTCATCCACGACAAACGGAACCCGTTGTTCGGGTTCCTCTCGATTTACGGCAATTCCAAGGCGGCGAAGACCGCGCGGGCGGGCGGAACTTACGCGGAAGGAAGCTCGTTCGTGGGGATTTTTCACGACGTCGTGGACGAGGGGGGCATCATGTCCCAAGGCAAAAGGCTCAAGTACGTGGTGATGACCCGGGATGCGCGCCAAAAGGACACCGGCGGCTGGGCCTTCGAAGCGTTCGACCCCGACGGTAAAACACAGCTCGTCAAGGACCCGAGGACCGAGTGCTTTCAATGCCATACTCAGGTCGCCAACCAGCAGTTCGTGTTTTCCAAGTTGAACAAATAAACCCGCGCAACCGGCGCGTTTGAAAAAACGCGCCTCTCCTTCCGGCGGCGGGCCCCCTCGCCGCCGGTTCTCTCTCCCCACTTCTCCCCGGCCCGCCCGGCAAGAAGACCTCCGGCGCCTTGCTACGGGGTCATTCCCAAATATTTGATTTTTTCCCTTATAGAGATTACATTTAGAAGGTTGGCTTTTAATCAAATTCACCAAGGTTTGGTAATGAAAAAGATAGGAATGGTCAGCCTGGGCTGTCCAAAAAACACGGTGGACTCGGAGCTCGTCCTGGGCGACTTGTCCAAAAACGGTTATCAGATCACCGCCGACCAGCAGGAGGCGGACATCATCATCGTCAACACCTGCGGGTTTATCGAGGCTTCCAAGCGGGAATCGATCAACGCCATTTTGGACATGGCGCAATGGAAGACCGGGGGAAAATGCAAACGCCTGGTCGTCACCGGTTGCCTCGCCGAACGGCACGCGGAGGAACTGCTCAAGGAGATCCCGGAGATCGACCTCATGCTGGGCGTGAACCAGTACCCCAACCTGAAAAACATCCTCGGCGAGTCCCTGCGGGACGAGCCGGACGGCAACGGCTCCAGGCCAGGCTCCGCCAAAACCGCTCGCGTCCAGCGCCGCAACCACGTGCACGACCCGGCGCAATATTTCGAGTCCTACGCCGGACGGGTCCTGACGACGCCGGGATACACCGCGTACGTGAAGATCGCGGAAGGGTGCTCGAACAAATGCGCCTTCTGCATAATCCCGAAAATGCGCGGCCCGTTCCGTAGCCGTCCGCTGGAATCGGTCCTGGAAGAGGCGCGGGGCCTGGCGGCCCGGGGGACCAGGGAACTCAACCTCATTTCCCAGGACACCACCATGTATGGGTTCGACCTGCGGATGAAAGACGGCTTGGTCCGCCTGTTGAAAGCCCTCGGCGGCGTCGACGGCGTGGAATGGCTCCGCTTGCTGTATTGTTATCCCACGTTCGTCACCAGCGAGGTCATCGACGCGATCGCCTCCGGGGAAAAGGTGTGCAAGTACGTGGACGTCCCCCTGCAACACACGCACGACGCGATGCTCAAAAGCATGAAGCGCCAGGAAACCGAACAGCAGGTCCGCCATATGCTGGACGAACTGCGGCGCAAGGTCCCGGGGATCGCCCTGCGCACCACCTTTATCGTCGGTTTTCCCGGCGAGAAGGCGGAACATTTCCGGCACATGGTCCGTTTCGTGGAGGAGATGGAGTTCGACCACGTGGGCGTTTTCGTCTATTCGAACGAGGAAGGCACGGCGGCGCACGGCTATGCCGGCAAGGTCCCCAGGAAAACCGCCGAGGCGCGGCGCGACGAGTTGATGGGCATCCAGCGCGAGATGTCCCGGCGCAAGAACGCCGCCCGCGTGGGCCAGACTTTCCCCGTCCTCGTCGAAGGCCCCGACGCCGAGGAAGGCTACTTGACGACCGGCAGGCTCGCCACCCAGGCGCCGGAAATCGACGGACAGGTCATCCTTGAGGAATGCGACGCCCAACCGGGCGATATCATTCCCGTATGCATCACGGGGGCGACCGACTACGACCTGGTGGGCAGGCCGGTTTGACCTGGACCCCGCGCGAGTTTCATGGCGCTCTTGTTGTGATTGAAGGCAGGTATTCACCCTCACCCCGGCCCTCTCCCGTCAAGGGAGAGGGAAGCGCAATGTCCCTTCTCCCCTGGCGGGAGAAGGCGAGGATGAGGGGGTTCTGGAAGAGCCGGAGGCCTTCCCTTATTCCATTCATGCGAAATCCGGTTTGACCCCGGCGTAGAGCCGGGAAGCGGGAATATTCCCAACCACAGCGAACGG
Source organism: Nitrospinota bacterium (assembly GCA_016207065.1). GTDB lineage: Bacteria > Nitrospinota > Nitrospinia > Nitrospinales > JACRGP01 > JACRGP01. Next base: position 2,440 of record JACQQK010000063.1, read on the forward strand.
CGATCTTGCGCAAGGAGGCCACGGCATGCCACTGAGACGAGTAGGAATTCTGACGGGCGGGGGAGACTGTTCCGGGTTAAACGCCGTGATCCGGGCCATCACCCGAGCCGCGATCATCCAGCATAACGCCACGGTCATCGGCATCGAGGACGGGTTCGAAGGGCTGATCTTCGACCGCCGGTGCGAGCTCGACATCAAATCCACCCGCGAAATCCTCCCCTTGGGCGGCACCATCCTGGGGACCAGCAACAAGGGAAACCCGTTCGAGTACCGGGAATTCGACGACAAGGGCCAGATTGTCGTCCACGACTACTCGGAAAGAAGCGTCAAGAACTTCAAGAAGATGATGCTGGACTGCCTGTTCGTCGTGGGCGGGGAAGGCACCTTGATGATCTCCCACGAGTTTTTCAAGCGCGGCCTGCCCGTCATCGGCGTGCCCAAAACCATCGACAACGACCTCGAGGGAACGGACTACACGTTCGGGTTCCAGACCGCGGTCCAGGTGGCGTGCGACGCGCTGGACCGCCTGCAGACCACCGGCAAGAGCCACGAGCGGGTCATGATCCTGGAAGTCATGGGGCGGCACGCGGGATGGATTGCCCTGGAGTCGGGGATCGCTGGCGGGGCCCACATCATCCTCATCCCGGAAATCCCCTACAACCTCGACCTGGTGATGGACAAGATCAAACTGCGGGCGGCGGGCGGCAGTCCGTTCAGCATCATCGTCGTCGCGGAAGGGGCCAAGCCGGTCGGCGGCGGGGAGGTCATCACTCACGAGGCCGGAAAAACCCTGCAAGGGGTCGTCCGGCTGGGCGGAGTCGGGAATACCATCGCGAGTCAAATCGCCTGCAACATCGACCTGGAAGTGCGGTGCACCGTCCTCGGCCATATCCAGAGGGGCGGGACGCCAAACGCTTTCGACCGGGTCCTGGGGACGCGACTGGGCTCGTATGCCGTCCAGGCCGCCGCCGAGGGGAAATTCGGCCACATGGTTTCCCTGAATACCCCCGACATCACGCTGGCCCCCATGGAAAACCTCGCGGGGAAGGTGCGGCTCGTGCCTCCCACGTCGCAGTTGGTCCAATGCGCGGAGGCCATCGGCATCTGCATGGGACGTTGATTTTCCGGGAACCGGAGGGAGGTCCGTAAAGTCATGGAGGGCAAAAGAGGAGTCGTCGGCATACTCACGGGCGGCGGCGACGTGCCCGGCCTCAACCCGGCCATCCGCGCCATCACCGTGCGCGCCGCGCGCGAGGGGTTCCGCGTCGTCGGCATCCGCAACGGTTGGGAGGGGCTGGTCCGCATCGACCGCGACCGCAAAATCGAGGAGCAGGAACACTGCCAGGTCCTGACGCGGGAGATCGTCAACAAGGTGGGACGGACCGGCGGCACGTTTCTCCACACCTCGCGCATGCGGCCCTCGCATATCGCCAAAAAAGACGTCCCCCAGCCGTTGCGCGGCCAATACGCCAACGACATGAACGACCTCACGCCGGAGGTCCTCAGGAACCTGGAGTACCTGGGGATCGATTACCTGATCCCCATCGGCGGCGACGACACGCTGAGCTACGGCGTGGAACTGCACAACAAGGGCGTCAAGGTGGTCGCCTTGCCCAAGACCATGGACAACGACGTGCCGGGGACGGACTACTGCATCGGGTTCAGCACCTGCGTCACCCGCACCATCGAGCTCAGCCACCGGCTCCGCACCACCGCCGGGTCGCACGAAAGGTTCCTGGTGATCGAGGTGTTCGGCCGCTACGCCGGGTTCACCGCCCTCCTGCCGACGCTGGCGGGCGCGGCGAACCGGTGCGTCATCCCCGAATGCAAGTTCAACATCGAAAAACTGACCGAACTGCTGGTGAGGGACCGCCGGGACAACCCCAGCCGGTACTCCGTCGCGCTCGTCTCCGAGGGGGCGACGTTCGAGGGGGGAGAGATGGTCTTCGAGGGCGACGAGGCCGACGCCTACGGACACAAGAAGCTGGGCGGGATCGGCGACGCGGTGTCCAACCAGGTGAAGGAGCTGTCCGGGCGGTTCAACAACGGGAAGAAGATCGGCGTGATCAACCAGCGGCTGGGTTACCTGGTGCGTTGCGGCGACCCCGACGCGCTCGACTCGATCGTCCCGGTCACCTTCAGCAACATCGCCATGGACTTGGTCCTGAGCGGCAAGAGCGGCCGGCTGGTCAGCCTCCGCAAGGGCAAATACGACCACGTGGCGCTGAACGAGGTGACGAGCCGGAAGAAGGTGGTGGACATCAACCGGTTTTACAACTGCGAGCGCCTGCGCCCCGAATACCAAAACTTCAACGGCCTGCCGATGTTCATCATGACCAGCGAGGACTGACCGGGCCACCGCCCGGAGGCAACGCCGCCCCGCGCTCGCGCCGGGGCGCCATGCCTTACCCCCCCTTTGGGAAAGGGGGGCTGGGGGGATTTTACAATCGAGCTTCGCTCCAAATCCCCCTGAATCCCCCTTTGTTAAAGGGGGACTTTGGCGCGGAGATACGTTTTCCCTGGCGCCTTACCCCTACGGGCCTTTTTGCGCCGAGAAAATCCGTTCCGTCCGTTCCGTCGGTTCGCTCGTCATCTCCTCGACGATCAACTGGCAGATGCGCGTCGCGCCGGGCGTCACCTCCAGCGTGAACGGGCCGTGGTTGTAGATCTCCAGGGCGATGATGCCGAGGCCCGAGCCGCAGTGGATGGTCGGCGCGGTCATGTGCACCGCCAGGCCCAAACGGGCGAGACTGCTCTTGCCTTCCACCCTGCCGGACAAGCGCGAGCCGACGGGCAGGTTGATCTTCTCGTGGGTGGAGGCCAGGTAGACGGTCTGCGGCCTGAGCGAATACTTGTTCGACGGCTCCTTGGGGACCTCCAGCAGGAACCTCTCCGACAATTCCTTGAAGTTGAAACGGTCCACGTCGATGCGCAGGTCCCCGTCCCGCGACTTTTTCAACTCCGGGTTCCATACCCACAACGGCTCCCCCATGCGCAAGTCGATGGAGGCGGAGTCGATGAGCGCTTCTTCCGGAAGCGGGTCAATGACCAACCGCCCTTCCTTCAGCGCGTTGCGGATGTCGGCGTTGCTCAGTATCATGGAGAAATCTTTCTGTTTTTGAAATGGTCAGAAAATAATTAAGATCAACCTATAAATTAGCACAATGCCGTTTTTGCAAAGTCCTTATTCCTACTATTCACCAAGATTCTGTAGAATTTTTCGGCAAGCTGATATATTGCCTGTCTCTTATCAATTTTTTATTTAAGGAGCTGTTATGGAAGGACATCCTATTCAAATTCCAGACACTGTCTATTCTTATGATACTAGCCAAGGAGAAAAACTTCTGGAAATTGAGCATAGGGTCAAAGATTTTAGAGTTAGAGCAGGGGGGGCCTTAACACCAGAAGCACTGGTCATTATAAGGAAATACTTCAAAATAAAAAATATTTATCATTCGAACGCTATAGAAGGTAACGTTTTGAATGTTGGAGAAACGGAGTTAGTGGTAAGACAGGGATTGACACTTACTGGAAAACCTCTTAAAGATCAGGCAGAAGCAAAAAATCTTTCTTGTGCAGTCGATTTTCTGGAAGAATTGGCAAAAAAGAAAAACAACCCAATCACAATTCACGATTTAAGACAAATTCATTCTCTTGTTTTAAAAGGAATAGACAACGAAAATGCCGGAAACTATAGACAAGTCGCGGTAAAAATTTCCGGTTCCTCGTATACACCCCCATCAATAGAGCAACTCCCCGGAATGATGGATGATCTTGGAAAATGGTTGTCCAAAGTCAGTTCGGAGGAGGGTAGTCCATCTGAATCGAATCTGGTTAATGCGATAGCCGCTCACGCGTGGTTTGTCTATATACATCCTTTTATCGATGGCAACGGTCGCGTGGGTCGTTTGTTGATGAATTTGCTGTTAATGAGATCGGGTTTCCCCATTGCCATTATTACAAAAGAAGATCGTCTTCGGTATTATGATGCCTTAGAACAATCGCAGGCTTCGGATTTGTCTCCTTTAATCGCATTGGTTTGCGAATGCGTTGAAGAAAGTTTGGAAGAGTATGAACGAGCTGGTGAGGAGCAACGAGAACGCCAAGAGTGGGCGAAATCGATAGCCGACAGGTTTACGCAAGATGAAAAATTAAAAGCGCAAAATAAATACGAGATTTGGAAAAGCGCGATGGATTTGTTGAAAAGTTATTTCCGCCAAACGGCTGAAATGGTCAATAGCGAAGCAAAATTAGGATTAGGACGAGTTGTTTATAAGGATTTTGGAGTTTTGGAATTTGAAAAATACGTCAGTCTTTCGCAAGGAGAGTCTGCAAAGCGGACATGGTTTTTTGGAATTGAATTTCGAAGCGGGGAACGAAGAGCGAGATATTTATTTTTCTTTGGTTATCCTAGTAGCACTTTAAACGACCAATGCGATGTTACAATTCATCTTGCCCGCGAAGAAGGTTCAAGATACGCGCGCCTTGATGAAATTTCACACCCAAATGTTCCTCAGTTAAGAGAAATAGGATACAAACCTTCCGAAGAAAAATTTTTAACTCGTTTGCCAAATAATACAGTTCACTCGGGGAAAATTGAAACTTTCGGGATGCAATTTTTCGAGGAGGTTGCAAAAATGCATTTCGGCCAATAACGCGAGGATTTTTTTGTTTGCTTTTTAGGATTTTTCCAAAACCGCGGTCCGTATCGTCTCGTCATCAAGACTCGTCCCGCGCTCGCGGGGAAGGCAGTGGAGCAGAAATTCGCGGTTGCCTTTCCGGCCCTCGATCGGCGAGGCGACACAGCCGCACAGGACCCAGCCAACTTCCTCCATGAAATCACGGAGCGCAAGGGCCACGCGCAGATGCTTCTCCGGCGTCTTGACGATGCCTTTCTTCTCCACCTCGCCCTTGCCGACCTCGAATTGCGGTTTCAGCAGGGCGATCAGTTCCCCTCCGGGTTTCAGCAGTTTCAACGCCGGGGGGATCACCAGTTTAAGGGAAATGAAGGAGACGTCGATGACGGCCAGATCGACGGCCTCCCCAAGGTCCTCGAGGGTCAGGTGGCGCGCGTTTTTGCGGTCCACGACGGTCACCCGGGGATCGGTTTGCAGTTTCCAGTCCAGTTGGCCGTACCCGACGTCCACCGCGTAAACCCGGCTCGCGCCGCGCTGAAGCAGGCAGTCGGTGAACCCGCCGGTGGAGGAGCCTATGTCCGCGGCCGTTTTCCCGGCGGGGGAGACGCCGAACGCGTCCAGCGCCCGTTCCAGTTTCAGACCGCCCCGGCTGACGTAGGGGATGGCGTCCTCCAGCGTTTCCAGCGCGCAGTCCTCGCGCACCATCCGGCCCGGTTTGTCCGCCGTCGTCCCGTCGACGCGTACCCGGCCGCCGAGGATCAGGCTCTGGGCCCGTTCGCGGGACGGGGAGAGTTTTTTTTTACCAGCAGTTGGTCGAGGCGGAACTTTTTAATCTTGCTTGCCATTGCCTTCCTCTTCCGTGGGGAACAACTCGGCGATCAACTCGCCTTTCTGGTCGCGGGTGAGTTTTTCGATCTTCTGCTCCGCCTCGTTGAGCTTTTTGGAGCAGATGCGCGACATCTTGATCCCCTCCTCGAAAATCTCCAGGGACTTGTCGATGTCCAACTCGCCCTTTTCCAACTCCTCGACGATCTGCTCCAGGCGTTTCAAGGCTTTTTCGAATTTTATTTCCGGCATGGCGCCTCTTGAATAAAGTGTTGAGGTTATTTGATCATTTCCTTGGCGTGGCGGAGGGTGACTTCCGTGATCTTCTCCCCGCCGGACATGCGCGCGATCTCCTCCACCCGTTGTTCGTAGTCCAGTTCCACGACCTTCGTGCGTGTCCGCTTCCCCTGCACTTCCTTGACCACGCGGTAATGCGTCTCGGCCATGCCGGCGATCTGCGGCAGGTGGGTGATGCAGAACACCTGTTTTTTCGCGGCGAGTTTCTTGATCTTATGGCCCACCGTCTCGGCCACCTTGCCGCCGATC
>JACQQK010000064.1 GCA_016207065.1 Nitrospinota bacterium
CAACCTGGCCAACGTCAACACGACGGGGTTCAAGCGTAGCCGTCCGGATTTCCAGGACCTGCTCTACCAGAACCTGCGCCTGGTGGGAACGTTGTCGGAGGCGGGCAACCAGGTGCCCACGGGCATCCAATTGGGACTGGGCGTCAAACCCGCGGCGGTGCAGAAGATCTTTCTGCAGGGCGACCCGGTGCAGACCCAGAACCCGCTGGACCTGGCTATTCAAGGGGATGGATTTTTCCAGGTCACGCTCGCGGACGGGACCATCGCCTACACCCGCGCGGGCGCTTTCAAGTTGGACAATACGGGCCAGATCGTGACCTCGGACGGGCTCCGCCTGGAACCCGCCATAACGGTCCCTCCCGACGCCTTGCAAGTCTCGGTCGATAATCAGGGGAGCGTTTCGGTGACCCAGCCGGGGGCCACGGCGCCCGCCAACCTCGGGACCATCCAGTTGGCGACGTTCCAAAACCCCGCGGGCCTGCAAGCCATCGGGTTCAGCCTGTTCAAGGAAACGGACGCCTCCGGCACGCCGACCACCGGCACCGCGGGCATCGACAACCGCGGGACCGTTCAACAGGGGTTCCTGGAGCTTTCCAACGTCAGCGTGGTGGAGGAAATGGTGAACCTCATCACCGCCCAGCGGGCGTATGAAGTGAATTCGCGGTCGGTGCAGACGGCCGACCAGATGTTGCAAATCGCCAACAACTTGATCCGGTAATAACCATGTTCTGGGTCAAAAATCTTATCTTAATAGCGATCGCCGGGGTCTTTCTGGCGAGCGCATGTCCCGCCGAAGCCGGCGGCATCGCCGGCAAAAGGCAGGACAAGGAAACCCCCGTCGCCAGCCCCAGGGAAACGCAGAAGATCACGGTCAAGGAAATCGAGAAAAACGCGCGGGATTACCTGGCGGAGCATCTCCCCTGGGAAACGGGCCAGGTCGAAATCCAGATCAATTACGACGGGGAAGACATCGAGCTCCCGTCCGGCAAGGTCCAGTATGAGTACACGCTTCCCCAGAACCTGGGCCGCGCGGGACGCATCCCCGTCACGCTCAAGGTCCAAGGGGAGGGCGTTGCGCCGCGCATGTTGCGGCTGACCGCTTTTGTCAACGTGTATCAGGACGTGGTCAAACTCAGGAAAGCCGTCCGGCGCGGAGCGGTGTTGAGAGCGGAGGACCTGGAACTGGAGCAGATCAAAACCGACAGGCCGGTCAGCGGCGTCATCATGCGCATCCAGGACGCCGCGGGACTGGAGGTCACCCGCAACCTGGATGCCGGGAAGACGCTGACGCTCGATTTGTTGAGGAAGCCCTTCGTCATCAATCGGGGGGACCATGTCCTTATTATCGCCGTGAAAGGCGACATGAAAATAACGGCTTCGGGCATCGCCAAGGACAGCGGTATCGAAGGCAACACGATCCCGGTCGAAAATGTGCAAACGAAAAAGGTCGTTTATGGACAAGTGGTGGACCAGAATTCGGTCAAAGTCAATTTCTAGCGTGGGCGCCGCCAGCGTACCGCTGGATCCAACGCCGCCTCGCCGTCATCCCGGCGCAAGCCGGGATCCAGAAGGTTGCGCCGGGGCGGGAACCTTTCTCCCTTGCAAAATCCCCCCCATCCCCCCTTTGGCAAAGGGGGGCGAGGGGGGATTTGCTCCTTTGATAAAGGGGGGCTGGGAGGGTTTGCCTTCGGGATTTTCCCCGGCTGGCGCAAAATACGCGGCCCCATGGGGGAGGGCGGTTTTTTGCCTGGCCGCCGGCGTTTTACTTTTGGCGACGGCCGCGTGCTCGTCCATTCCGCAATTCAAATCCAGACCGGACCCCAAGGACACGGTGATCCCCGACAAACTGTACTCCGCCTCGCATAAGGAGGAAGGGGCGATCTGGCCGGGAGAGACGTCCGAGAACATGTTGTTTCAGGACACGCGGGGCAAACAGTTGGGGGACATCGTCACGATCCTCGTTTCGGAAAGCTCCACGTCCACCCAGACGGCGACCACCAGCACCTCGAAGGATTCCTCGATCGACATGCAGGCCGGCACCATGCTCGGCTTGCCCAGCAATTTTGGAGTCGGGAATTTTCTGGGTTCCGGCAACGCCTTGAACCCCAGCGTTAACGCCAAGACCAGCCGGTCCAACAGCGGTTCGGGAACGACCACCCGTCAGGGCAGGTTGACGGCCACCATTTCGGCGGTCATCACGGAAATCCTGCCCAGCGGCAACCTGCGCGTCGAGGGCAAGCGCGTGGTCACCATAAATAACGAGGACCAGGTCCTGGTGCTCAAGGGGATGATCAGGCCCATGGACATCAATTTCGACAACACCGTTTCCTCAACGCTGATCGCCGACGCCGAAATCACGTATGTAGGCAAGGGCGTCATTTCCGACGAACAAACCGTGGGATGGGCGACCCGGGCCTTGAGTTGGATATGGCCTTTCTAACATCGAAAATGAAATCCTATTTTAAAAGGCCTGGAATGGCAGGCATCCCTGTTTTTTGCCTGTGGGTCGCCGCCCTGTTTTCGGGATGCCAGCCGGACATTACGGGAGTGGTCGGGCCCAGCACGTCCGGGTTCAAGATAGGGATCGCCGCCTTGGCCGGAAACGCCGGCCTTCCCGCGGACGGCGTCAGCAAGGCGACCATCCGGGTGGAGGTCTTCACCGCCATCGGCGAATCCGCGGACGGCGCGTCGGTCACCCTCACCACCACCCTCGGCACGTTGGCGAGTTCCTCGCTGACCACCACCAAAGGGACGGCGGTGACCACCTTGACGTCCGGCACGACGCCCGGGACGGCATACATCGTGGCGACCGTGGAGAACGTCAGCGCCACCGCGACGGTGCAAATCGTGAACTTCGTCAAATCCGTCACATAATATGGACCCGGCGAAACAAAATCCGATAAAACCCGGAAGGACGGCCGCATGGCTCGTCCTGTTTTTCGCATTTCCGTCCGCCTGGATATTCTTCATCATCGCCGGTTGCGACAACGCCCGGGACAATTATGGTCCGCTGGGACCGAACGCCGCGACGCCGGCGCAGGCCGCCATATTCGTCACTCCCAAGTTCTCCACGTTGAACAAGACCGCCTCCCTTACGCTGACCGCGACGGGGGGGACGGCTCCCTTTACCTGGAGCGTGAGCGACCCCTCGATCGCCACGATCGTTTCCGCGACGGGGGTACTCACCGCCGACAATAAAGCCGGCGGGGTCATCGTCACGGCCACCGACTCCAAGGGCGCGTCCGGCGTGGCCACGGTCACCGTCGCGGCCAGCGCTCTCACGGTGACCCCCTCGACAGCGCAGGTGAAACAGCTCGGGACCCAGACCTTCACCTCGACGGGCACGGCGCCGGTCACCTGGACCTTGAGCAACTCCGCCATAGGGACGATCGGGGCCACGACCGGCGTGTTCACCGCCAGCGCCCAGACCGGAAGCGGCACCGTCACGGCCACCGACGCGAGAGGCGACGTGGGCACGGCGACGGTCCAGGTGACCGCGGCCGCCATCTCGGTGTCGCCAAGCTCCTTCACGGTGACCACGTTGCCGACGGCGGCGATAGCCTTCACCGCCAGCGGGAATTTGGGCACGGTCGCCTTCGCGCTCTCGGGCGCCACGGGCGGCTACGCGGGCGCGACCATCGTCGCGACCACGGGCGCGGTGACCATAGCGGCCCTGCCCACGGCCGTCCAGGGCATACAGACGCTGACGATCACGGCGAGCGACGGCATCGCCACCAGCGGCACGGCCACCTTGACCGTGAACACCCCATAGCTTATGGATAAAGGAAACTACGGCATGTCATTCTTCCGCGCAAAATACCGGTTTTGGTTGGTCCTGGCGGCGACCTTCCTGGTCCTGGCAAACGCCGCCGAAGCCGCCCGCATCAAGGACCTGGCGAATATCCGCGGGGTGCGCAACAACCAGTTGATCGGTTTCGGACTCGTGGTGGGCCTGGCCGGGACGGGCGACAGCGCCACCAACATCTTTTTCTCCATCCAGACGATCGTCAACATGCTCAAGAAAATGGGGGTGACGGTGCCGTCCGCCAGAATCACGCAGTTGAAGTTCAAAAACGTGGCCACGGTGATGGTCACCGCGGAGCTCCCGCCGTTTGCCAAGCAGGGAGACCATTTGGACCTCGTCGTTTCCTCCCTCGGCGACTCCAAGAGCCTGCAAGGCGGGACGTTGCTCATGACGCCCCTGAAGGGGCCGGACGGAAAGACCTACGCCGTGGGCCAAGGGCCGCTGTCCATCGGCGGTTTCGCGGTCCAGGGCGCGGCCCGGGGCGTGCAGAAAAACCATCTCAACGTGGCCCGCGTCGTCAACGGCGGCATGGTCGAACAGGAATTGCCCATGGACTTCAACAACAAGAATGAAATCATGTTGTCCTTGGAAAAATACGATTTCACCACGGCGCAACGCATAACCAAGGCGATCAACGACGAACTGAAGGACGCCCTCGCCTCGATCCAGGACGGCCGCGCGATCAACGTGAAGGCGCCGCCTTATTACGCCGGCAACATGTCGGCGTTCATCAACAAAATCGAAGGGCTCCAGGTCGAACCCGACACCGCGGCCAAGGTGATCATCGACGAGCGGACGGGCACGGTGGTGATGGGCGAAAACGTGCGGATCTCCACCGTCGCCGTGGCCCATGGCAACTTGCTGGTGCAAATCCGGGAAACCGCCCCAGCCGCCCAACCCGCGCCGCCTCCCGCGCAGGGCGCCGCCGCGATCGGCGCCCGGACCCGGGTCGTTCCCGACCAGGGACAGGACCGCCTCTTGATCGTTTCCAGAGGGGTCGCTTTGGGCGACGTGGTCAACGGACTCAATGCCATCGGCGTGAGCCCCGCGGATTTGATCGCCATCCTGCAAGCGATAAAAGCCGCCGGGGCCTTGCATGCGGAACTGGAAATCATTTAACCGGGCAAATTTTGCCCGGCGCCGCGCAACCCGTCCTCAACGGCCTGTTTTTCGTGTCCGCGATTTTCCATATCTCATTGGATTCACGCGGTTTTTACCCTGCCCCACAAAATCCGCCGTCTGGCATTGTTTTGGTATGTGGCTTGCAGACCCTTATCTAAATAGTTTTCTCTTGCCGGGTTTTCTTGTGGTGGCTCCAAGTCGAACTGACCGGTAAGGAAAGGGAAACCATGGATTTTATGCCGTCTCCGCAAATTCAACGAAACTTTCCCGGAATGACCGTCGATAAGGGACTGGAGGAGATCAAAAAGTCGGCTGGGCAAGCTCCCGGAGGCAATATGGCGATGACGCGGAGCGATCGCCGAAATGCGAATCCCCCCAGCCCCCTTTACAAGGGGGAGCTACCTCCCGCCTCGGCGCAAGCGCGAGGCGGCGTTGGGTCCGGCGGCACGCCGGCGGATGACAAATTAAAATCCCTGGCCAGGCAATTCGAGTCGCTTTTGGTGTTTCAGATGATGACCGCCATGCGCGAAACCCTTCCGAAATCGGACCTGCTCGGCAGTTTCTCCGGAGACATGTACCAGTCTATGCAGGACGAGACCTTGGCCAACGAAATGACCAAGCATAAAGGGATCGGGCTGACGGACATGATTTATCGCCAGTTGGTCCGCCTGGACGAAAAGGCGCGGGCCGGGCAAGCGCCCGGGGGCAACGCGGCGACGCCGCTGACGCGGTCGCCGGAAAGCGAATCTCCCATTGCCCCCCTTTATCAAAGGGGGGAGGGGGGGATTTTGCAAGAGAGAGAAATTTCCGCCTTGCGCGCCCGCGGCGAGGCGGAGTTGTCCGCGGCGGCGCGCCGCCCGGATAGCGCTTCTCTCAAAGCCGTCAAAAATTACGAGGTCGCTCCATGAACCGGCTGTATAAGAACCTGGTAAACCTTCTACTCCAGAAAGTCCGTCTGTACAACGAGTTCATCGACCTGTTGCGCAAAGAGTGGGACGCGGTCGCCGGGTATTCGCTCGAGAATTTCAACGACATCATGAACAAAAAAGAAACGTTGATCGTGAAATCCCAGGTGCTGGAGGAAAACCGGAACCGGGTCATGGAAGCCTTCGCGAAGGGCCTGGGTTTGCCCGCCGGAGACTTCACCCTGAGCAAACTGATTTCCGCGCGTCAGGACCCGTGCAACCCGAAGCTGGCCGAATGCCGGAGGCGGTTGTTGAAACAGATCGAAACCATCCGGGAATTGAACGAGAAAAACAAGCTCTTGATCAACCACTCGTCGTTGTCCCTGAAAAAGTCGATGGCGTTCATCCATCGGTGCGACGAGGAGTCGCGGTCTTCCTATTACTCGAACGGCCGCCTGCAGGAAGCGAGAATGCAAAGCCGGCTCCTGAATACGGACGCCTGACCTCCGCGGTAGAAACCGGGAACCATGACGACAAATATATTCAGCGTAATGAACACCGCCAAGTTGGGCCTGCTGGCCCAGCAGTTGGCCATCGAGACGACGGGCCAGAACGTCGCCAACGTCCAGACGCAGGGTTACTCCCGCCAGGACGTTTCGTTCGAGGCCGCCCCGCCCCGCGCGGTCGGTACGGCGATCCTGGGGACCGGGGTCATGGTGTCGAGCATCGCGCGCGCCCACGACAGCTTTTTATTCAGCGAGACCCTGGGCGAGGAAACCTCGTCGGGGAATTCCGCGGTCCGCAAGGGGATATTCGACCAGTTGGACGCGCTGTTCAGCGAAAGTTCGGACGGGAGCCTGAGCCAGTCCCTGCAAAATTTCTTCGGGAGCCTCCAGGACCTGTCCCTGAACCCGTCGGGACTGCCGGAACGGGCGACGCTGATCTCGCGCGCCGAGAGCCTCGCTTCCGCCTTCAAAAAGATGGGCGACCGGCTGTTCCAGTCGCAGTTGAACGTCGACCAGACCGTCATTACCAAGGTCTCGGAGATCAATCAGTTGACCGCCAATATCGCCCAACTGAACAAGACCATCCACGGGAGCGAAGCGAACGGGGCCACCGCCAACGACCTGCGCGACCAACGGGACAAACTCGTCCGGGAACTGGCCGGGAAAGTCGACATCACCGTGGTGAGCGAAACCAACGGTCAGGTCAACCTGACCTTGCAGAACGGCAAAGCGCTGGTCCTGGGCAACACGGCTTTCAGTTTAAGTACCTCGCTGAACGGCAACAACCTCGGCTTCCGGGACATCCGGCTCGACGACGGTAGCGGAAATACCTCCAATATCACTTCGGTCATCAAGGACGGCGAACTCCGGGGATACCTGGACATGCGCGACACGGAACTCGCCGGCCTGCGCGACCAGATCGACCGCCTGGCGGCCGGCCTCGCGCGGGAAGTCAACCGCGTCCACCAGTCCGGAATGGGTTTGGACGGGATCACGGGGAGAAATTTCTTCGCCGCCCTCTCGGCCACCGCGCGGGCCAACACCCAAAACACGGGGTCCGGCAACGTGAGCATGACCAACGCCAGCGCGGCGACGGCCTCGCTCGACAAATACGAAATGACTTTCGCGAGCGCGTCCTCGTTCACGCTCAAGAACCTGACCACCGGCCTGGCGTCCGGGACGTTCACCTTCACCGCGGGCTCGGCGTTCAACCTGGCGGGCGGTCTCGCCGTCACCATCACGGGCTCGGCGGCGGCGGGCGACAAGTTCACGTTCTCCCTTTCCGAGAACGCGGCGACGACGCTTTCCGTGGCCAGCGCGATCAAGGCCGATTCCAACAAAATCGCCGCCGGGAAATCCACTCCCAACGACGGGCAAAACGCGCTCGACCTCGCGGCCCTGCAACGGACCCTCATATTCGACGGGACCACGCTCACGCAAGCCGGCTCCGGGACTTTTACGTTCGAGGAGTTTTACAGTTCGGTCGTGGGCAACGTGGGGATCAAGGCGAGCGAGTCGCGGAACTCCGTCGATCAACAGCAAGCGATCCTGACCCAGCTCGACAATCGGCGGGAAAGCGTGGCGGGGGTTTCCATCGACGAGGAGATGATCAACATAGTCAAGTTTCAACAGGCGTTTAACGCCTCGGCGCGCGTACTCAACGTCGTCAACGCCCTGTTCGACACGCTCCAGAACAGGATCTGACAAAAAGGTTCATTCGTCCCCTCCCCCTTGAAGGGGGAGGACGGGTGGGGGCGCCGGGCGCCCGGAGGCGGCCGGCGTTCACGCTGGCCGGGCTCACCCTCCCCCAGCCCCTTCCCTGGAAGGGAGGGGAGGATTTTTGCGGCGAGCCAATCGGTCCATTTTATTGGACGCTCTAAATACCGCTTACGTCGGCGGAGCAAACGGCCGATGAGGGCTGGCAGGAGATAGCGTCATGGTGACGAGGGTAACAAACCAGATAATGCAGAACAACGCGCTGAACAATATCTTCCGGCTTACGGAGGACCTGGAAAAAGCGCAGAACGACATTTCGTCCGGAAAAAAAATCAGCAAGCCCTCGGACGACCCGGCGGGGATCCGGGACGCGCTCGGTTTCCGCTCCACGATCGCCCAGACCGACCAGTTCATCCGCAACATCGACTTCAACCAGCTTCTGCTGGCCAGCGGGGACAACGCCTTGAACGCCATCGGCGTGAGTTTGACGCGGGCCAAGGAACTGGCCTTGAACCAGCTCAACGGGGTTTCGACCGACCAGACGCGCCAATTCGCGGCCAACGAGATCGACAAACTCCTCTCCCTTGTCTTGCAGGAGGCCAATGCCTCGGTCAAGGGGCAATATATTTTCGCGGGGAGTAAAATCAAGACCCAACCCTTCAGCGTCAGCGCCTCCGGGGAAGTCTCCTATGCCGGAAACACGGAAAACTTCCAGGTCGAGACGGCAAAAGGTTTCAAAACCGACATGACGTTGCCGGGCTCGCAAGTCCTCGCTACGGACCTAAACCCGGCCGTCACGAGCGCCACCCTGCTTTCCAGCTTGAACGGCGGGGCGGGCGTCCCGGCGGGATCTTTCGTCATCGCCGACCGGGCGGGCAACAGCGCGACGATCGCCGTCACGGCGGGGATGACCGCGGGCAACCTGTTATCGGCCATCAATGCCGCCGGGACCAACGTGACCGCCTCGATCAACGCCGATAAAAACGGGCTCCTGCTGACCGATTCCAGCTCGGTGATCAGGCAAGCCTTGACGGTGTCCGAGGTTGGCGGCGGCGCGACAGCGCGAAAACTGGGAATCCTGGGCCAGAGAGACGGCAACCTCGCCGGCTCCGACGTGGACCCCATTCTGACCGCTTCCGCGGCCCTTTCACAGTTGAACGGCGGGACCGGCTTGACCTTGACGGCCATCAACATCGTCAACGGGAGCGCCTCGGGGACGGTGACGTTGAGTTCCGCGGCCACCCTGGGCGACGTCGTCAACGCGATCAACAACGCGGGGCTCAACGTAACGGCGAGCGTCAACAGCCAGGGAAACTCCTTGCGCGTCGTTTCCAACAACAGCGCCACCGCGGCCGTGGTGTCGGAATCGGGCACGGGCACGAGCGCCCGGGACCTCGGCATCGGCGGCGGCAGAAACGTGTTGAATACCCTGGCGACCCTTAAGGCCGCGCTTTCGAAAAACGACCAGCAGGGGATCCTCGCCTCGATCGGCAACCTGGACGCCGGCCTGCAAAATATCAACGAAGGGCGCGCAACCTTGGGCGCGGCCCAAAGAACGGTCCTGGACACGCGGGACATCCACGACAAGGACATCGTGGATTTCACCCAGCAAAAGGCCGCGGTCGAGGATACGGACATCGTGCGCCGGGCCTCGGACTTCGCGCTACTGCAGACGGCATTGGAAGCGGCGTTGAACGTCACCTCGCGGGTCATTCAGCCCTCCCTGTTGGATTTCCTCCGATAACCCGGATATTGCATGCCGTCTTCCCGAACCCTCGGGGGGATGGGTTGCATCAAAAAGACATCAACTCCGCGGTTTTAAACCCTATAAAAACAGGAGGCGCCTCATGAAAGGAAACGTGTTTTTTCCGATGGTTTCAACTGTTTTCCTGATGGTAGGCATGGCCATCCCGCAGGCCATTGCGGAAACGAAGGGTCCGGCGACAGGGGAAATCAGGATCGTCGATCCGGGAAAGACCGAACGTTGCGCATCGGATTTCACCGTTGAAAATATCGACGGCGACGCCGCCGACCTGAAGGTCGTCCTGGGCAACAAGGTGTATATCGACGAAATGGTGAACCCGGGAGAACGTCTTGCGTACAGTCTGCCGGGGACCATTTCCGTGGCCATATCCCGCGGACGCGAGGACCTTGACTACGACGATGTGGCGATAATCATCAATCTGGGTCCCAAGGCAAAACTTCAGGTGCGCTGTATCGATCTGCCGTCAAATCCGTTGAAAACGAAAGACCCGCTGAGGACCTTCAGATAAAATAGAGGGAAAAACAACGAACCCGAGCGAACGCGGCGATAACGCCGGCGCGGTCGCCGAAAAGCAAATCCCCCTCAGTCCCCCTTTGAAAAAGGGGGAAGATCAAACTTTTGCCCCCCTTTGAAAAAGGGGGGAGGGGGGGATTTTACAAGAGAGCGGTCCCCGCCGCCAGGCGGAGCCTGGCAACGGCATTGGATCCAACGTTCATGTTGGCGGCACGCCAGCCTCGACGAGCGCTATTCGCCATCCGAGTCGATCTCGTTGGATCCAGCGGCACGCTGGCCGATTTCGCCCGGCGGGTTGAAGGGCAGGTCGATGATGAACGTGGCTCCATGGCCGTATTCGCTTTCCACCTCGAGCGCGCCGGCGTGTTTTTCTATGATGGTGTAGCAGACGGAAAGGCCGAGGCCGGTGCCCTTGTCTTCCGGCTTGGTGGTGAAGAACGGGTCGAACAACTTGTCCATGTGTTCTTTTTTGATGCCGGTGCCCGTATCCGAAAAAACGATCCTCGCGAAGGGGATGCCGACGGTCTCGTTGACGTCCCTGTCGTCCCGCCGGCTTTTCCGGCGGTCCTTGACGACCGTCCGGGTGGATATGGTCAGCGTCCCGCCCGTCGTCTGCATGGCGTATTTGGCGTTGTTGATGAGGTTGAGGAAGACCTGGCGCATGCGGTCGGTATCGATCAGGACTTTCTCCATGTTGAGGTCGAACCGGCGGACCACGCGGATATCGCTCAGCAACAAATCCTTCTCCACGAGCGCCAGCACGGATTCCACTTCCTTGCCGACGTCCACGTATCGCAGTTCGACGTCTCCCTTGCGGGAGAATTTCAGCAGGCCGCCGATGATTTTTTCTATCCGCTCGATCTCTTCCATGATGGAAACGAGGTCCTCCTTCAGGGAGGCGTCGTCGCCCCGCTCCATTTGCAGGGCCTGTACGTGGCCCGAAATGATGTTCAAGGGATTGAGGATTTCATGACAGACGCCGGCGGCCAGCCGGCCGATACCGGCCAGTTTCTCCGACCTCAGGATCTGGTTTTGCGCCTCGCGCAGTTTTTGCAGGGATTCCTGTAACTCGGCGTTTTTCCGGGTGACTTCCGCGTGCGACCGTATCAACTTCTCCTCGGCTTGTTTGCGCGCCTCGGCCTCCGTGTGCAACTGCATGGCGTAGCGGACCGAATGGGAAAGCGCCTCGGCCGAAAGTTTGCCTTTGGAGAGATAGTCGTTGGCGCCGGCCTTCATGGCCTCGACCGCGATTTCCTGGTCTCCGTGCCCGGTCAGGAATATGATGGGGACCCCGATCCCCCGGGCGCGGACAAGGCTGAGAAGATGAATGCCGTCCACTTCTCCCAGGCGGTAATCGAACAGGCACAAGTCGTACGAACTTTTGTCCAGAAGGTCGAGCGCTTCCGCGGACGAGGGGGTATGGTCGATGACGGGGTTGTGTCCGGTCAACCCTTCATGGAGCAAATCCCGGATGATGAAAACGTCGTCCGCGTCGTCTTCCACGACCAAAATTCGAATCGACCGGTTCTCCGGAATGGGGTCCTCGCGGTCCATAACTGGTTTTTAAACGGGAAGTTTGACGATGTCAAACCAATATTGGGAAAGGACCTTGATGACTTTGACGAACTCGAAAAATCGCACGGGTTTTTGAATGAAGGAGTTGACTCCCAGATCGTAGGAATGAGAGATATCGGACTCGGCCTTGGACGTGGTCAATATGATAATCGGGATTCTGCGTAAAACGGGGTTTGCCTTGATTTCCTTGAGGGCTTCGCGCCCGTCCTTCTTGGGCATGTTGAGGTCCAGAAGGATTATCCCCGTTTTGCCGATGGAATCGCCGTTGTCATGGCCCAGGTAATTCATCAACTCCTCGCCGTCCTTGACCCAATGGACATGGTTGTTGACCCCCGCCTCTTTCAAGGCTTCCATGGTCAACAGGTAGTCGTCCTCGTCGTCCTCGGCGATCAGGATAACAAACGGTTTCGAATCGCTCATGAACATCCTTCCAATACTTTATAACCGCTTCAGGGCATCTCTAAAAATCGCCTTTTTCTTGAATCCCACCGGTTCTAAAAAATTGTAGTCGCCCAATTTATTGGGCTTTTGGAGCGCCTGATGAATCAGGCTACGATTTTTAGAGATGCCCTTCAAAAAGTAGTCGCCAACTATCCGCTAAAAATAGCACAGTTCCAGAATATTTTCATGGATTTGGCGCCGTCCCATTAATGCAAAACCATAAACAACCGTCGAGACTCCGCGACTACAGGACACGCCACACCATAATATAGAAAATCACTATAAATGTAAATTAAAATAAAACGCGGAAATTCAATCGTTGTTCCCGTGTTCAGTACCGGGAAAAAGACCGGCCGAATCGTCGATGACGGCGGAAGTTACTCCCCCTTGCAAAGGGGGCTGGGGGGATTATTCCTTTTTTGCGGAGCCAAATAATATCTCTTTCCGTTCGCGGACCGTTTCCTCGACCTTGGCCATGACTCCGCCGATATTGGCTTCCACTTCCCGGTTGCTGAAGCGCAGGACTTTCAGGCCCAACGCTTCGAAGCAAGCCGTCCGTCTTGCGTCGTAGGCGATGGTTTTGTCCTCTCCGTGACTGTCGCCGTCAATCTCGACCGCCAGGAGAAAGCGGTGGCAGTAAAAATCCGCGATATACTCGCCGATGGGTTTTTGGCGGTTGAAGGCGGCTTCCGGGTAAAACGGCATTCGCCGCAAGGCATTCCAGAAAGATTTCTCGGCGGGGGTCGGGTTGTTGCGCAGTCGCCGGGCTTTTTCGTTCAAGGCCTTGTTGTACGGCAAATGCGGGCGTAGAGATCGATCTTTCATGTTATGATCTCGAATCCCCCCAGCCCCCTTTGCAAGGGGGAGTAAGAAGGGAGAATTTTACATGGAAGGGGTAAGACGCGAGAGAGAAGCGTTCGGCCCTTCTTCATGGCGCGCTCACCGTCAACTCACGGCGTCGAGGCGGCGTTGCCTCTGGATACCTGCCCGGGGTGAGGTTTGCCCCCCCTTGCAAAGGGGGCTGGGGGGATTCGAGCTACTCGCCGTAGGGGCAACTTGCTAAACCCGGATTGCCCTCGATGACGCCGGTTCGCCATCTGGGTTCAGCCCGCTGGGTCCAGCGTTCACGCTGGCTACTCGCCGTAGGGGCAACTTGCTAAACCCGGATTGCCCTCGATGACGCCGGTTCGCCATCTGGGTTCAGCCCGCTGGGTCCAGCGTTCACGC
>JACQQK010000059.1 GCA_016207065.1 Nitrospinota bacterium
CTTGGACAAGTTTTCCCTGCCCTCCAGGACGGTCAGTTCGCACACGCCGCAGGAGCCTTCCGTGCACCCGAAGGTGAGCGACACGTCCACTTCCTCGCAACATTCGATCAGCCGACTGCCGTCTTCCACTTCTTGCACGATATTGTTGGGCTTGTAACAAATTCTCGCCATGATTCAATACGCCTAAAAACAATCATCACTCGAATGATTTAAGTTATTAATAAAATCAATGCTATATGCCGGTTAACTTGAGTTTTTTGATCAGCTCGATCTGCTCGCCGGTCAGGTCTTTGGGGAGTTTGACGACGATCCGCACGTACTGGTCGCTTTTCCCTTTTCCCGGCCCGCGCGGGAGGCCCATTTCCTTCAAGCGCAATTTGGAATGGCTTTGCGTCCCGGGCGGAATCTTGACCTTTTTGGTCCCGGAGAGGGTCGGGGCCTCGATAGTGGTCCCGAGCAGGGCGTCGGTGAGGCCGATCTCATGATCGACGACGACATCGCCGTCTTCCACCTTGAATACCGGATGCTCCCGGATATGGACCTTCAAGTACAGGTCGCCGGATTTCCCGCCGAATTGCGAACGGTAGCCTTTTCCAGCCAGGCGTAGTCTCTTGCCTTCCTGGATGCCTGCGGGTATTTTGACGCTGGTCTCCTCTTTGGACCCGGTCCGGCTGAATTCAATCACCCTCTCCGTCCCGGAACAGGCTTCCTCGAGTGTGATGGAAAGGTCTTTTTCCAAGTCCTCGCCGTTGAGGCCCGCCGAGGGCCGTCCACCCGCCGCCCCGCCACGTCCGAACGGGTCGCCGCCAAATCCGGAGCCCCGGGGAAAATCGTCGAATCCGCCAACCCCGCCAAACCCGCCGCCGCGCCCGGTCTCGAAACCGAAGTTGCGGAATATCTCGTTGATATCGAACCCCCGGAAGATGTCCTCCTGGGAAAACTTCTGATGGAATTTCTCCTCCCCGTACAGGTCGTATTTCCGCCGCTTGTCCTTGTCGCTGAGGACGGCGTAGGCCTCGTTGAGGGTCTTGAATTTTTCCTCCGCCTGGGGGTTGTCCTTGTTGCGGTCGGGGTGATACTCCAACGCCTTTTTCCGGTAGGCTTTTTTAAGCTCGGCCTCGGTGGCGTTCTTCCCGACTCCCAGAATCTTGTAGTAATCCTTCATTTTCGCTAAATCATTGAATAGATGTTAATTTTAATCTATCATGAGCGGACGGTTGGAGCTTTCTTCCATGTCTAGTTTATATAAAATGAAAACGATTTTCTATTTTTTCCTTTTGGGGCAGGCGTTGTTTTTCCTTTCGGCCTGCGAAACGCCGAGGGGGCCGGCGGAAATGTACGCTTGGCGTCCGCCTTCCGCCGACGAACTCAAGCTCCGCCGGTTCCGGCAAAAGGACCTGGACGCCATTGCCGCCGATATCGACAACCTGCTACGCGACAGCGAGGAGATGACCCAACCCATCGACGTCTTGCGGGCGTCGATCCAGGACTTCGACCGCGACCTGGCGGAAACGGAAACACGCCTGGCGGCCAAGATCCGCGCCGGGACGGACGCGCAAAACCGCGTGTTCTCCGAACTGGCCGAGGACAAGGCCGCGCTGGACAAGGACGAAAAGGCCATCCGCGGGATCAGGCAGGCGCGCGTCAACCGGAAGTTGTCCGTGGACAAATACCTCGCCGCCATCCAGTCGTTCAAGAACGGCAAATACGACGCCAGCGCCGCCGGGTTCAAAAGATCCCTGGCCCTCAACCCGCCGCCGGACATGGTGGACAAGATCCGGTTCGGCAGTGGCTCCTCCCTTTACAAGTTGAAAAAATATCCGGAAGCCGCCAAGGACCTGGAGGTCGTGGTCGGCAAGTATCCCAAGAGCGGGAAATGGTTCGCGTCCAGCCTGCTCCTCGGCTGGATATACATCGACGCCGGGGAGACGAGCAAGGCCCTGTACGCGCTGGACGAAGCCCTTAAAAAGAACCCTCCGGAAGACGTCAAGAGCGCGATGGAGCGGCTGGTCAACATGGTCCGCCAGGGAGAGTCCGATGCCGGCGGTTAACGAGAAAGCTCCGGATCTGGAGGTTGCGGAATGGATTGGGGAAGCGCCCGGCGGCATCGACCGGCAATGCGGCAGGGTCGTCCTCGTCGAGGTCTTCCAGGTGAACTGCCCGGGCTGTTTCATCGGCGGCCTGCCGGAAGCCATCGGCGTATACAACAAGTACAAGGACCGGGGATTGACGGTCTGGGGGCTGGCCACCGCTTTTGAGGATTTCGACAAGAACAACCTGGGGAACCTGAAAAAACTGCTTTCGACGGGAGAGGTGGTGGGCGAGACCCTGGCGTACCTCTCCGGCCAGAACATTCTGGACGGGAACCGGCTACAATATCGAATTCCTTTCCCCGTGGCCTGGGACCGGATTGTCCAGAACGACGGGATTGTCCGCGAAGAGGAAGTAGAGAAGATCATCCGCAGAGACATCGCCCATTTCGCGCTCCTTTCCGCCCGCGAGCAGGAATTATTGCGGGGGGAGGTCGGGAATTACCTGAAACGGAAACCGTACAACACCCTGACTTTCGACGCCTATGAACTGCGCGGCACCCCTTCGTCGATCCTGATCGACAAGAAAGGCATTTTGCGCTACAAGCTGTTCGGTTTCGGCCAGGGACTGGAGACGCGCGTCAAAACCCTTCTCGACGAGGAACTCTAGCCATGATGACCTTTCGGCAAATCGTAGAAACCATCGACCGTCTCGAGGAGGCCCATGTCCTGCTGGCGGCGCTGGAACTGAAAATTTTCACCGCGATCGAGAAGAAACAACTCACCGCCGGGGAAGTGGCGCGCGCCGCCAACACCCACGCACAAGGGACGGAGTTCCTGCTGAACGCCCTGACGGCCATGGGCGCCCTGCGCAAACGCGGCAAAAAATTCGCCAACACGCCGGAGACCTACAAACACCTTTGCGAGACGAGCAAGGACTACAAAAAGGGGATCGTCATGCTCCGCAAGGAGAACCGGAAGGAATGGGAGCATTTGCTGAACGCGGTCCGCGACGGACGCGACCTGTCCCAGTACCATGGGCCCGACGACCCGGAGTTCCGCTGGCTGTTCACCCACGCCATGCACGAGCGGAGCGATCGGTTCGCCCCCAAAATCGCGTCGATCACGGCGCGCAAGCGGGTAGGGCGCCTGCTGGACCTGGGAGGCGGTCCGGGGTCGTACAGCGCGGCCATCCTCAAGAAAGACAAAAAAGCGTCGGCCGTCCTGCTCGACCGCCCGGCGACCTTGGAAGTGTCCAGGGAAATCATCCGGGGGATGAAACTGCTGGACCGGTTCCAATTCATCGAAGGCGACATGTTCGGGGTCCCGTTCGGCGAGGATTACGACACCGTCCTGTTCTCCAACGTCCTGCACATCTACGACGAAGACCAGAACAGGACCCTGTTCGAGAAAATCAACCGGTCGCTCGTCATGGGCGGGCGGGTCGTCGTGGTCGATTTCTTCCTCGATGAAAGCCGGACGAAACCCTACGAGGCCGCCCTGTTCGGCGTGACCATGCTCCTCTACACCGCGACGGGCAAGACCTACACGTTCCGCGAAACGGAGGCCCTACTGCGCGATGCCGGATTCAAGTCCTTCCAACGCGCCGCCCTGGGCAACGGCGCCGCCCTGATCCAGGCGATAAAGAAGTAGCCCGGCTTGCCGAAAAAAAGGTAGTTGCCCAATTCATTGGGCTCCCTAGAGGCAAAAAAACATCACATCACCGCTCCATTTGAGATATCCAGGCTTCAAATCCATCCAGGGAGCGGGGCGAATCGGGTTGCGGTCTTGACAGTTCGGCGTAACGGAACCAAAATAAGACATTATGAGATTTTCTTCTTTTGCGATTTTCCTCCTGGCGGGGTGTCTTCTGATTTTGCCGGCGCCGGTTGCGGGACAGGGGATGTCGAGCGTCCATGACCGGATGCCTCCGAAGGCGGCGTTTAACCCGCCGGACGAATCGACCCTTCCCGAAGGTCCGATGGGCGAGGCGATCGACCATGGGTTTTCGCTGATCATGGAAACCCAGAAATTCGCCCGGACTATGTGGGCAACGGGTTGAATTGCGGAAACTGCCATCTCGCGGGCGGCAGGACGCCCAATGCCATGCCTTACGTGGGTCTGACGGGCATTTTCCCCAAGTACTGGGCGCGGACTGGAACGGTGGTCTCGTTGCAGGAGCGCGTCAACGACTGTTTCATGCGGTCGTTGAACGGCAAGCCCCTGCCCATGGACAGCGCGGAGATGAACGGCATCCTGGCGTACATCGCCTGGCTGTCTTGGGGAACGCCGACGGGAATGGAAGTGGAAGGGCGGGGCGTCAGGAAATTACCGCCCCCGGAAACGCCTCCCGACCCGGTCCGCGGCAAGGAATTGTTCGCGAGCATCTGTTCCGCGTGTCACGGACCTGACGGGGCGGGGCAGAAAGGCGGCGACGGCTTCTACACGATTCCGCCCTTGTGGGGCGGCGCTTCGTTCAATATCGCGGCGGGGATGGCGCGCCTGAACACCGCCGCGGCCTTCGTGAAACACAACATGCCCCTCGGCCGGAGCGGTTTGCTTGACGACCGCGACGCCTATGACATCGCCTCCTACTTCACCGCCCAGCCGCGCCCCGACTTCCCCTTGAAACACCTCGATTGGCCGAAGGGCGGCAAACCCGCCGACGCCCGTTATTGACGGTTTTCCCCTGCCTCGGTAAAAAACATTAGTGGATTTTCTTTCTGTGGGGCTCCCGGCCAAACCGGGCAGGGTTCCCCGGCCGCTTTATCGCAAACGGTAATGACGATATCGAATACCGGGGCATTAGGTTGGGCGAATTCGTCCCAGCTCTTGCTCCGGAAGGAATCGGTTGGATACCCGTACTCCCCGAGAATTTCAAGGGTCATGGGATGGACCCGGCCAGCGGGACGGCTTCCCGCGCTGTAAGCGCGAAACCGGTTTTTTCCCCACTTGTTCAGGAGGGCTTCGGCCAATGTGCTTCTGGCCGAATTGCCGGTGCATAGGAAGAGGACGTTTAGAGTTTTACCCGCCATGCCGTTTTTGTCTTGCATGTCATTTCGATTCGCAAACGGCAGGCAAATCGCAACCGGCCGGATTTTCCTGACAACAGTTTTCAGTCAGGTAGGTCATGAGTTTGTTCATGTTTTTATAATTCGCGCTATAAATCAGAGACCGTCCCTCCCGCCGGCAATCGATCAATCCGGAGCGCTTGAGGTGGCTCAGGTGAAACGAAAGGGTCGGGAAAGGTAACCCGAAACGTTCGCCGATTTGTCCCGCCGGGAGACCTTCCGCCCCCACTTGCACCAGGAGCCCGAAGATTTCCAGCCGGGTTTCCTGGGCGAGAGCGGACAGGGCGGTTATGGCGTTTATTATTTTCATATTTCCAGAATTATATAAATAACGTGAAAAATGTCAAGCGCTAAAAGCCCTTTGTTTTATTCCCCCTTGCAAAATCCCCCCTCGCCCCCCTTTGGCAAAGGGGGAGGAGGGGATTTGAAATTCCCGTTCGCGGTGAGAGCGCGAATCCCCCCGGCCCCCTTGTACAAGGAGGACTTTGCATAACAATCGTCCATGCCGTCATTGCGAGCGGAGCGAAGCAATCCAGAGATTCTGGATCGCCACGCCGTCCGCGACGGCTCGCGATGACGAACGGAAAGTTGCCCGGCAACGGGAGTTATGCAAAGGTCTTTTTTGCGGGAAGGGCAATTCCATCGTTCGCTCGCGCAATATCCGGGCTAAAAATCAAGAGTTTAAAATTCCAATCCGATCCTGTATAAATGGGCGGAAAGGATTTCAGCGCCGTTCATGAAAATAGCGATCGTCCACGATTGGCTGACGGGGATGCGGGGCGGGGAGAAGTGTCTGGAAACGTTCTGCCGTCTCTACCCGGACGCCGATCTGTTCACCCTCCTCCACCTACCGGGCCAGGTGTCGCCGACCATCGAGTCGATGCGCATCAAAACCTCGTTCCTGCAAAACCTCCCGCTGGCGAAAACCCATTACCGCCATTTTTTGCCCTTGATGCCCTTCGCCATCGAATGGTTCGACTTGCGGGGATACGACCTGGTCCTGAGTAGCAGTCACTGCGTGGCCAAGGGAGTCAAGGTCCCCAAGGGCACGCTCCACATTTGTTATTGCTACACGCCGATGCGTTACATCTGGGACCAGTACGACCAGTATTTTGGCGACCGTAACTCTGGTTCCCCGTCGGCATTGGCGATGCGGCTCCTGGCCCCGTCATTGCGGCGGTGGGACGTCCGTTCCAGCCGGCGCGTGGACCGCTTCATCGCCATTTCCCGGCACGTGCAAAAGCGGATCGAGAAACATTACGGGCGCGAATCGGAGGTGATTTGTCCGCCGCTGGACGCCCAGTTTTATAAGCCGGCGGGCGAGCACCCGGAGGATTTTTACCTGATCGTTTCGGCGTTTGCCCCCTACAAAAGGATCGATTTAGCGGTTGAAGCTTTCAATAAATTGGGTTATCCTCTGAAAATTATTGGCGAAGGACAAACCGCGAGCCGGTTGCGGAAAATCGCCGGTCCCCATATTCAATTTTTAGGCCGGTTGTCCGACGCGGAAGTGCGCTCGCATTATGCCCGTTGCCGGGCGTTCGTATTCCCGGGAGAAGAGGATTTCGGCATCACCCCCTTGGAGGCCCAGTCCATGGGCCGGCCGGTAATCGCATTCGCCAGGGGAGGGGCCTTGGAAACCGTTGTCCCCGACCGGCGGACTTGGACCGCGGAATCGGGCTTCCCGGAGGAAGACGCCTCCCATCCCACCGGGGTCTTTTTCCATGAACCCACGCCGGACGCGCTTTGTTCGGCCGTGAAATATTTCGAGACCATCCAGGACCGGTTCGATCCCGAGCGAATCAGACTGCACGCTCAACAATTCGACGTGGAAATCTTTTCCGGTCGGATTCGGCGCTTTATCGGAGAGCAGGTCCAAAACCGTCGATGTTGAAGAAATACGGCCAACTTTTCATTTCCGCGCTTTTCGTCTCCGACACTCTAGTTATCTCCATTTCCTGGGTCGCCGCTTATTACCTCCGTTTCAACGAATTCGTCCCCGTCTCCCAGGGCGTTCCCCCATTCGCTCAGTACATCGGGTTCCTGGTCCCCATCTGGATCGTCTTCCTGTTCAATATAAAGGCTTGCGGCCTGTACGAGCCGTTGTCTGGCCGGTCGTATTTGACCGAGTACTACAACATCGTGAAAGTCTGTTCGCTGTCGGTGTTGATGGTCGCGGCGATCTCCTTCTTTTACCGCGGGGCCTCTTATTCCCGCGCGGTGGTGATCGTTTTCTGGGCCCTGGTCACCGTGTCGATGGTCGTTTCCCACGCGTTGGTGCGCAGGGGGTTGATGGCCCTGCGCAAGAAGGGGGTGAACCTGAGCAATGTATTGATCGTCGGCGCCGGCGACCTCGGACAGTTGGTGGCCGAGAAGATCGACCTGCATCCGGAAATCGGATTTCACGTGGCCGGTTATTTGAGCGCCCATCCGGAAAAAGTCGGGAAAGAGTTCAAAAAACATAAAGTGCTCGGCCTCGTTCAGGACGTCTCCAAAAACATTCGCGAGCACAAGATCAACCAGTTGATCGTCGCCTTGCCCCTCAAGGCCCAGGACCGGCTGGAGGAGGTCTTGAAGAGCCTGGGCGAGGAGACCGTGGACATCAAGGTCGTCCCCGACCTTCTGCGGTTCATGAACGTCCAGTC
Organism: Nitrospinota bacterium; assembly: GCA_016207065.1. GTDB lineage: Bacteria > Nitrospinota > Nitrospinia > Nitrospinales > JACRGP01 > JACRGP01. The sequence goes on from JACQQK010000059.1 coordinate 7,747, forward strand.
GGGCGTGGACGATTTCGACGGCTTGCCCGTCGTCAACCTCAACGGCACCCCGCTGTATGGGTGGAACCTGCTGATCAAGCGGGCGACGGATTTGGCGGTTTCCGCCCTGGCCATCGTCCTGACCTCGCCCGTCATGCTGTTGGTCGCGGCGCTGATCAAGCTGGAATCCAGGGGACCCGTGATTTTCCGCCAGGAGCGGGTGGGGATGGACGGCAACGCGTTCCCCATGATCAAGTTCCGTTCGATGTACGTGGACGCGGAGGACAAGACCGGGCCGGTGTGGGCGCGGAAGGACGACGACCGTTGCACGCGCGTCGGCAGGTTCATCCGCCGGACGAGCCTGGACGAGCTTCCGCAGTTGTTCAACGTCCTGAAAGGCGACATGAGCCTGGTGGGGCCGCGTCCCGAGCGGCCGGTTTTCGTGGAGGACTTCAAAAAGACCGTTCCGCATTACGTCCTGCGGTTGAAGATGAAGGCCGGTCTCACCGGGTGGGCCCAGATACATGGATGGCGCGGGAACACCTCCCTGCAGAAACGCATCGAATACGACCTTTATTACATTAAAAACTGGTCCCTACTGCTGGACTTCAAGATATTGGTCATGACTTTATGGAAGGGATTCGTAAACCGGCATGCCTACTGAGCGAAAGGCGGCGGCGATCGTCCCCGCGCGGTGGGCGTCCACCCGGTTTCCGGGAAAGCCGCTGGCCCTGATCCGCGGCAAGCCCATGGTCCAGTGGGTGGTGGAAAAAGCGAAGGCGGCTTCCCTGATCTCCAGCGTGATCGTGGCGACGGACGACCGCAGGATTTACGACGCCGTCCGGGCTTTTGGCGGCGAGGCGGCGATGACCTCCGGCGGCCATCCCACCGGGACCGACCGCGTTGCCGAGGTTGCTGCGTCCCTGGATTGCGACATTGTCGTCAACGTCCAGGGCGACGAACCGCTCATCCCGCCGGAAAACATCGACCTCGCGGTCCAACCCCTGCTGAAAGACCCTGCGTTGAAGGTCTCGACCCTGATGATGCGCATCGAGGATCCGGAGGAGATCTTCAATCCCAACGTGGTCAAAGTTGTAGTGGACGACCGCGGGTTTGCGTTGTATTTTTCCAGGGCGCCCATCCCTTTCAACCGCGACGGATGGAGCGGGGTATATCCCGGCAAGCTGGACCGTCTGTCCAAGACGGGTTTTCACAACGCGTACAAGCATATCGGGCTTTACGCCTATGCGAAAAGTTTTCTGATGGAGTTTTCGCGACTGCGCCCGTCTTCCCTGGAAACCATCGAGAGGCTCGAGCAGTTGCGGATCTTGTCGAACGGCATCCCCATCAAGGCGACGGAGACCCGGAAATCGTCCGTCGGCGTCGACTGCCCGGAGGACCTGGTAAAAGTGGAACGTCTCTTGGGGGAGTTGGTATCTTAGCAGGTTGCTGAAAAACTATTTTTTAGTCTTTTGCCGTCATTCCCGTGAAGACGGGAATCCAGTATTTTCAAGGACTTTCTGGATGCCCGCTTTCGCGGGCATGACGATTTTTGGGCACAAAAGGGACTTTTTCAGCGTCCTGTTAGAGATCTAACAAAATGAAACGATGACTTGACGCACAAATTTCCCCCCTCCCTTGAGGGAGGGGGCTGGGGGAGGGTGACCAGCGTGAACGCTGGATCCGATGCCGCCTCAGGCTGACACCGAGGGCGGCCGGCGCGACGCCGGA
>JACQQK010000067.1 GCA_016207065.1 Nitrospinota bacterium
ACCACCATCCATTCCTACACCAACGACCAGCAGATCCTGGACCTGCCGCACAAGGACCTCAGGCGGGCGCGGGCCGCTTCCCTGTCCATGATCCCCACGACCACGGGCGCGGCCAAGGCGGTGTCCCTGGTCCTGCCGGCGTTGAAGGGGAAACTGGACGGCATGGCCATACGGGTCCCCACGCCCAACGTGTCGCTCGTCGACCTGGTCGCGGAGACGGAAAAAGAGACCACCGCCGAGGAGGTGAACAAGTTCCTCAAGGACGCCGCGCGAAACGAGTTGAAGGGCATCCTGGAGTTCGAGGAAGAGCCCCTGGTATCCGTGGATTTCAACGGCACGGAGGCGTCCTCCATCGTCGACGGCCCCTCCACGAAGGTGATCGAGGGCAGGATGGTGAAAATCCTCGCGTGGTACGATAACGAGTGGGGATATTCGACGCGCGTCAAGGACCTGATAAAATTCATTGTGAAAAAGGGGATTTGAAATTATATTGAGGCCATGAGGCGACCGATCGTTGCGGCCAACTGGAAGATGAACAAGACGGTCCCGGAAGCCGCGGAGTTCGCGGCGCGGCTGAAAGGGCTTTTGGGCCCGTCGTCCAAGGCCGAAGTCGTCGTCGCCCCGCCGTTCACCGCCTTAAGCGCCGTAAAAGAAATACTGGAAGGCTCGGCGGTCGGGCTGGCCGGGCAAAACCTGTGGCATGAGCCGAAGGGGGCCTACACCGGCGAGGTTTCGGCGGCCATGTTGAAGGACGCCGGGTGCGTTTACGCGATCCTGGGCCATTCCGAGCGCCGGAAATACTTCCAGGAGGACGACGCCTTGGTGAACAAAAAAGTCAAGGCCGCCCTGGGCTCCGGGTTGAACGTCATCCTTTGCGTGGGCGAGACCTTGCGGGAAAGGGAACTGGGCGAAACGCACAACGTCGTCCGGAGACAGTTGGAGAAGGGTTTGGAGGGTCTCGGGGCGGGGGACGCCGGGAGGTTGGTCGTCGCTTACGAGCCTGTATGGGCCATCGGGACCGGGAAGAACGCGACGCCCGAACAGGCGCAGGAAGTCCATCGTTTTGTCCGCGAGCGCGCCGGGGAACTTTTGGGCCGGGAAGCCGCGGAGGCGTTGCGCATCCAATACGGCGGTAGCGTGACCCCGGAAAACAGTAGCGCCCTGTTGTCCCAACCCGATATCGACGGGGCCCTGGTCGGCGGAGCGAGTTTGGTTGCCGAATCGTTTTATGCTATTATCAACTCCATTAATTAGAAGCGCCTAGAACCTCAAACGAAATAATATCGATGCACACCCTCATAATCGTATTACATGTCTTCGTAGCTTTGTTTTTGATCCTGGTGGTTTTGTTGCAGACTGGGAAAGGGGCCTCCATGGGCTCCGCCTTTGGCGGCGGGGCCAGCCAGACCATGTTCGGAAGCGCGGGCGCCGGGAATTTTCTGACCAAGCTCACCACCGCCGCCGCGATCGTTTTCATGATCACCTCCCTGGCGTTGACCACCCTCGCTTCCAAGAAGGACACCCGCTCCATCGTCAAGGAGACGGCGGAAGAGTCCGCTCCGAAACCCGGAGCGCCGTCCGGGGCGATGCCCGCTACTACTAAATAAGAAGCGACCCTCTTTTTTCAGGACACCAGCAGGCGCCGACGTGGTGGAATTGGTAGACACGTACGTTTGAGGGGCGTATGGAGCAATCCGTGGGAGTTCGAGTCTCCCCGTCGGCACCATCCCTGGCTGGCTTCATTCCTTCCTTTATTTTGCATGTAGAACGGATTTGCCGGAGATTCCGGTATCGGAAACCGTCTATTACTACCGGGAGCATGAAATAGGTTGCATCTTCAATAAAAGAAAAATCTCCCCCGGCCCCTCTTTTTCAAAGAGGGGAGCAATTCATCCCCCTTTAACAAAGGGGGACCGAGGGGGATTTGAAATGCCATCCATTGGACGCTCCCCTCAGTATGTCCAAGTTTGTTTTGTTTTGTCCCTTTTTCCCTAAAGAAAGGGCCGGGTTTTTTCGCTAATAAATCATGCGGAAGGATTCCCGCGGTAGGCCTATTGGCCAAATCCATCAACCCTTCATAATTCGAGCCTGTTCACCCCATGCGAACCAATAAACGGGTTTTAGTGACCGGCGGCGCCGGCTTCATCGGGTCCCATACCGTCGATGCCCTGATCGAACGCGGATACCGGGTCAGAGTGTACGACAACCTCAACCCCCAGGTGCACGGCGAAAACGCCCAAAAACCGGAACATCTGCATCCCGGCGCGGAGTTCATCAAAGGCGACGTCCGCGACCGCGAAAGCCTCAAAAAAGCCGTCCAGGGAACGGACATCGTCATCCACGACGCGGCGGAGGTGGGCGTGGGCCAATCCATGTATTCCATCGAGCAATACGTCTCCTCCAATGTGTACGGGACGGCGGTCCTTTGGGACATCCTCGTGAGCGAGAAGCACGGAGTCGAAAAGGTCCTGGTCGCCAGTTCCATGAGCTTGTATGGGGAGGGGAAATATCGTTGTTCCCGGCATGGAGACTTCTCCCCGCGTCCGAGACCGGACGCGCAGTTGAAGGAGGGCCGGTGGGAAATGCTTTGTCCCGTCTGCCATGCGTCCGCGGACCCCGTTCCCACCGACGAGGAAAAGCCCCTGGAGTGCACGTCGGTCTATGCGCAAAGCAAGAAAGACCAGGAGGTTTATTCGTTGATGATCGGCAAGGCCTATAAAATCCCCACCGTGGCCTGCCGTTACTTCAATTGCTACGGGCCGCGGCAAAGCCTGAACAACCCATACACCGGCGCGGCGGCGATTTTCTGTTCCGCCATCAAAAACGGCAAGCCCCCGCTCATTTACGAGGACGGGCTCCAGAAGCGCGATTTCATCCACGTCCGGGACCTGGTCCGCGGGAAGCTCTTGTTGCTGGAAACCCCGTCCGCGGACTACGGGGTTTTCAATATCGGCACGGGAAAACCCTCGTCCATTCTGGAACTGGCGGATACCCTGATCTCGTTGAACGGGAAGGAATTTCGGCCCAACGTGATCCGCAAGTTCAGAAGCGGGGACATCCGCGACTGTTACGCCGACATAGCGAAAATCGAAAAGCTCGGATTTGTCCCCCAAATGTCTCTGCGCGACGGGTTGCGGGACCTCATGGAATGGGGGGAAAAGCAACAATCGGTCTCCAAGGTGGAAATCGCCCACCAGGAACTGGTGAGCAAGGGGCTCGTGGTTTGACGCCGTTTTTCGATTCCATCTCCGATGGAAGTGAATTTTCGGGTATCCCTGGAAATTGTCTTTTTCTTGAGTCCAACTGGCGCTGAAAAAGTGTCGTTGCCCAATTTATTGGGCTTTTGGAGCGCCTGATGAATCAGGCAACTGCAATTTTCGGAGATGCACTTCCCTTCAAACGCGTTTTTTTAGAAAAAGAGGAATTATTTTTCGCTTGAAAAAAAGCGAAAAACGCCGGATTATCACCTCGTCCACGCAAGTTTTTCGCGACGGACGCTCATCTCTCTTTCGGCCAGACGCAAAATAGCGCGATTTCCCCAATTTAATTTGCGTTCGAGGCCGCATGCTTTTGACGGGTTTCCCTAAGAAGTTCTCCACAAGGAACATGGAAAAAAACGGTAAAGACGAAAGTGGGTTCGACAATTCGCATCCCGAGTTTGCCGCCGTAAGCCCGGAATTCGCCGACCGCGTGATTCGTCTTCTGATCGTTTGCGCGGAAGGTATTTCCCGGTTCCTCAATGACAAGGACGCCCTCTACGCGAAGTTGAACGACCTGGTCCGCGTCCTGAAGAAGGCGATCCGTTATAAACCCATATCCGACCTTGGAAAGGAAATACAGGATTATTTCGCCAGGAAAAAACTGGAGGACGATTTCCATGCGACGGAGAAAGCGGAAATAAAGGCGATCGTGATCGACCTCACCCAGACCCTGACGGACATGGTTTCTTCTTCCGGGGAATTTGGGTTGAAAATCGGAAACCACATCGAAAAAATCGAGAAAGCGGAAAGCCTGGACGATTGGCGCTCGATCAAGGTGGGAATCGTCGAGGATTTACAGAAAATCCGGAATCAGTCCCTGACTCTCCGGGAGGAGTTGGAAAGATACCGCCGCACGACCGCCAACCTGAGCGAGAGGCTGGAACAATCCGAGGCCAAGGCCTTGATCGATCCCCTCACCAATATTCTGAACCGGAACGCCTACGACCTGAAGATAGGGCAGTTGATCCGCGAGTTCCACCGGTACAAGGAACCCGCGGCGTTGATGGTTGCCGACATCGACTACTTCAAGAAGCTCAACGATAAATACGGGCACAAGGCGGGGGACAGAATCCTGGTTTCGGTGGCTTCGGCGATCAAGGAATCCATCCGGGAATCCGACTCGTTGTTCCGGTACGGCGGCGAGGAATTCGTCATTTTGCTGAACAGGATCAACCTGGACAACGCCAAGAAGCTGGCGGAAAAAATCCGTTTTCAGCTGGAGAGAGACTATTTCGTGGATGGGGACATTGAAATCAAAGTGACCATCAGCCTGGGCTTGACCGCCGTTCATGGAGACGATACGGAGCAGAGTCTTTTCGACAGGGCCGACAGGGCCATGTACATCTCCAAAAGAAGCGGAAGAAACCGGGTCACGGTGGCGGAATAAAACTCCCCCGATTTTCCCAGTATTCCTGTATAACCGCTACCTCGGCATTCCCTTTCAAGTTGTTCCAGGCTTTTCTCTCAAACGGCAAAATCCTTCCGTGCTCCTTCTTTAAAAAAGAGAATAACATCTGCAAATGCGGTTCAATACATTAGAAGGGCTGTTTACGGACCCCGGCTTTCTGTGTATTTTCCTGACCATTTTGATCGTCGTCTGCAATATTCTGATCGGGGTCAGCATCCTTCCCAGCGATAAAAGGCGCAAGGGGTACAAGACCCACCGCTACGTTTATTTTTTGGCCCTGGCGGCATACGCGCTGTTTCTCTCCGCGAGACATGGCCTCCCGGGTATCGCGGTCTTCGAATATATTGTGCTGTTTTATTTCCTGATCGTCGTCCCCTGGACGAAGGGTATCAATATCACGTTACACGCCCTAGCGGCATCCGTGGGCCTGGTTTTGCTTGTCCTGGTAGCCACCTTGGGCGTTCTTTGACCCGTTTTTCTCCCATACGATCCGTCTGAAATCGTTTGCTTTGGCGAGAGAGGCGGGGATAAAATCAAAGCATTTAAGGCGAAAATAATCCGGGAGCGTGGTGACGAAATCCATGGAAGAATTTGACCTGGCGGTCCTCGGCGGCGGCGTAGCGGGGATTTCCGCCGTTCTGCGCGCCTCCGAGATGGGAGCCCGCGCTTGTTTGATCGAGGAAAAAGGCATAGGCGGCTCTTGTTTTCATAACGGGCCATATCCCCTGCGCGCGACCCTCAACCTGTTGCGCGACCGTCCGGATTTCTCCGGTTCGACGGCGGGGAGCGACAACGCGGAAAGCGCTACCGCGGACCTCCCCGGATTACTCAGACAAGTCCGCGATACGGTGAATGCCATTGCGTACCGATGGCGCGAGACCCTGTCCAGCAAGGGGATCGCCGTTAAAGACGGGCGCGGGTCGTTGATCGGCCCCTCCGGGATACGGGTCCGCGGTCAAGACGGCGAGGAACTTGTCAAAGCCGATAAGGTTGTCATCGCCACGGGTTCCGCCGTCGATCCTTTTCCGTCCCTGCCGTTCGACGGACGGTTTGTTTTTCCGGGCGACGACCTGTTTTCATTGTCCGAGGTCCCCGCGAGCGTTTTGATTGTCGGCGGCGGAAAAGCGGGGTGCGAGATGGCCGTCTTGTTCCGCGCGCTGGGATCCAGGGTCTTCGTCGCCGACGAAAAAAACAGCCTGGCGGACGGTCTGGACGCCGACGTCGCGACCGCCTTGGAAACGGAGATGAAAAGGCGGAAGGTCAAACTCCTTCTCGGCAAAAAAATAGTTTCCGTATTCAAGGACGCTGACAAAATAGACGTTTCCCTGGAGGGAGCGATCAAGTTTCCGGTCGATAAAATCATGCTGACCGGCAGGCGGAAAGCCAACACCGACGATCTGGACACCGAAAGGCTGGGTATCCGCCTCGGCGAACGGAAGGAAATACTCGTCGATGAGAAAATGCAGACCGCGGCGCCGGGAGTCTATGCTGTAGGAAGCGTGACCGGGAGCGTTCCCGACCCCAACCGTTCCGAGGAAGAGGGCCGGGTGGCCGCGGAAAACGCCCTGGGCAAGGAGAGAAAGCTGAACCCCTTCAACATACCTCTGATTTATACGGATCCCGAACTGGCTACGGTCGGCTATCGCGCCGAGGACGCCCATTACCACGGTTTTCGGGCCGTCGAAGGGCGTTGCGATTACAGCGCCCTGGACCATTCCCTGGTCGCCCGGGAGAGCGCCGGGCTGTTTAAGGTGGTGGCCGACAAAACCACGAAAAAAGTCATCGGCGCCCATCTGTTTGCGCCGGACGCTTCCGAGATGATTCCCCTGGCGGCCCTCGCCGTCAAAAAGGGTTTGACGGCCAACGACATGGCGACCCTGGCCTGCGGTTGGGGCTCGCGGTTCCAAGGCGTCAAAATGGCCGCCCGGTCTTGCGTGGAAAAACTTTCGGGGAGGAAATAGGCCGGCCATTCGCACGGAGGATCTATCTCGATCACAACGCAACCAAGCCGGTTTTGATTGTGCGGTATAGAGTTGGGAGAACGGGAGATATTGTCTTGATAAGCGATGCGCGTCACGCTACACTTTAAACATGATAGCGAGTTTCCGGCATCGGGGACTGAAAAGATTTTTCGAGGAGGACGATCCCCGGAAGTTGCCGCCGGAGACGGCGGACCGGATCAAGGCTATCCTGGCGCGGTTGAACCAAGCGGAGGCGATTGACGATATGAATGTCCACTCCTACAGGCTTCATCCCTTGAAAGGAAGCCGGAAGGGGGTATGGAGCGTAACGGTAAGGGCAAACTGGCGGATTACCTTTCGGTTTGAGAGGGGGTATGCGTTGGACGTGAATTTAGAGGACTACCATTGAAAAAGGGAGCGTCATGAAGGTTTTAAAAATGAAAAGTCCGCCGCATCCGGGATTTTCGGTGCGCGTGGACTGTCTTGGGCCGCATAGGTTGAGCGTAACCGAAGGGGCCAGTATCCTGGGGGTGTCGCGGTCCGCGTTGAGTAAGCTGGTCAACGAGAGGGCGGACCTGTCTTGGGACATGGCTATTCGCTTGGCCAAGGCATTTGGCGGCACGCCGGAGGGATGGATGCGGTTACAGTTTCAGTACGATGCCTCCCGGATCGAAGAACGATCTAAAAGAATCAAAGTGAAGACCTTTGTTGCGGGCGCCGTTCATGCGTGAGGAGCGCCGGGAAAAGAGGGAATGAGAAATACGAGATTCCCTGCGCGCGGCCGCTCGACACAAAATAGGCGCTTTGCCAATCCCGCCCCTTACTTCCCGCTATTATCCCTAAGCTGACTTGCCTTGCCGGTCAGGGGCTTGCCTACGAGATGCGCGGCCGATTCCGCACAAGCCGCTGGGTTCATTTGTGCGATCTCCTTCCCATGGGTAGGGTCCCTCCTAAAGCGTGGAATCGGTCCCTCAATCCAGCGCTCATAGCTTCATGGTTCCCGCCTCATGGAAGGTATCGTTTTCCTGAATATTGGTTGCCGTAAAATATCTTGTCTTGACTCGTTTTTTTAATTATGTTAAAAACCAAACTCTTTTGCTAAACCTTTAAGTTTTCAACGTATGGGTTGGGTTGCCCTTGGTTCCAAAAGGGTATGAACTTTTGGAGTTGGACATGGCCGAACAAGCAGTAGAAGTAAAAGCTAAACCTGCCAAAGATAAAGACAAGGACAAGGACGAAGCCACCGATACGCTCTGGTCGAGAAGGGACTTTTTTTCCCTGGCGGGCTGGGCGGGATTCGTGGCGACGGTAGGGCTGTCCTCGCTGTATTTCCTCCGGTTGTTGTTCCCGCGAGTGTTGTTTGAACCCTCCCCCATGTTTAAAGCAGGCAAGCCCGACGACTACACCGTCGGAGAGGTCAGCGTGAAATGGATAAAGGACGAAAGAGTCTGGATTGTCCGCGAACCAACCGGGATATACGCCATCCTCGCGATATGCACGCATCTGGGATGCACGCCGAACTGGTTGAAGAGCGAAGGTAAGTATAAGTGTCCGTGCCATGGAAGCGGTTTCACCATGAATGGGGTCAACTTCGAAGGGCCGGCTCCCCGGGCTTTGGAGCGCTTGAAGATCAGTCTCGCTCCGGACGGACAGATCCTTATTGATAAAAGCAAGAAATTCTTGTATGAAAAAGGCGAGTGGGACAAATCCGAAGCGATTTTGAAGGTTTGACCGAGGAGCTACGGGTTGACTTTATTTAAACGTCGGGACGCGCAAACCGTTCGGCGTCTCGTTTGAGGGAGGTTTTGGATTTTGGCTAAACAACCAGGCATTCCCAACTTAACCGACTTGATGGACCAGATCAAGAGCGGCAAGATATTCAGCGAATTGGCCAAGACCGTGACCGAGTCCCAGGTCTGGACGTCGTCTTTCCGCCATGGATACGCGGACACGCCGCGTAACAGGGTCTTGCAGATCGCTAGCAACGTTTGGTTGCACCTGCACCCCGTCAAGATTCAGCGTCATGCGCTGAGGATCAAGTTCACCTGGTGCATGGGAGGGATCACGTTCCTGATGTTCCTCGTGACGGTGGTCACCGGCGTGGTCCTGATGTTTTATTACCGGCCCGTGGGCGAATACGCCTATTACGATATGAAATACCTGCAGTATGACGTGCCTTTCGGCATGCTCATGCGCAATATGCACCGTTGGGCCGCCCATTCCATGGTCATCACGGTGTGGTTGCACATGTTCCGCGTGTTTTTGACGGGGTCTTACAAGCCCCCCAGGGAGTTCAACTGGGTCATCGGCGTCTTTCTGGTCACCTTTACCCTGTTGCTGAGTTTTACGGGTTACTTGCTCCCGTGGGACCAGTTATCCATGTGGGCGGTCACCGTCGGTACGAACATGGCCAGGGCCACCCCGTTCCTGGGACATGAGGGTCCTTTCGCGGAGTTTGTTGGAGTCTCCCCCCGGTACGATGCGCGCTCCGTCCTCTTGGGCGGAAGCCTTGTCGGTCCGCCTGCCCTGTTGAGGTTTTACGTGTTGCATTGCATCTTCATTCCTCTGGTGGCGGGGGCGCTGATGATCGTGCACTTCTGGCGCATTCGCAAGGACGGAGGAATTTCCGGCCCCCTCTGATCGTTCAATTATTTCCTTTATATATAACAAAGGAATGTAAGGTTATGGCCCAAGCGGTTAAAAAAAAGGTTGAGGGTCCCAGCGCGGACAAGGTCCACGTCTGGCCCTATCTGGTGCGCCTGGAGTTCATGTGCGCGATCATTTGCATGATCGTTTTGACGGTCTGGTCGATCGTCATCGACGCGCCGTTGGAAGAGGCCGCCAATCCCACCAAAACCCCCAACCCGTCCAAGGCTCCCTGGTATTTTCTGGGTTTGCAGGACATCCTCGTTTACTTTGACCCCTGGTTCGCGGGCGTGGTGGCCCCCTCCTTGATCATCGTGGGTCTGATGCTCATCCCCTACCTCGACGTCAACCCGAAGGGCAACGGCTATTACACCTACGCCGAAAGAAAAGTCGCCATCTGGGTTTATTGCTTCGGTTTTCTGGTGTTGTGGATTGCCTTGATCATCATGGGCGTTTTTCTGCGCGGCCCCGGCTGGAACCTGTTCATGCCCTGGGAGTATTGGGACCCTCATAAGGTGGTGGCGCTGACCAACGTCGATCTCCCATATGCTTTCGGCATACGCACTTACAATGCCGCGATGATCTTCGGCGGTCTGGTGGTGGGCGGTTATTTTGTCCTTGGCACCATGGTCTATTTTTTCATGGAGCGCAAGGCCCTTAAAAACGTCGGTTTTTTAAGGATGTTTTTGAAGATCCAGTTGTTGCTCATCATGGTCGGTATCGTGGTCAAGATTGTGCTCCGCCTCGGTTTTAATATCAAATACGTTTGGGTAACCCCTTGGTTTAATATCTAATCTTATTTAGGGATAGTTCCGTGTCCGCCCACGACGACGATAAAGAATCTCCAGAAAACGCCCCGCAAGAAAGTCAGGAACCCCAGGACGATTACGTTCCCGTCGAGAAAGTTTCCTACAGCTTCCTGTTCTTTTTAATGTCGGGAGCGCTCCTGCTCGTTACCCTTTGGTCGTTTTGGGACGACGAGTTCAGCCGGCGCGGTTATAAAGCCTTCCAGACAACGTTCTTCAAGACCGAGTACGGTCGCGCCCAGGAAGAATGGAAAAAGGTCGATGAGAGCGTTCATGTCAAAGTGAAGGAAATCCGGGATTCGTTGCATGCCGAATCGGGAAAACTGGAGCATTCCAAGGAGTATCAGGATCTGCTGGAAAGCGCCAGAGTCGCCAATATCCACCTTGGCGAAGGAAAAGAAAAGCGGAAGTTCGCCACCAGCCGGTTGGACGAGGCCTATTATTACTATAAAAAGGCCATGCACGAGGGAAAGAATTACGATGTCGAACTGGAAAAAGTCCATTCGATAGAGGAGGAGATAAAACAGTTCGACGTCCATGTGGCGGACCTGGCCCGGAAATCCTCGGAAGCGGACGATCGGTTGCTGAAATTCAAAGCCAGGCAGAGCGCTCTGGAAAACGAACTGCGGCAGTTGACCGCCGCGCGGGACGATTTGCGGAGGAAGATGGATTATTACGAGCCTTTCCCGTTTTTCTGGAAAATCCCCGAAGTTCAGCAGACCGTCATCCCCGGATACGGCCGGAACAACTTCTCGGAGATTGTTTACAAGGTCGACCGGTGCATGACCTGTCACATCTCTTTCCGGGATGATTATTACAAGGATTTCGAACAACCTCTCAAGACCCATCCCAATCGCAAAATATACATAGACAAGCATCCCCCGGAAAAAACCGGTTGTACCTGGTGTCATAAGGGGCAGGGTCCGGCAACCGCGCCCGTGGACGACGCCCACGGTTCACATCATGAAGAGGACCAGACCCTGGGCGTTAACGAACCGATCCTGCAGGGGAAATTCATGCAGTCCCTGTGCGTCAACTGCCATTCCAAGGTGGTCGAGTTGGAAGGCGCCCCGGACCTTTCCAAGGGCAAGAAGTTATTCATAAAGTTGGGTTGCCACGGGTGCCATCTGGTTGACGGCTACGAAAACGAGAGCAAGGTGGGGCCGAGGTTGTACCGGGTCGGGGCCAAGGTCAATGCCAGCTGGCTCTACCGCTGGCTCAAGTCGCCGCGCGATTATCTGCCCAAAACGCGCATGCCGGACTTCGGTTTCGACGATAAAGACGCCGTAGCCGCCGCCGCCTTTTTGCTGGCCGCTTCGGAAAAAGATTACGCCCTTCCCGAAAAATACAACGGCGGCGGCGACCCCGAAACCGGAAAAACGCTTTTTGAAAACGTGGGTTGCCTGGCCTGTCATGAGCTCGACGGCAAGGGAGAGGTGTTCGGCCCCGAACTCACGCGCGTCGGATCGAAAGTGTCCCCCGATTGGCTCGTCAGTTGGCTGAGCAATCCCAAGCATTATAACGACAAGAGCATCATGCCCAACCTGCGCCTGACGCTCCAGGAGGCTTCCAATATCGCCGCTTACCTGCTCAGTTTCAACTCGCCGGAGCTCATTCCGGATATTGAAACCAAGGTGAAAGACCCGGCGGTCATTGCGCGCGGCGAAACCGTTGTCCGGCAGAGAGGTTGTTTTGCCTGCCACGACATCCATGGCATGGAAAAAGAAGGGCGCATCGCTCCCGAGCTTTCATCCTTCGGCGTGAAACGGACCCTGGAGTTGGAGTTTGGCGATACGCACATCCCCCATACCTGGGCATCCTGGGTCAAAACCAAACTCCATAACCCGTCGTCATTCCGCACGGAACGGGTTTTGGACAAGATGCCGAACTTCCATCTGGCCCCCGACGAGATCGAATCGTTGATGGTGCTCCTCAAGGGGTTCAACGGCGCGAGGATTCCGGAGCAATACCGGCGCGTTCTCACGGAGAAAGAAGAGACCATCGAAAAGGGACGCCGGATGGCGACGAAGTACAACTGTCGCGGATGTCATCATGTCGAGGGAGAAGGCGGTCTGATCCAGAAGTATCTCAAAGGGACCCATTTCTATCCGCCGCCCCTGGAATTGAACAACTATCACGTAGGAGAAAGGATCAAAGGCTCCTGGCTGTTCTCCTTCTTGAAGAACCCAACGCCGGTCCGAACTTGGATGAAGGTGCGCATGCCGACGTTCTTCCTGAGCGACCACGACGTGCGCGATCTGACGGCTTATTTCGAAGCCTTGTCGCCCGCCGAATTGCCCTACGAGGCCGGGGTCAATACCAAGAAGAATAAAGAACCTATCGAAATGGGCGCCGGCATCGTCGACTACATGGACTGCGGAAAATGCCACGACGAGGGCGTGAAAGGCATCGAGTTCTCCATCGCCAGCCAGCGCCTGCGCCAGGACTGGATTCCGAAATGGCTTAAAAACACAAGAGAACTGATACCCTGGACCCAGATGCCCGCGCATTGGGACAAGGCCGAGGACGGGACCTACAAGATTCCTCCCAAGTTCCGTCAACTCAACGAAGTCGAGGGCGGCGACGTCGGCAGGCAGACCGAGGACATCCGGGACTTCATCATTTCCTACAACACGGTGGGGAAAATTGAATCCGCCTCGCTCGGGGCCAAGGCTGGCGGAGGCGAATCTGGCGGCGGCGACGAGGAGGAAGAGGAAGACGAGGACGACGAGTAAAATCGTCGTTGAAAAATCAACCGAACCCTTTTTATGTTATATTAATTCATTATGGAAAACTCGGGATTACATAACTTTTTATTGATTGCCACGAAACCTGACAACATCCCCATCGGCGCCATGCTCGGCTTTGTGGCTTTCGTGTTCTGGGTGGCCATTAAACAGATGATCGCGCACGACCGCTGGATCAAGCAGGACAAGAAGGAAAAAGTTTGGGACGAAATGATTAAATAGTGGCCATATTTTTCATTACATTCGTTGCCTTCATTATCGGGTTCATCCTGATAGCCCTGCTTAAAAAAACCTCTCCGCCACGCCCGCAAGAAACCTTACGGTTTGACAACGCCGCCGACATACCCGCTTTTTTAGCCGAACGGGAAAAATTCAAGGCCAAGTGCCTCGCCTTTCTTGAAAAATTCAATCTCGAATACCGGCATTCCATCTGGGCGGACGATGACGAATTGGAAGTCGATTTGCAGGACGAAACGCCCGTGGTTGGCGGAAAATACCTGGCCCTTTGCCTGTTTGAGCCCATGGACAACTTGGTGGGACTCCATAAAGTGACCGGATTCCTGGAGACCGTGAAAGGCGAGGGGGCCTCGCGCGGCATCGTCATCACCACCGGATATTTTTCCGAGGAAGCCATCCGCGCCGCGGAAGGCGAACCCGTCGAGTTGGTCAATGTGGTATCTTTCGTCAATTACCTGAAAAAATTCGAAATCTACGATGGATGATGGCCCGCCTTGGGCGCGGCGCAATGAAGCCGCCGGTCGAATGATCGCGATCCGGCCTGGAACTTCCAATAAACCGGTCAATTCGGACAGTTTTTTATGAAAATCAAGGATATCCTGCAAAGCGTACGTCCGGTTTATTCCTTCGAGTTTTTCCCGCCAAAAGACAATGCTGGATTCGAGCAGTTGTTCGAGACCATCGAAAACCTGAAAAAATGGAACCCGGCCTTCGTTTCGGTGACCTATGGAGCGGGCGGAAGCACGCGGAGCAAGACTGTCGAACTGGTCGGCAGGATCAAAAACGAAATAAAGGTCGAGAGCATGGCCCATCTCACCTGCGTCGGTAGCGACATCGGCGATCTGCGTTCGGTTTTGGACGGCTTGCGCGAGAAAGGCATCCAAAACGTCCTGGCCCTCCGGGGCGATCCGCCGCAAGACCAGGCAGGCTTTACAAAACCCAAAAACGGTTTTGGTTACGCCAACGAACTCGTGGAATTCATCAAGAAAGATTACGATTTCTGCCTGGGGGTGGCCGGTTATCCGGAGGGACATGTCGAGTGCCCGGACAAGGCCAGGGACCTCGAAAATTTAAAAAGAAAAGTCGGCGCCGGAGCGGATTTCGTGGTCACGCAGTTGTTTTTCGACGACCGGCATTATTTGGATTTTGTCGAGCGGGCCCGGGCCATCGGCATTCGCGTCCCCATCATCCCGGGCATCATGCCGATCGTCAACTTTGGCCAGATCAAGCGATTCACGAAAATGTGCGGGGCGAGCATTCCCGAATTCCTGCACAAACGCCTGGAAGACAAACAGGACGACGCGCAGGCCGTGCGGGAAATCGGCATCGAGCACGCCACCCGGCAATGCGAGAATCTCCTGGCCCAGGGCGCTCCGGGGATTCATTTTTACACCCTGAACCGCTCGCCGGCCACTCTCGGCATTTTACAAAACCTGAAAAACGCGACCGGCGCCGTCCCATGATCGACCTCGCCGGCGTCGTCCGGTTGACGCAATCCTTATGACCCGCATCCGTCCGTCTCTTTGGACGTTCGTTTCGTTCGCGGTCCTCGCGATTTCGCCCGTCGTCGCCGGTTTTCGCGTTCAAGACCTCTCTTATCTGGATAAAGAGACCGTCAAGGACATGGCGTACATCCCCGCGGGAACGTTCACCCGGGGGTGCGACGGGTTCGGTCCCGAACACGGTAGCCCCGAACAGGCGGTTCACCTGGACGCGTTCTTTATCGATAAATACGAGGTGACCAACAAACTCTTCGAGGTGATTTTTCCCGATCACGACCTGAGGCGGAGCCCGTTTTCCAGTTGCGACGAATGTCCCGTTTCCAAAGTCACCTGGTACGACGCGGCGGATTACTGTTATCTGACCGGCAAGTCCCTGCCCAGCGAAGCGCAATGGGAGAAGGCCGCTGGGGCCGCCAGCGGGTGCGAATTCCCCTGGGGGCCGGAATTCGATCCCGCCAAACCCCAGGCGCGCGGCGGATTGAAACTGCGGCAGAACGCCGCGCCGGTGGGCAGTTTGCCGCCAAACAAATACGGGGTCCACGACATGGCGGGGAACATGTGGGAATGGGTGACCGACTGGTATGCCCCCTATTTTTTCGCCCCCGAAACCTTGTATAATCCCAGAGGGCCGAAAAGCGGCATCATGAAAACGCGGCGCGGCGGCTCCTGGTCCGACAGCGTCAAGGCCATGGCCGCCGGGTACCGGGACTGGAGTAATCCCTCCTCCCGGGGCCTGAACGACGTCGGTTTCCGTTGCGCGATCAATATCGCCAATTCAAAATAATATGTCCATACAGGCAAAAATCGATTACATCAACCGCTTGTTCGACGAATGCTTTTCCGCCGATGGGGCCCTGGAGCTTAACGGAAAGTTCATCGGCGACGACGGATTGCAGGCCCTGCTGGAGTCGGAGAAAAAGCTGGAGGACGTGGAAGACCTCGACCTGACCCGTAACAACCTCACCCACCGCGGCTTCATCCCTCTGGCCCAGAGCGCAAGGTTTACGAGCCTGAAGCGGCTTTACATCGGCGACAATAATATTGGCGACAAGGGCGCAACGGCCCTGGCCGAAGCCCCGTTCGCCGCGAACCTGGCGCAATTGGACGTGCGGTTCAACAATATCGGCGCGCCCGGCGGCCTGGCCCTCGCGAAATCGCCGAGGTTCGCCAAACTGCAAGCCCTGATCCTGCAGGAGAACAGCATCGGCGACGCCGCCGTGGCCGAAATCGCCAAGTCCCCGGCTTTCGCCAATCTGCGGAAGCTCAACCTGTACCGCACCAACATCACCGACGCCGGGATCAAGATCCTCGCCAAATCCAAGTCCCTGAGGAAAGTCAAGCACCTGAACCTGGCGCGCAACGTCCTGCGCCTCGACGCGGCCCTTTACCTCGCCGGGACCAAGACCCTGACCCACATCGAAACCCTCATGATGTACGACACCTTCATCACCGCCGCCGGGGCCAAGGCCATCGTCGAATCCCCCTCCTTCGCCAACCTCAAGACCCTGCGGATGACTTGATCGGAAGCTTGTAACTTGGCCCGGATTATTGCCGGGGCGAGTCTCTTCTTGCCTTCAAAACGTTTGAAAACGCCTTCTCCCGCTAAGAGCGCCTAATAAAATAAAATTCCCCATAATTCCCTTCCCCTTGAAGGGGGAGGTTAGCCCGCATATTGCATGAGTTGAAAATTTTACTCGAATCGAAAGCCGGGAAATCCCCCTCGGTCCCCCTTTTTCAAAGGGGGAAGGGAAGAACCCCCCTTTAACAAAGGGGGGCTGGGGGGATTTAAAAACCCCGGCATAAATTGTCCCATCCCCTATTTCGACCCGGCAGGCGTTGTCTCCCGGTCCCAAGCGGTCTCCCGCCAATTACCCCCTTTTGTTCGCGCGATATCGGGTTAGGTGGGAGTGAAAAGACGGCCCACCCTCCCCCAGCCCCCTCCCTCAAGGGAGGGGAGCATTTGTGAGGTCAGACCATCAATTTCATTTTGTCAGACGCTCTTAGAGTTCGCGGGCATTCAAGCCAGATTTTCCCGGTCGAGGGAGCGGTACTGGATGGCCTCGGCGACGTGCTCGGACTGGATCTTTTCCTCGCCCGCCAGGTCGGCGATGGTGCGGGCCACTTTTAAAATGCGGTCGTGCGCCCGCGCGCTCAGCCCCAGCTTGTCCATCGCCAATCCCATGATCCGCCGGGACGCCTCGTCCAACGGGCAGTGGGTCTTCAACTGCCGCGTCGTCATGCCGGAATTGAAATAGTTTCTGGCGCTTTTGAACCGCTCCAACTGGATTTTCCGCGCCCGCTCGACCCGCTCGCGGATCGTGGCGGAAGGTTCCCCCATCGTGTCGGACGAAAGTTCCTTGTATTCCAGGGCCGGGACCTCGATGTGCAAGTCGATCCGGTCCATGAGCGGCCCGGAAATTTTGGAGACGTATTTTTTGACCTGCAGGGGATTGCAGACGCAGGCGCGTTTGGTGTCGCCCTTGTATCCGCACGGGCAGGGGTTCATGGCGGCGACGAGCACGAAGTTGGCCGGGTAGACTACGGACCCGGACGCGCGGGAAATGGAGACGGTCCCGTCCTCCAACGGCTGGCGGAGGACTTCCAGCACGTTGCGCTTGAATTCGGGGAGTTCGTCGAGGAACAGGACGCCGTTATGGGCCAGTGAGACTTCTCCGGGCATGGGGTAGCGGCCGCCGCCGATCAGGCCCGCGTCGGAGATGGTGTGGTGCGGAAAGCGGAAACTGCGCGTGGCCAGCAGGCTGGTCCCGTTTCTCAGGAGCCCCAGGACGCTGTGAATCTTGGTCGCCTCGATGGATTCCCGCAAGGTCAGGGCGGGAAGGATGGTGGGGATTCTTTTGGCCAGCATCGATTTGCCGCTTCCCGGCGGGCCGATGAGGATGACGTTGTGCCCCCCGGCCGCGGCGATTTCGAGCGCGCGCTTGACGTGATGCTGGCCCTTGACGTCGGTGAAATCCAGGTCGTAGCTGGAGCGGGCGAAATACTCGTCGTGGACGTTTGTCCTCCGGGGTTCGATGGGGAGTGCGCCGTTGAGGAACTCAAACGCCATCGGCAGGTCCGCGACCGGGTAAACCTTCAGCCCCTCGACCACCGCCGCCTCGCCCGCGTTTTCGACCGGGACCAGGACGCCTTCCAGCCCTTTCTCCCTGGCCAGGGCGGTAATGGACAGCGCCCCGCGGACGGGTTTGACCCGGCCGTCCAGCGATAGTTCGCCGAGGACGAGGTATTTGGAAAGCCCCTCCGTTTTGAGCAGGCCGCTGGCGGCGAGGATCCCCAGGGCGATCGGCAGGTCGAAGGCGGAACCTTCTTTCTTCACGTCGGCGGGGGCCATGTTGACGGTGATGTGCTTGAGGGGCATTTCCAGCCGGGTGTTCTTGATGGCCGCGGTCACCCGGTCGCCGCTTTCCTTCACCGCCGCGTCGGGTAGCCCGACGATGGACATGCCGGGCAGTCCGGGAGACAGATTGACCTCGACCTCGACCAGGTATCCGTCGATGCCCATCACCGCCCCGCTCAAAATTCTCGCGATCATAAGGTCCTCCAATGAATCGGAAAACGGCCGTAGGGATTGCCCATGCCGGGCGATTTTATATCATTGCGGAAAAAAATGGGCAATTTTCCGGAGCGGCGGCGTATCGCCGTAGCGCTGAGTCCAGCGTCACGCTGGCGGGAGGGGCTGGGGGACGATCGACGGTTAATGTTTAGCCGAAGGCGAGTCCGGTAGGGTCACGATGAATACGGCCCCGTTTCCCGGCGAACTCTGGGCCGCGATCGTTCCCTTGTGATAGTCCACGATCTTTTTGCAAATGGCCAGACCCATGCCGCTTCCGTCGTACTTGCTACGGCCATGCAACCGTTTGAAGGGCAAAAAAAGCTCGCCGACGAGTTTGCTGTCGAAACCGATGCCGTTGTCGCGAAAGACGATTTCCCACGAGGCCCCGTCGATGGGCCGGCTGTCCAGATGGACGACGGGCGGTTCTCCCTGCTTGTGAAATTTGAGGGCGTTGGCCAGCAGGTTTTGAAACAGTTGCTGTATGAGAAACCGGTCGGCAACGATTTTGGGCAGGGGACCGATGTGGATTTGCGCTCCCGACGCGGCGATGCGCGCTTCCAGGTCGCAAAGCGTTTCCGCGGCCAGTTCCGCCAGGTCCACCGGTTCCATGACGCGCGGTTGCGCGGCGGTCCGGGAGAATTTCAGCAGATCGTTCAAATAGAGTTGCATCCGCTCGGCGGCCTTCCGCATGCGTTCAAGATAATCCCTGGCTTCCGGGACAAGGAGGGAGGAATATTTCTCCCACAATAAACCTCCGAAGGTGAGGACCTTGCGCATGGGCTCTTTCAGGTCGTGGGCGGCGATGGAGGCGAATTCGTCCAGTTCCCGGTTGCTTCGTTCCAACTCCGCGGCGTAGCGCTTGAACATCCTTTCCGCGATTTTCCGGTCGCTGATGTCCATGGAATAGCCGATCATTCCGTACGCGGTTTCGTTTTCGTCGCGCAGGAGAGAAAGCGAAAGGTGGATGTAAAATAGCTTGCCGCTTTTGTGTTTGCACAATACTTCCGCCTCGTGTCGCCCCTTGGCTTTAAGCGGGGCTATGACATGTTCCTCCAGAAATTGAAAGTGGTCTTCGGAATAAAGCAACGAAATGTGTTTTCCCATCGCCTCCTGGGCGGAATAGCCAAACAGTCTTTCCGCCCCCTTGTTCCAACCGGTGATATGACCGTCCATGTCGGTGGATATGACGGAATCGTGGATTTGGTCGATGATCTGGGCCTGTTGCCTGATTTTTTGCTCGGCCTTGTGGCGCTCGGTCACGTCGTTGAGCGAGAAGACCAGCATCTCCACCTCCCCCCGGCCGTCGAGGACCGGCACCAGCGTCCAATCCCAATAGGTAACGCCCCATTCCGGATGGTCCGGGAAGACAAAGGGCCGCGAAAAGGTTTGAAACGGGACCTTGGTTTCGACCACCCGGTCGAAAATTTCCCTAGCGTCGGAAGGATACATCTCGAAATGGTTTTTCCCGGTAAATTCCGAAACGTCGCGGTTGCAGGCTTTGGCGTACACCTCGTTGACGCGGATGAAATTGTAATTTTTGTCGAGAAGGGCCAAACACGAAACGGTGTGTTTGAAGAATATCTCCAGGATTTGGGAATATTCCGGATTTTTACTGAAAGGACTTTCCGAGGGCATGGGTCGGTAGTGCAGGCGATTTGGCTTTTGATCGGATTAATTTAGGGCGGAGCGTTTTTCTCTTAACGGCTTAGAATAATCGATTTTTTATGGAAAATGCTTGATTTTTTAAAGAATTTTTCAAGCCGGAAAAAATTGTCTCAGTGGAAGGGTTTCGGGTTAATATATGCGGAACGGTTTTGGACCGTAGCCGTATTCGAATAAATTAAAGGTTTTTTTCGGTCCGGTCGATAAATAATTGGACCGGATTTCCCTCCCGGATGGGGTTGTGTCGAGATGACGAGACCCGAGTGAGTCAGAATTTGACGGATCAAAGCTGAGACATCTTATCTATGTCGGTTGCGCGGCCCAAACATCTCATGGTCATCGGCGGCGGGATATTCCAGACGCCTCTCATCAAGACCGCCCGGGAGATGGGTCTCAAGGTCGTGGTGACCGATTACGACCCGGAGGCGGAGGGGATGTCGATCGCCGATTACCCCCTGGTCGTCAGCACCCGCAACATCAACCTCACGGTCAACGCCGCCAAGGCGTTTCACGCGCAGATCCCCCTGGACGGGGTGATCACCGTCGGCACCGACGCTTCCCAGACTGTCGCCGCCGTCGCCAACGCCCTGAACCTCCCAGGCATCCCCTTCGAAGTGGCCGAACGGGCCACGGACAAGATCAAAATGCGCCGTTGCTTGAGGAAAAAGGGGATACCCGTGCCCGATTTCCGCTCCGTCTGGACCCTGGACGACGCCAAGCGCGCCTTGGAGGAGATGCCGCTTCCGCTGGTGATCAAGCCGTGCGACAACATGGGGGCCCGGGGCGTCAGGAAAATTCAGCACCGGGACGACTTGATACCCGCGTTTTACGAAGCGAAAGAGAGTTCCATCAGCGGTAACCTGATCGTCGAGGAGTTCATGGAAGGGCCGGAACTCAGCTTCGACGCCTTGATCTACAACAACGACCAAATCACGATAACCGGGATCGCCGACCGCATCATCGAACGGTCGCCCTATTTCGTCGAGGTGGGGCACACCATGCCCTCGGACCTGCCGGATGAACAACTGCGGATGGCGTCGGACATGTTCATGGCTGCCATCCGGGCCTTGGGGATCAACATGGGGGCCGCGAAAGGCGACGTCAAGATCGCCGGCAACGGCGCGCGGATCGTCGAGATCGCCGCCCGGCTCAGCGGCGGCTGGATGTCGGCCTACACCTATCCCTTGTCGTCCGGCGTCAACCTGTACAAGGCGGCCATCCAGATCGCCCTCGGGCAGGCGCCGACGGACCTGAAACCAAAAACAAATCTTGTCTCCGCCGAACGCGCCTTGATCCCTCCGCCGGGCAAGATCCTGTCGATCCGCGGGGTGGACGAGGCCCGCAAGATCAAGGGCGTGAGGGAAGTGATCCTGCTCAAGGAGCCCGGCGATTCCGTCTCCGACTTGAAGAGCAACCTGGGGAAGGCGGGCTACGTGATCACCGTCGCGAAAACGCGGGAGGAGGCGATCCATATCAACGACCTCGCCCGGCAGGTCATCCAGATCGACGTCGGCCCGTCCGGCGTCCTGACGTGGGACATCATCCGCAACAACGCCCGCAGGAAATTCTACGCGGCGTGCAAGGCTTGCCCCGTCTGCGACGGGGTCGAGTGCGCCGGGAAGGTCCCGGGCATCGGCGGGATCGGCACGGGGAGTTCCTTCACCGTCAATCTCGAGGCCCTGGCGCGGTACAAGATCAACCTGCGCACCATCCACAACGTGAAGAACCCGGACCTGGCGCTCAACCTGTTCGGCCAGAAACTCTCGGTCCCGGTCCTGGCGGCCCCCATCACGGGGATGGAAACGAACCTGGCCGGCGGCATGGACGAGAGGGAATACGCCGAGGCCGTCCTCGACGGATGCATCGCCTGCGGGACGCTGGGCATGGTGGGCGACGGCGCCAGCCCCAACAAGTACCTCGTCGGACTGGAAGCGATCAAGAAACGGCGCGGGCTGGGCATCCCGATTTTCAAGCCCCGCGAGTTCAACATGGATATCATCAAGCGGTTCCAGGCCGCGCAGGACGCCGGGTGCGTCGCCGTGGGGATCGATATCGACGCGGCTTCCTTCAAGACGATGGCCCTGAAGGGCCAGAGCGTGGGCCCCAAGACCGTCGATGATTTAAAGGAGTTGAAACGTCATCTCTCCGTCCCTTTCATCCTGAAAGGCATCATGAACGTCGAGACCGCCATGGCGGCCATCGAGGCGGGCGCCGACGCCATCGTGGTTTCCAACCACGGCGGGCGGGTCATGGACTTTATGCCGGGGACGGCGGACGTCCTTCCGGAGATCGCCAGCGCCGTCGGCGGCAGGGTCAAGGTCCTCGTGGACGGCGGGATACGCGAAGGGGTGGACATCCTCAAGATGCTGGCCCTGGGGGCCGACGCCGTCCTGATCGGCAGGCCGGTCTGCATCGCCGCGTTCGGCGCGGGGCAGGCGGGAGTGGAGTTTTACCTCAAACAAAAAGCCGACGAGTTGAAAAAGGCGATGGTGCTCACCGGGTGCGCCGGAGTGGCCTCCATCGACCCGTCCATCATCGTCCGCGACACGAAGGGAGAACGGAGATGAAATCCAAAACGGCCGTTTTCAAGGTGGTCAAGGGAAGGGGAGCCGACGCGGATCCCCGCGGTCCCCTGGTCGAGAGCCTGCGCAAACTGAAAGAACAGTTCGGCGCCTCCAGCCTCAAGTTGTCCACCGAGGACGCCGGGATGAGTTTTGAGCAAATCCGTTTCTGGAAGGAGACAGGCGAAGGCGTTCTCCCCACGATCGTCAAGATCGGCGGACCCAACGCCCGCAACGACATCAAACAACTGCTGGCCCTCAAGGTCGAAGGCCTGATCGCCCCCATGGTCGAGTCCCCCTTCGGGCTGGAAAACTTCATGGAGGCGCTCAGGGATTTCACCACGCCGATCCAGTTCGAAGCCCTGGAAAAGCACATCAACATAGAAACCGTCACCGCCGTCGACAACCTGCAACAGGTGCTCGACTGCCCCTGCGCCGAGGCGCTCGACGAGATCACCATCGGCTCGAACGACCTGTCGCGGTCCATGAAGAAACCCGTCACGCATCCGGCCGTGTTGACCGTCGTGAAACGCGCGGCGGAACTCATCGGCTCCAAGGACATTCCCGTTTCCGTCGGCGGCGGCATCACCCCGGCGACCATCGACGTCCTGCTGGAGGAAGTCCGGCCACATCGGTTCAACACACGCGTCGTGACCTTCGACGCGGAACCCGGCCAGAGCTACCGGCAGGCCGTGCGCGAGGCCCTGGAATTCGAGATGTCCATGCTCCAGAACGACTCCGACATGGGGTTCGTTTCCGCCGACGAAGCCCGCTTCCGCATCAAGCAACTCAAGTCCCGCCTGAACCGGAGTTAGGAATTTTTTCGCTGGCGCACTCTGGGGAATTGGAACCACGGATGAACACAGATGAACACAGATGAACACGGACAAACGATGCAAGCTTTGCTTGGAAGATAAATCTCTGGTCAAAAGTCACATTGTTCCGAAGAGTTTCTATAAGCGGGATAAAGGCGACAGTCCAATTTTTTCTATTTCCGGCAACGTAACTAAATACCCTAAACGAATTTCCGCAGGGATATACGACCGCATTGTCTGCCAAGAGTGCGAAAGAGTCTTTGGAGATTGGGATGCCTACGGATATAAATTTCTAAGACGGACTCCGTTGCCTAGAAAGACTCTAAGGGAGGGCAACAAAAGCGCGGATTATATTGAAGCTGACCTTGACTACCCCAAATTGAAATTGTTTTTCCTTTCGGTTCTCTGGCGGGGGCATCATTCCACACATGAATTTTTTGGGCATATTAAATGATAACCCTTACGACGGTCATACCCTGAAGGAGACCGTGAGCCAGGCCGAACGGCTGGCGGGATTCGAGGCGAAAGAGTTTTTTGTGGACCGGGGATATCGCGGCCACGATTACGAAGGCAACGCCTTGGCGCTGGTGGCGAGACAAGGGATGTCGAAGGTCAAGGGCTCGTTACGCAAATGGTTGAAACGCCGGTCGGCGATAGAGCCGGTCATCGGCCACATGAAGAACGACGGGCGGTTGGGAAGGAACTACCTGCTGGGCAAGGAAGGCGACAAAATCAACGCCCTCCTCCGCGACGCGGGACACAACATCCGGAAGCTACTAGCGTGGCTTCTATTTTTTCTTTTTGGCCACCGCCTCAAAATCGTTTTTCAACCGGCAAACTGAGCGCCGCTCTAATATTTTCCGCGAAATCCCCTGAAAAGTGACCGGCGGATTCAACCCGCAAGTGCAACGGTCAGTAAAGTTTTCTGTTTGAAGAATAGTTCATAGGGCGTCTTAAGGCCAAGGGATTTCCTGGGCCGGTGATTGGGCCGGTCCATGATGTTTTGGAGTTCCTGTTCCGTGACG
>JACQQK010000068.1 GCA_016207065.1 Nitrospinota bacterium
CGGGTGTATGGTGACGAATGTTCAATAATGGCAATTGGTGTGCTTTGGAAGTTTGCATCGGAGGGGGAGGAGTGAAGGTTAATGAGGTATGAGGTGATAGGGTCAGGGTGGCGGGGGGTGAGGAATGGGAGATGCGGGATTATTTTTGAAGGGATTTTTAGGCGAAGTGACTTGACAGTGGAAATTCTTTTTATTAATATATCACCTATTAGATAGTGTTTATATAAATTCGCCCTTCGCAAAGTCAAAATGAAGCTCTCGATGAAATCGGACTACGCTCTGCGCGCCCTGCTCACCTTGGTAGAGCATTATGGCGGGGAACCCTTGTCGATCCGCGAACTCGCCGCGCGAAACGATATCCCCAAGCGCTACCTGGAACAGATCATGCTCGACCTGAAAGGCAAAGGCTGGGTCAAAAGCCTGCCCGGACGCGACGGCGGTTTTTTGCTGGCCCGGCCCCCAACGGAAATCAGCATGGGCCAGGTGATCCGTCATTTTGACGAGGTCCTGGCCCCCATATCCTGCGTTTCGGCCAACAAGTACGAACCGTGTACCCAAGAATCCGTCTGCCGGTTCCGCCGAGTTTTATTGCAAGTGCGTAACCTCACCGCCCGGCTTTTGGATAATTCCACATTGGCCAAGGTGTTTTCCGGCCAACCTGTTGAGAAGGAGGAAGTTTTTTTTCAAGGATTCATGGGCGGAGCTGGAATTTAAAAAAATTTACCTCAATATATCACCTATCTAGTCGTGTTTTATAAATTCAACTATAAAATCGGTTATAAATATTAATAAGACATGGATCGCCCGAACCAACAAAATCCCCTAAGCATCGACCAACGAATCTTTGAAGCGATTAAAAGCGTTCGTTATGGAGCCGTGGAAATCATTATCCAAAACTCCAAGGTCGTTCAAATCGAAATCAAGGAAAAAGTGCGATTCGACAAGGACGACTTTACGAAAACGAGGTAAACCGCGTTTTACGGGAGCGGAATTTTTTCCCGTTTCAACGCCGCCGGACCGGGCCACCGGAGCCGCGTTGAATCAAATCAAACTTTAAAAATCCGGCGGACCCACCGGACACCGGAGGTTCCCATGACAAAAGAAGAGGAGATCATATTGCCATGAGAATTTTTCGGTTGTTAATCCTGTTCGTAACCGTCTTGAGCGGCACGGCCCTGGGAGTTTCTCCTCGACCTACGCCGGCGAATCTAAAAAACCGTCCTTGGAGGAACGCTTGGAAGCGCTCGACCAAAAACAGCGGATTCTGGAAAGACAGTTGGAACTGGAGCGGGAAAAGGCCGATGCAAAAACCAAGGAGACTCCTTCGCTCAGTTTTGGAGAAGACGGTTTTGTCCTGCGGTCGGCGGACGGCGACTCCAAGCTCCGGGTCGGCGGTTATATCCACGCGGACGGACGGTTCTACGTCGACGACGAAACCAAACCGGCTACGGACACGCTTCTCCCGCGCCGCGTGCGCCCGCTCTTCGAGGGCGTCCTTTTTAAATATTTCAACTTCAAGCTCATGCCGGATTTCGGGGACGGCAAAACGGCCATTTTCGACGCTTATTTCGGCGTCAACTATCTACCCGAGGCGAAACTGCGGATCGGGAAATTCAAGACTCCATTCGGGCTGGAACAGCTTCAATCGGCCCGGACCTTGGAGTTCGTGGAACGCGCCTTGCCCTCCGCCCTGGTCCCCAACCGGGACATAGGCGTGCAACTGCACGGCGAGTTTCGGGGCGGCGTTCTCGGCTACGCCGTCGGCGTATTCAACGGCGTTCCGGACGGCGCCAGGGAACTCATCCCCCTCATGCAGGAACAGGGGGCCGAGGAGGAGGAAGCCGCCCGCGTGTTGGGCGCCTCCGGTTTCCAGACGTTCTGGCGCGTCACCCTGCCAAACGTTAAATGGGGACTGCTTTACGGGACCATCCTCTGCAACGCGCGGGCGATGGGCGAGTTCGGCGCCGTGTCGGTGGTGTCGGGTCACATCCGCGGATCGACCAACACCCTGCCCCTGCACGCGGAAATCCTGTACAACGAATACAACTTCTCCGCCGCGTTCGTCGTCGCGTCCCTGCTGGTCCTGCTGGCGCTGGCGACATTGGCGGCGAGAAAACTGGTCGAGTGGAAATCCCGGCGATCCGCCGGAGAACCTGGCTAAGAGCGCCTAACAATAGCTGGGGGTGAAAAGCCAGATTCACCCTCCCCCAGCCCCCTCCCTCAAGGGAGGGGAGTAATTTGAGAGTCGAGCCAAATGATTCATTTTGTCAGGAGCTCCAAGGAGGTAACGGCATGAGTATCGAGGCTAGAGGCATTACCAAGAAATTCGGCGGTCATACCGCCCTCAAGGACGTTTGTTTCCGGGCGGAAACCGGGGAACTGGCGGCCCTTCTCGGCCCTTCCGGGTCCGGCAAAACCACTCTGCTCCGAATCCTGGCGGGTCTGGAAGTTCCCGACGCGGGCGAGATCCTCATCCACGGCGAGGAAGCGACGGACCGGAACGTCCGCGACCGGCGCGTGGGCTTCGTGTTCCAGCACTACGCGTTGTTCCGCCACATGACCGTTTTCGAAAACGTCGCCTTTGGCCTGCGGGTGCGTCCCCGCAAACTGCGCCTGCCCGAACGCGACATCCGCGCCAAGGTCCACGACCTGCTCAAACTCGTGCAACTCGACTGGCTGGCGGGGAGCTATCCCTCCCAGCTTTCCGGCGGACAACGCCAGCGGGTCGCGCTGGCCCGCGCGCTGGCGGTCGAGCCCAAACTGTTACTGCTGGACGAGCCGTTCGGCGCCCTGGACGCGAAAATACGCCAGGAACTGCGCCGGTGGCTGAGACGGCTCCATGACGAACTCCACGTGACCAGCGTCTTCGTCACCCACGACCAGGAAGAGGCGCTGGAAGTGGCCGACCGCGTGGCGGTGATGAACAACGGGCAAGTCGAGCAGTCGGGAACGCCCGACGAGGTCTATCGCCGCCCGGCCAACCCCTTCGTGTACAACTTTCTCGGCAACGCGAACTTTTTTCACGGCCGGATCCACCGGGGGTTGGCGCGCATCGGCGCGATCGAGATCGAAGTCCCGGAGCACGCCAACGCGCAGGATTGCCCGGCGATAGGATACGTCCAGCCCCACGATATCGAGATCGACCGCATCCTCTCCGGCAAGACGGCGATCGAAGCCGTGGTCCGCAGGGTGTGCGCCTCGAACTGGTCCGTCGCGACAACGGCGAGCCGGTCGAAGCCGAGCTGTCCGCGGAGCGCTACGAAACGCTCAATCTGCGGGAGGGCGAACACGCATTCGTGAAACCGCGAAACCTCCGGCTCTTTCTCAACAAACCAGAGTGAGTATTTTCAAAAACCGGACCGTTTTTTTTAACCCACGCCGGGACGATTACCCCTTTTCAATCGCCTGCAATTTGTTATACTTGGGCTCCGCGGGTTCTCCGCCGCTATTGACGGACGAGCCTCTTAACCCGCATGTTGCATGAGTAAAAGTAACAAAGAGAGCCTTCGGCTCTTTTACCCCCCTCATCCTAACCTTCTCCCGCAAGGGGAGAAGGGATACTGTATCACCCTCTCCCTTGATGGGAGAGGGCAAGGGTGAGGGAGAAACACCCCTCATCCTAACCTTCTCCCGCAAGGGGAGAAGGAACTTTTGTTCGAAGGCCC